>NZ_NOIF01000069.1 GCF_002265265.1 Photobacterium sanguinicancri
ATATTATTCAGACATAAAAAAACCCGCCAAGTGGCGGGTTTAAACAAGAGTGTGCTAGCAATAAAGATTAAGCGTCAGCTTTTTCTTTTTTTGCTTTTGGCGCTTTAACTGGCTCTGACTTTTTAATAACAGTCGTACCTTCAAACGTCTCACCTTCAACATAAGCTTTACCGTAGTAAGCCGCTGTTAGTACATCTTTTAGCTCGCTGATCAATGGGTAACGTGGGTTAGCACCAGTACATTGGTCATCGAACGCTTCAACAGACAGTTCGTCAAGTTTAGCAAGGAAGTCAGCTTCTGGAACACCAGCAGCCTGGATAGACAGTGGGATTTCTAGGTTAACTTTTAGCTCTTCTAACCATGTTAGTAGACGCTCAATTTTCTGTGCAGTGCGGTCACCTTCGTGAGATAGACCAAGATGGTCAGCAACTTCAGCGTAACGGCGACGTGCTTGCGGACGATCGTATTGAGAGAACGCAGTTTGCTTCGTTGGGTTATCGTTCGCGTTGTAACGTACAACGTTTGAGATAAGTAGTGCGTTAGCTAAGCCGTGTGGTACATGGAACTCAGCACCCAGCTTGTGCGCCATAGAGTGACAAACACCTAGGAAGGCATTCGCAAACGCGATACCAGCAATAGTTGCCGCATTATGCACTTTCTCACGAGCGATTGGGTCGTTAGCACCATTTGCATAGCTTGATGGTAGGTATTCTTTAAGCATTTTAAGCGCTTGAAGTGCCTGACCATCAGAGTATTCGTTCGCAAGAACAGATACATAGGCTTCTAATGCGTGCGTTACTGCATCGTAACCACCAAATGCTGTTAGCGACTTAGGCATGTTCATTACTAAGTTCGCATCAACAATTGCCATTTGTGGCGTTAGTTCGTAATCCGCAAGTGGGTATTTAGCACCTGTTTTATCATCAGTAACAACCGCAAACGGCGTAACTTCAGAACCAGTACCCGATGTTGTTGTGATACATACAAGCTCAGCTTTCTTACCCATTTTAGGGAACTTGTAAATACGTTTACGGATATCCATAAAGCGCATTGCTAGTTCTTCAAAGTGAGTATCTGGGTGCTCGTACATAACCCACATGATTTTAGCTGCATCCATTGGAGAGCCACCACCAAGTGCGATGATTACATCAGGTTGGAAGCTCTTCATCGCTTCAGCACCTTTTTCAACAACAGATAGCGTTGGATCCGCTTCTACGTCGAAGAAAGTTTGAACTTCGATGCCTTGTGCTTTAAGTAGTGATACAACTTCGTCAGCGTAGCCGTTGTTGAATAGGAAACGGTCTGTTACTAAGAACGCGCGTTTCTTGTCTTCTAGATCGCTCATTGCGATTGGAAGGCTACCACGACGGAAGTAGATAGATTTTGGTAGTTTATGCCACAACATATTCTCAGCTCGCTTCGCTACTGTTTTCTTGTTGATAAGGTGTTTTGGACCCACGTTCTCAGAGATAGAGTTACCACCCCATGAACCACAACCAAGAGTTAGAGAAGGCGCTACGTTGAAGTTGTAAAGGTCACCGATACCACCGTGAGTCGTCGGGATATTTACAAGAATACGTGCAGTTTTTAGTTTGTCACCGAAGTAACGAATACGGTCAGCATTTACATCTTGGTTAGTGTATAGACCAGATGTGTGGCCGATACCGCCAAGCTCTACCATTTTAACGGCTTGTTCTACCGCGTTCTCAAAAGAAGAAGCACGGAACATACCTAGCGTAGGAGACAGTTTTTCATGTGCGAATTCATCTTCAACACAAACTTCTGCACCTTCACCGATAAGAATCTTAGTATTAGCAGGCACTTTAACACCAGCCATCTCTGCGATTTTAGTTGCAGGTTGACCAACGATATCTGCATTTAAGTTGCCGTTGATAAGCAGTACTTTACGTACTTTTTTCGCTTCATCTTTCGACAATACATAACCATTAGAAGAAGCAAAACGTGCTTTTACTTCGTCGTAAACTTCATCCATAACAATAACAGCTTGCTCAGACGCACAAACTACACCGTTATCGAATGTTTTCGACATAAGCACAGATGCTACTGCACGCTTGATATCAGCAGTTTCATCAATAACAACAGGTACGTTACCCGCACCAACACCGATAGCTGGTTTACCTGAAGAGTAAGCCGCTTTAACCATACCTGGACCACCAGTCGCAAGGATAAGGTTAATATCATCGTGCTTCATTAGTGCATTAGATAATTCAACAGACGGTTGGTCGATCCAGCCAATAATATCTTTTGGCGCACCAGCAGCAACAGCAGCATCAAGTACTAGCTTAGCAGCATCATTTGTTGAGTTTTTAGCACGAGGGTGTGGCGAGAAGATGATCGCGTTACGTGTTTTAAGAGAGATTAGAGATTTGAAGATTGCTGTAGATGTTGGGTTGGTTGTTGGTACGATACCACAAATGATCCCAACTGGTTCTGCGATAGTCATGGTGCCGAACTCTTTGTTCTCTTCCAAAACACCACATGTTTTTTCGTCTTTGTATTTGTTATAGATAAATTCTGAAGCGAAGTGGTTTTTAATAACCTTATCTTCAACAATACCCATACCAGATTCAGCAACAGCCTGTTGAGCTAGAGGGATACGCGCATTATTTGCCGCTAGGGAAGCTGCACGGAAGATTGCATCTACTTTCTCTTGAGAGAAAGTCGCAAACTCTTTCTGAGCCGCTTTAACACGTGCAACCATTGCATCTAGTTCAGCCATATTTGTTACAGGCATAGTTAACTCCTAACTTAATATTGAAAACTTTTTAGTAAGGATAGGTTTCAAATCCTATTGAGCTGCAGTAATAACGAAATTACGTTACATCACAGCAACACCCATACTTAGTAAATTGCTTTCAAAACTGATTATATTATTTCACACTCCGAAATAATTTGATTTAGATCACTTGTAACCCATTTGAGGTATTAATTGTCAAAATCAGATTTACATCATGTAAAAACAATAAGTTAATCGTAGTTTTTGCGACCAAGTCGCTATCTTTTACAACCTATTCATAAAAAGTTTCACGCTCTACAGAATGAAATATTACGTAATATTCCTACAAATTTTACACATATCAACGTCATTTGTGATTGCAATCACAAAAAAAATACCACTTCGCTCAAACTTTGTTTCATAAGTGACTAGCACGTAATTCACCACTAAAGAGTAATGCGTCAAAACTCGATTAACAATGGCATAACAGGCATACGTAATTAATTCCTGTTATTGCTCAAAATTACTTTTATTTTATTGGTGATTAGCAATAGTTTGGCTTAAAATATCGACAATTCGCTGCTTTGTCCTATTTCATGCCATTTAACATATGCATGAATTTGCATTTTTAGGCAGATTGATCACGTTGGATTCGCCACCTCACCTTCATGGTGAAACCGCTCCAGTAGTTCTTACTCTCGAATGATGATTAACCTATGCAACCCATTGAATTTGCTATTTACCTCCAATTCTTTGTCGGTCTGATCGCGGCTGTAAACCCTATTGGTATCATGCCTGTGTTCGTATCTTTAACTGCTCATATGGGTCCAGAAGAGCGCAATAAAACAGCTTATACTGCCAACATCGCTGTCACGGTGATTTTGACGGTGTCGTTGTTAGCAGGGCAATTCTTACTGGATATGTTCAGTATCTCACTCGATTCCTTCCGCGTGGCGGGTGGCTTGTTATTGATGAGCATCGCATTTTCAATGATGAGCGGTAAGCTTGGTGAGGATAAGCAAAATAAACAAGAGAAGTCAGAATCTATCAGCCGTGAACAAATTGGCGTTGTTCCTTTAGCTATGCCACTAATGGCGGGGCCTGGTGCAATAAGTTCGACCATCGTTTATGGAGCTCGCTACCCAGGTTTCACCAGTACGATTGGTATCGCGGTTACCATTGCTCTGTTTGCATTTAGTTGTTGGCTACTTTTCAGAAGCGCTCCGATCATAGTGCGCTTCTTAGGCCAAACTGGCATCAACGTTATTACTCGTATTATGGGGTTAATCCTTGGAGCGCTTGGTGTTGAGTTTATTGCAACAGGCTTACGCTCTCTTTTCCCAGGGTTAAGTGGCTAACCACATTACGAAAACTCATCTTCACAAAAGGAGATCATGCAGAATGGTTTCCTTTTTTTATGCTATCGACCCAACGCAATTTATCGATCATCCTTTTATTAAGCCTTTGCCAACATTAAGCCAAATCATTATATTTCATACCTGCAATATAATGATGGAGCTGGCTAATACCAATCCAGTTTTAAACTACTCTCAATAGTCAGAAATACACATTTAAAGAAATCATTGGCCACATAATTAGAAGTGCGTTATGTCTACATCACCATTAAGAACGAAGCTCTACGACATTATTTTCGGAACGCAAAGCAAAGGCGGTCAGCGCTTTGATATCGCGTTAATCATCGCCATCATCAGCTCTGAAATCGTTCTGATTTTGTCATCAGTTGCCAGTTTTGAAGCCCGCTTTAGTACTGCACTACTCTACATTGAGTTTGGCTTTACATTACTCTTTACGATTGAGTACATACTACGCTTATACTGCTCTCCAAAGCCTCTTGCCTACGCACGCAGCTTTTATGGCCTTGTTGACTTAATCGCTATCATTCCCGCTTATATTGCGTTCTTTGTGCCGGGAGCAAACTACCTACTGATTATTCGTTTAATACGTGTATTGCGGATATTTAGAGTACTTAAGTTAGTTAGATACCTACGTGATTCCAATATATTACTGCGCTCGCTCAAGCATGCTCAGCGGAAAATATTTGTGTTCTTCAGCTCTGTGTCTATTTTAGTCACAGTGTTTGGCTCATTGATGTTCGTTATCGAAGGGCCAGATAATGGCTTCACCAGTATTCCGCAAAGCATTTACTGGGCGATTGTCACAATCACAACGGTGGGTTACGGCGACTTAGTACCTCATACTGTATTAGGGAAATTTGTCGCCTCTCTGACGATGTTATTGGGCTACTCAATTTTGGCTGTACCAACCGGTATTATTACAGCTGAGTTAAACCAAGAAATGCGTGTTAGTCGAGAGCTTATTCGCTGCCCTAACTGTGCCACCAGCGGCCATGAAACCGATGCTCATTATTGTAAAGAGTGTGGTACTCACCTGCCCGAAAACGTGTAGCTGTTGTATCAGTATTACTCGATGAAACAGTAACAATAAAAAAAGGGAATACGCAGATTGCTTAACAGCAGCAATGCGTATTTCCCTTTTATGAATCAAAAAACGATAAACCTAGCCAATAGCTTAATCGTTGCTTGTCTCAATTGTGCTTTTATTCATGCTTCGAAATAAACTCTACAGCGATATCAGGAAAGTCAGTAAACACCCCATCGACGTTGGCAGTGTTGTAGAAAATATCAAGCATATCTTCAAAGTTTTCCGCGTAAGCCGGTATACGACCTTCATCTTTACGGAAAGTATATGGGTGAACAGCCATGCTTTCTGCGTGCGCCGCTTTCACTAAGCCTGTCAGCTTAATATTACCCTTAGTTGATGCGTCTGAAACAACCATAGGTTTCCATGGACCAATGCCGTCAGCATACTTACCAAGCGTTTTCATTCCGCCCTTTTCAAACATCCAGTCATAATCGTACGGCTGTGCTTTACCTTTGGCGTCATAGACCATAGTTTCATTCCAATCGGTATAAGCCATTAACTGAACCAATTTTAGATCCATGTTCATCGCTGGCATCAGATCATCATGAATACGTTTTAGCTCATTGAAATCAAACGTCTGTAGATATACGTTGCTGTCTTTGTCGGTATAGCCGTACTCTTTTAATACTTTGAGCACAGCTTTACTAATGTCTTTACCTTCATGGCGGTGGAACCAAGGGGCTTTAATTTCAGGGTACAGGCCAATATCGTAGCCCAGTGTCTTGTTTAGCCCTTGGATCATTTCAATTTCTTGTTGGAAAGTCGGTACTTTAAAGTCCGATTTCCACATAGGGTAACGCTCAGGGAAGCCTTGAACTTGCTTACCGTCTTTTACATTAAAGCCTTCAGTTACACTTAATTGCTTGATTTCAGCCAACGTAAAATCAATCGCATAGTAGCGACCATCATCTCGTGCACGCTTAGGGAAAACTTGGGCTACATTCGTAACTCGATCCAAATAGTGATCATGTAAAACTACCAACTGATCATCTTTGGTCATTACAACATCTTGCTCGATGAAATCAGGCTTCATCGCATACGCCATCGCTTTAGCAGGCAAAGTATGTTCAGGTAAATAACCTGAAGCACCACGGTGAGCCACAACAATTTTATCGGAATCAGTTTGCGCCACTGTAAAAGGGGAAATAAGAGCACAACTCACGGCTGCAACAAGACACATCTTTTTCATTATTATTGTCCTTAACCTTTTGTTATTGGATTTAAATGTTCGTTAGAAACAAACAACAACATAATAATGTGTAATCGATATTAAATTTGGTGAATATTTTGTTTGTGTGACCAAATTCGCTCGATATTGCTCATAACAGTTTCGAATAATGACACAAGATCAAACTTTATGACTTAATTCAACAGTCTAGTTACGCAAACACCTCGACAAGTATGCTAAGCCTCAAAAAGTATGTACAAAAAAACAGACGAAAAAAAACCGCTCATAAAGAGCGGTTCAATCAAACTGTCACAGTGTATTTAACTGCTTATTTACGACGCCACGTTGTACCTTGCGCGCCGTCTTCTAGAATGATGTTCATTGCGAGCAACTTGTCACGCGCTTCATCAGCTGCAGTCCAATCTTTTGCAGCACGCGCATCTAAACGCTGCTGAATCAGTGCTTCAATTTCAGCGACATCGTCTTGACCTGCTGCGCCACCTTGAAGGAAAGCTTCAGGATCTTGAGAAAGCAAACCAAGTACATCAGCCAGTTCACACATACGAGCACCAAGTACAGAGGCCGCCGCTAAATCGTCGGCTTTAAGACGGTTTACTTCACGCGCCATGTCAAATAGTACTGAGTACGCTTCTGGTGTATTGAAATCGTCATCCATCGCGGCTTTAAAGCGAGCAACGAACTCTTCGCCACCAGCAGCAACAGCATCAGTGTCTAAACCACGCAATGACGTATATAGACGCTCAAGAGCAGAACGTGCCTGCTTTAGATTATCTTCGCTGTAGTTCAATTGGCTACGGTAGTGACCAGACATTAGGAAGTAACGAACAGTTTCACGATCGTAGTGCGCTAATACATCACGGATAGTGAAGAAGTTATTTAGCGATTTTGACATTTTTTCGCGATCGATCATCACCATACCGCTGTGCATCCAAGTATTTACATACTTAGAGCCTGTCGCACAGCATGATTGTGCGATTTCATTTTCGTGGTGTGGGAATTGTAGATCTGAGCCACCACCATGAATATCAAAGTGATCGCCAAGAATTGCCGAGTTCATTGCTGAACATTCGATGTGCCAACCCGGACGCCCTTCACCCCATGGTGATTCCCAAGTCGGTTCACCAGGCTTAGACATTTTCCATAATACGAAATCAAGTGGGCTACGTTTTGCAGATTCAATATCAACACGCGCACCTGCCTGAAGTTGGTCAAGATCTTGCTTAGATAGCTGACCATAAGCATCGTACTTGCTAACTTCAAACATAACATCGCCATTGTCTGCAACGTAAGCAAAGCCACGTTCGATCAAACGTTCACACAGCGTGATGATTTCAGCAATAAATTGTGTTGCACGTGGCTCAACATCTGGGCGTTTCATACCAAGTGCGTCAAAGTCAGCGTACATTTCACCGATTAAGCGCTCAGTCAGTGAATCACAGCTTTCACCGTTTTCTGCTGCACGCTTGATGATTTTGTCATCAATATCAGTGATATTACGAACAAATGTTAGATCGTAACCAGAGTATCGTAAGTAACGAGATACAACATCAAAAGAAACAAACGTACGGCCATGACCAATGTGACACAAATCGTAAATGGTCACCCCACAAACGTACATGCCTACTTTGCCAGGCTGAATTGGTGTAAATTCTTCTTTTTGTCGTGAGAGTGAGTTATAGATCTTTAGCATGTCTTGTCATTGCTCATGTTAGGGGTTACAGATTTATAGCAATTACACCTTTTATGACTTATTAAGGCAAGGAAAAATAAGCCTTCATATTCGTTCGAGCGCCAAGTTACTACCTAACGCACTTTATTTGACGCTATCTAATTAAAATCATTAACATTTTTTACGCAATTTAGAATCATCATAGTATTAAATATATCCAACCGTCGATTAGACACTCTTCTTTTCTGGTGTCAATTACCGCTCATGTGACCAAGATTGTTTAGAATTCACACGACATTGGTAGCTAATACTTTTGACGGTATTATCACCTATAGTTAAATGATATTGACGGCATCCCTTAGTACGATAAAATTCAATACTTAACGTACAGACATCCAGTTAAAGGACAATCTCATGGTAACGCTTCACACAACTTTTGGTGACATCAAAATTCAACTAAACGAAGAACAAGCACCAGAAACATGTGCAAACTTCATGCAGTACTGCCGTGACGGTTTCTACAATGGCACTATCTTCCACCGTGTAATCGATGGTTTCATGGTTCAAGGTGGCGGTATGGCATCTGGCATGGAAGAAAAAGAGTCTCGCGCAACAATCAAAAATGAAGCAAACAACGGCCTAAGCAACAAAGTGGGTACACTTGCTATGGCACGTACAATGGAGCCGCATTCAGCAAGCTCTCAGTTCTTCATTAACGTGAACGACAACAAATTCCTAGATTTCAAATCAGAAACGCCTGACGGTTGGGGTTACTGTGTATTCGCTGAAGTTGTTGAAGGTATGGATGTAGTAAACAAAATCAAAGCGGTTTCTACTGGCAACTGGGGTTACGTTCACCAAGACGTACCAGTTGAAGAAGTACTGATCAACGACGTGACTATCGAAGAGTAATCTTCTATCAGGGGTGGCTTTAGCCACCCTTGCTTTTATTTATGACAACTCTTTTTATTGCAGATCTTCACCTTAGTGCCGACCGCCCTGACATCACGAACTGTTTCTTGCAATTTATGGCAAATGAAACAGCGGACATTGATGCCTTGTATGTGCTCGGTGATCTTTTTGAAATGTGGATAGGCGATGACGACAACTCCCCTTTTCACCAACAAGTTAAGCATGCTTTCAAGCAGTTAACCGACAGCGGCATCCCCTGTTTTTTCATTCATGGCAATCGCGATTTCTTAATTGGAAAAAGATTCAGTCAGGAAACAGGCGTTCAGTTATTAAATGAGCATACGGTGATCGACCTATATGGCACCCCGACACTCATTTTGCATGGCGACACGTTGTGCGTACAAGATATTGATTACCAACGCTATCGCAAAAAAGTTCATAACCGTTTTATTCAATGGTTGTTCATGTGTTTACCACTCAATCGACGCTTAAAAATTGGCGCAAAAATGCGCGGTAGTAGCAGCGAGAACAACCAACGAAAAGATGCTGATATCATGGATGTTGATGCAACTGCAGTGTTAGACATGCTGCAAGCTTACCAAGTCAACCATATGATTCATGGTCATACCCACCGCCCTAACGTCCATCAATTAGATGTAAACGGTCAAGCGGCAACACGTACTGTACTTGGTGATTGGTATGATCACGGCTCTGTATTAGTGATTACACCAGAAAGTAGCGAACTACAAACTCGTCAGTTTGGTTAATTGCTATAAAAATCAGACACAAAAAAGGTACGCATCGCGTACCTTTTAAATTCTCGACCCAATAACTCTTGTTAAATATATCGATATAACAAAACTAAAGCCAACAGCTCCACTTTATGCTGTCGCGAACGTTTGTCGCCCCTGTAACCATGAGCGGAACATAGTAACGGATGTATACAAAACAACGCCGATAACGAGCCATGCTAAAAGATGTAAATCCAACGACTTCACTAAATACGCAGCAATAATTACAGCAATAGGGCCAGAAATGGCAACAGCAACAGCAGCACGTGAATTCACCCTATCCATACGAAGAAAGCTTCCCGCAGAAAAGAACGTCAAGAATGCACAAGAACACATCATGATAGGGAAAGCAGCTAGTGGGTGCATACCTAGTAAATAAATCATCGTCATACAAGGCGCATATAAACCAATACCGACGGTCATTAGGGCTCCGAATAAGAAATTACCAGCAATAGCAATCGCTAACTTCCAGCCACTAAGCCCAAGTTCCAATCCACCTAAAGGGAATAATTTAAGCTGCCCAGCCAGCATTAATGTAGCAACCACCATTAATGCACAGCCCATAACTAACCGAATAACTTGCCGATCCCAATTCGAAACAATGCGAGCACCAATTGTAGCCCCTAAGCAAGCTGCAACCACTAAACTCACCAATGTAATCGAATCAACTTGTACTGCGGTTAAAAATATAAGCGATTGCGCCACTGTTGCTAATACAGCTTGGCAATTTAATGTTCCTGGTAATAACTTGTCATCAATTAACTTAAACTGTTTATATCCTGCCGTTTTTATTGCAAAACTACCCACACCTAGTGTGTCGCAAAAGTTTGCGAAGCCACCAATAAAGGCAATTGGTAATATTTTCGTTTCAGCTTCCTGCTTTCGGTTTTTGCGCCATGAATTAAAAAGCATAACGATAAAAACCGCACCACCTACAAGCAATCCAGCTTGTATCATAGTTAAGAGAGACATATTTAATACGGTTACTAATACAAAAAAGCATTATTCATCATAATAAAATGACTCGCCATGCTTAATATCAAATTTATCATTACCTTGAGTGATACGAACTCACGTTTTACAGTCATGTATTCACTAAAAGAATGATAAACGCTAGGCGTAATAGGTTTTTTTCGCTATAATTTTGCAAATTCTCAGCCGTGTTTACCAGATACTTTCCATGTATTCATACCTCGCTCGACAACCGATACTTAATAAAGACAAAGTGACTATTGGTTATGAGTTACTTTTTCGCGATGGTCCTGAAAACAGCTTCCCTAATATCTGTGATGAAACCGCAACCAATCGTTTGCTTATTGATAATTTTTTCTCATCTGGAAGCAATCAGGTTACTGGCGGCAAGCGAGGCTTCGTAAACTTCCCCCATGCGAGTTTAATTCAACGTGTACCGCTGCTCTTTCCGAAGAAAAGTTTTATTATCGAAATTTTGGAAACCTGTGAGCCTAATGATGAATTGTTAGAAGCGGTTATTGAACTGAACCAAAAAGGATATACGTTAGCATTGGATGACTTTATTCCCTCTCCTGAGTGGAAGCGCTTCATTCCCTATATCCATATCATTAAGTTTGATATTAGAGTTACTCCTATTGAAAAGTGCATGCTTTTTATTCGCTTGCATAAAACAATTAAAATTAAATATCTTGCTGAAAAAGTAGAAACTTACGAAGAATTCGTTCGTGCAAAGGATGCCGGATTTGATTTTTTCCAAGGGTATTTTTTTAGTAAGCCTGAAATGCTTCAACGTAAATCATTAAGCCCATCGAGTTTAACGACACTCCGTTTGTATCAAGAAATTTGTCAATCAGAAGTCGATTACAATAAGATTGAAGAGATTATCGCTACTGACGTATCACTTTCGTATAAATTACTACGTCACGTTAACGGCATGTTTGTTATTCGCGCGAAGCCGATCTCATCATTCAAACAAGCTCTGGTCTATTTAGGCGAAGAACGACTACGTCGGTTCATTACGTTTGTTGCAACATCGCATGCATTAGAAAATAAACCACAATCACTCTATAACCTTTCACTGCAACGCGCACAGTTTTGTGAGCGTCTAGGTGCCCGATCACCTCTCAACATTTCAAGTAATCAAGCTTTCTTAATGGGGTTATTTTCATTATTGGATTCACTGCTTGATCAACCACTAAATGAATTGTTGCTGTTATTACCACTCAGTAGCGAAATAAAAGAAGCGCTGTTAGATCACACAGGTTCACTGGGCATGCTACTTAAATTAGCGATGGCTTACGATACTGCGGATTGGGATAGCGTAAACCAGTGTACTTCGGCTCTAAAATTAAAAGAAAGCGATGTTGCCGATGCTTATATGAGTTCGGTAAAATGGGCGACTGCTTTTGAAAGGACAATGACGAAACCAGATGTCTAATACTCTATGCCCTTGTGGTAGCCAACAACCGTTATCTCACTGTTGCCAGCCTATTCACCAAAACCCAGCCCTTGCTATTCACCCAGAGCAGCTCATGCGGTCTCGATACAGTGCACACGTACTTGGACTGGTTGATTATGTGGTAGCGACTTATCATCCAAGTTGCCATGCTGAAGATTACCGTGATGCAATTGCAGATTCGGTGAATTCACAATGGTTAGGCTTAAACGTTATCAATAGCGAAATAGCAGATTCCGGTGAAGGGTTTGTTGAATTCGAAGCCTTCTACCAAGATGATAATGAACAATTTTGCTTAGCTGAGCGTTCACGCTTCCTTAAAGAGGCAACCGACGGTGTTACGCAGTGGTATTACATCGACGGTGAATACCCAAAGCAAGAAAACGAGCTTGATCCTGAATTAATACCAAACGCAGCTCCTCAGCAGCCTATCGCTAATCCAGATAAAATTGGCCGTAATGATCCTTGTGTCTGCGGTAGCGGTAAAAAATACAAAAAGTGCTGCGGCTAACACCCACACTAAATACTGACTTCCAGCCCCTCCTGACAGCGAGTGAACTCAATCAATTGATTTCACTCTGTTTCAACCTTTCGTGATAAAACCTCCAATTTATTACCTCACGTTGAAAAATCGCTCAATAAAGACACAAGCATTGTCGATAAAGTAAGCATCTGTTCTGATGTAGAGACAATGCTATGATCAATCCGAATAATCATCTGCCTTACCCTACTCGCCACCCGCTGGAGAAAACTGAAAAATCAGCCGCACTTGATGAGCGCAAACAACGCGTTAAAAACCATGAAAAGCAACAAAAAAACGAACAAGAACACCCTCCCCGAAAAAAGCCCCACCATAAAGGGTTGCTAGATATTTATGTTTAGACGCATTTTTAACTTACTGTTTTACCAAGGCTTCTAGATTATTAGCGAAATAATCAATTTTTATTTAAAAACCATGTTGCAAATTCTGATGAGCTTCGTTAGTGTAAATGACAAGCGAAAATTAAATAGCAATTTATTCAGAGTTCATAATTATGCGTATCGAAATGATTAACCTACATCATCATCACCATCCTGATTAGTCTTTCGGGAGGATACGCCTCACTCTGGAAGACGAAGAACACCTCTTCCAGTGGTCAATAAGAATACAGAATTCAAGACCCTTGGAAGCCAAAGTTTCCAAGGGTTTTTTCGTTTTAGCACAATGGATTAGCTCAAAATTAATAAGCACCAGCTTAAAGAAATAGGGATAGCAGCATGCAAACACAACGACTTCGTATCGCAATTCAAAAGAAAGGCCGCTTAAGCAAAGAGTGCCAAGACCTACTTAAACGCTGTGGCGTTAAATTCAATATGGTTGGTGAACGTTTAGTCGTTCACGCAGAAAATATGCCCATTGATTTGTTACTGGTTCGTGACGATGACATCCCAGGACTAATTATGGATGGAGTTGTTGACTTGGGCGTCATTGGTGAAAATGAACTCGAAGAAGTTGCTCTTGAGCGTGCTGCGCGCAATGAACCCAATGACTATGTAAAACTGCGTCGTTTAGACTTTGGGGGTTGCCGCCTATCTATCGCTATCAACAAAGATGACGAATACCAAGGCCCACAAGATCTACAAGGCAAACGCATTGCTACCACTTACCCACAACTCGTTAAGCGCTATATGGATCAACAAGGCGTGAAATTTAGCACTTGTATGCTCAACGGTTCGGTTGAAGTCGCTCCTCGTGCAGGTCTTGCCGATGCCATCTGCGATTTAGTCTCTACAGGCGCAACACTTGAAGCCAACGGCCTAAAAGAAGCGGAAGTTATCTTACGCTCAAAAGCCGTTCTGATTCAGTGTACCCGCGCGCTTAGCGATGAAAAACAAGCACTCATCAATCGCCTGCTCACCCGTATGCAAGGTGTTATTCAAGCCAAAGAATCGAAATACATTATGCTGCACGCCCCCACTGAACGCCTTGACCAAATCAAAGCACTATTACCTGGCGCAGAAGACCCAACAGTGTTGCCACTATCTCAAGACAACAACCGTGTGGCTGTTCACCTTGTTAGCTCTGAAAACTTATTCTGGGAAACGATGGAACAGCTGAAAGAACTTGGCGCTAGCTCAATTCTGGTACTGCCAATTGAAAAAATGATGGAGTAATCATCATGAAAACCTTAGTTTGGCAAACATTGAGCGAATCGCAACAAGAAGGGTTATTGCAACGCCCTGCGATTACAGAAGGTGCAAACATCACCGCGACAGTTGCTCAGGTGATTGCAGATATTCGTCAGCGTGGCGATGAAGCATTAACTGAGTTAACCGAAAGATTTGATCGGATTCGTCCTGAGTCTATCCAGGTTGAACAAGATAAAATCAATGCAGCAAGTGATCGACTAAGCCCAGAAATGAAACAAGCGCTTCAGCAGGCTTACGATAATATCCGTTGTTTTCATCAGGCGCAAAAACCGAAAACGCTGCGAGTAGAAACCCAGCCAGGTGTAGTCTGCGAGCAAGTGACACGCCCAATTAACTCTGTTGGTTTATATATTCCCGGCGGTAGCGCACCGCTACCATCAACCGTTTTAATGCTCGGTATTCCTGCACAAATTGCAGGGTGTCGCCAAGTTGTACTCTGTTCACCGCCGCCGATTGCAGACGAAATTCTCTACGTTGCAAAGCTGTGTGGGATAACTGAGGTGTATAACGCTGGTGGGGCACAAGCCGTAGCTGCGATGGCTTATGGCACAGAGAGTATCTGTAAGGTTGATAAAATCTTTGGTCCGGGCAATGCCTATGTGACGGAAGCGAAGCGCCAAGTAAGCAATGATTTTCGTGGTGCGGCGATAGATATGCCTGCAGGTCCTTCTGAAGTATTAGTGATTGCAGATGAAACCGCCGATCCAGACTTCATCGCGGCAGATTTGTTAAGCCAAGCTGAGCATGGCCCTGATTCACAAGTTATTTTAGTGACACCTGACCCGAGTTTAGCCGACCGAACAGCGGATGCTATTCAGCAACAATTAGCGCTATTATCTCGTGCTGATATCGCACGCCAAGCGCTAGGATCGAGTCTGCTGATCGTGGCTGAAACACTGACGCAGTGCATCGCCATTTCTAACCACTACGGGCCTGAGCACTTAATTGTTCAAACCCGTAATCCACGTGATTTAGTCCCATTACTAGACAATGCGGGATCTATTTTCTTAGGTGATTGGTCACCCGAATCTGTCGGTGATTATGCTTCGGGCACTAACCACGTACTACCGACCTACGGCTATACCCGTACCTACTCAAGCCTTGGCCTCGCGGATTTTAGTAAACGCATGACTGTACAAGAATTGAGTGCAACAGGGCTACAACAACTGGCACCGACGGTTACAACAATCGCAGAAGCAGAGGGTTTAGATGCCCATAAACGCGCTGTAACTATTCGGATCGAAAAACTGAATGCCGCACTTAAAGCAGCGAATAACACAGACGAAACAACAAAGGAAATATCATGACCATTACCAAGCTGGCTAGAAAAACGGTTCAGGCACTGACGCCTTACCAATCGGCACGCCGCCTTGGTGGCTGCGGCGATATTTGGCTCAACGCTAATGAATCCCCTTTCGCCAACGATTACAGCATCAGCTGCAATCGATTAAACCGCTATAGCAGCTGTCAGCCTGAAGCATTACTCCAAGCTTACGCCGATTATGCAGGCGTAAAAAAAGAACAAGTATTAACCAGCCGTGGTGCAGATGAAGGTATTGAATTACTGATCCGTACCTTCTGCGAGCCAAATAAAGACAGTATTCTATATTGCCCACCCACTTACGGTATGTATGGCATCAGCGCAGAAACATTTGATATTGGCAATAAAATTGTACCGTTAACAGCAGATTGGCAGCTCGACCTTAATGCGATAGAAGCAAACCTTGATACCGTCAAAGTCGTGTTTGTTTGTAGCCCAAACAACCCAACAGGGAACCTGATTGATCGCACCGATATAGAGCGTCTACTCGCAATGACAGCGAACCGTGCAATAGTGGTGATGGACGAAGCATATATCGATTTTTGCCCAGAAGCCTCTACCGTGGATTTACTCGCTGATTACCCGAATCTAGTGATTCTACGCACCTTATCCAAAGCTTTTGCACTTGCGGGTTTACGCTGTGGCTTTACGTTAGCCAGCCCTGAAATTATCGAGCTGCTATTAAAAGTGATTGCCCCCTACCCTGTACCTATTCCTGTTGCCGACATTGCCCTGCAAGCACTGTCACCTGGTGGATTAGCAAGAACGAAGTTTCAAGTTTTAGATTTGAGCGCAAACCGCGCTTACCTTCAAGCCGGTCTTGGCATGCTTGAAGGCGTAAAAGTCTATGACGGTTACGGTAATTATCTCTTAGTTGAGTTCCAAGATGCAGACCGACTTTTCCAAGCACTGTGGGAGAGCGGGATCATTCTGCGCCGCTCTCCTGTACCAAACTGTATTCGAATCAGTGTTGGTAACCGTGATGAATGCGAAAAGACCCTCGCCTTTATTCGTGAACAATTAGTACAAACCAGATAATTAAGGACAGCACTGTGAGCAAGGAAAAGATTTTATTTATTGACCGTGATGGCACCTTAATTGTAGAGCCACCAGTAGACTTTCAAGTTGATCGTCTAGATAAACTCAAGCTAGAACCTTTTGTCATTCCAGCATTATTGAAACTACAAGATGCAGGTTACACCTTAGTTATGGTGACTAACCAAGATGGCTTAGGCACAGATGCCTATCCACAAGCAGATTTTGATGCCCCACACGATATGATGATGGAAATTTTCGAATCGCAGGGCGTCAAATTTGCTGATGTACTGATCTGCCCGCACTTTGATAGTGCGAACTGCAGTTGCCGTAAGCCCAAATTAGGGTTAGTTAAAGATTATCTTCAGCAAGGTCGGGTAGATTTCGCAACATCTGCGGTTATTGGGGATCGTGAAACAGATCTTCAACTGGCTGAGAATATGGCTATTCGCGGCATTCAATACAATCCCGCACCATCAGATAGCACCACACTAAATTGGCAACAGATCGTTAAAGATCTCACGACAAGCCCAAGGATCGCCGAAGTTGTTCGAACAACTAAAGAAACGGATATCCGTGTTCGTGTGAACTTAGATGAAACCGGTGGCAACAGTATTCATACTGGGCTTGGCTTTTTTGACCACATGCTAGATCAGATTGCGACCCACGGTGGCTTTCAGATGCAGCTGAACGTGGAAGGTGATTTACACATCGACGATCACCACAGTGTTGAAGATGCAGCGTTAGCCCTTGGACAAGCACTAAAAGATGCACTGGGTGACAAACGTGGTATTGGCCGCTTTGGTTTTAGCCTGCCAATGGATGAATGTTTAGCACAATGTGCGCTGGATTTATCAGGCCGTCCATACCTTAAATTCGATGCAGAGTTCAGTCGTGAGCAAGTGGGCGATCTGTCTACCGAGATGGTGTCACACTTTTTCAGATCATTAACCGATACCTTAGCGTGCACCTTACACCTGTCATCGACAGGTGCAAATGATCACCACATTGTCGAAAGCCTATTTAAAGCTTTTGGCCGCACCTTGCGTCAGGCTATCGCAGTGAATGGCAGCGAATTACCAAGCAGTAAAGGAGTGTTGTAATGGCGTATGCCAATCAGAAAATCGTCATTATTGATACAGGCTGTGCAAATGTTTCTTCAGTGCGCTTTGCCATTGAAAGACTTGGGTATAGCGTTACCGTGAGTAAAGATAGCGATGTCGTACTTGGGGCAGATAAGCTATTTCTACCTGGCGTAGGAACCGCAAGTGAAGCGATGAAAAACCTGCATGAACGAGATCTCGTCTCGCTGGTTAAGCAGGTTGATAAGCCGTTACTGGGCATCTGTTTAGGAATGCAGTTACTTGGGGCCGTCTCTGAAGAACAGGGACAAAGTGGTCAATCATTAGTTAATTGCCTTGGCCTGTGTGATGCGCCAATTAAAAAGCTGGAAACTGGTGATTTTCCCTTGCCACACATGGGGTGGAACACCATAACGCCAAGTGAAGGTCATCCGTTATTTAAAGACATTCCATCTGGTAGCTATTTTTATTTTGTTCATAGTTACGCCATGCCAGTTAATGATGCCAGTTACACAATTGCGCAGTGCGAATACGGTCAACCTTTTAGTGCAGCAATTCAAAGCGGGAATTATTACGGTGTCCAATTCCATCCTGAGCGTTCAAGTAAAGCTGGCGCTCAATTAATTAAGAACTTTTTAGAAATGTCAGCATAACTGCGTCCACTGCCAGCAAAAAAATTATAAAAGGATTTAGGATGATTATTCCCGCTCTCGATTTAATTAATGGCCAAGTCGTCCGCCTGTTTCAAGGCGACTATGGCCAAGTAACAGAATACAACGTCGACCCTGCAGAGCAATTTGATCTTTACCACCAAGCAGGCGCAAATTGGCTTCACCTTGTTGATTTAACAGGGGCTAAAGACACCTCTTCACGTCAATTAGATTTAATTAGTCGCCTGCTGGCAAGCACCCCAGCCAAAGTACAAATTGGCGGTGGTGTTCGCACGGAACAAGATGTAGCAGATTTACTGAACGCAGGTGCTGAGCGTGTGGTTATTGGATCGACTGCCGTTAAACACCCCGAATTGGTAAAAAGCTGGATTGAAAAATACGGTGCCGAACACATCGTTTTAGCACTGGATGTAAACATAGACGCGGCAGGTAACCGTCATGTTGCTGTTTCTGGTTGGCAAGAAGATTCTGGCATCAGTATTGAAGCATTACTCACTGATTTTTTAACAGTAGGCTTACAGCATGTATTGTGCACGGATATTTCGCGTGATGGCACTTTGACAGGATCTAACGTCGATTTGTATATAGATTTATGCGCCCAGTACCCTCAAGTGAAATTTCAATCTTCAGGTGGTATTGGCAACCTTGATGATATCGCCGCCTTAAAAGGCAGTGGGGTTGCTGGTGTCATTGTTGGCCGCGCATTACTAGATGGTAAATTCACGGCAGATGACGCCTTTCAATGCTGGGCAAACTAAGCAAGGAGTAAAAACATGTTAGCAAGACGTATTGTGCCTTGTTTAGATGTACGAGATGGCCAAGTGGTGAAAGGGGTGCAATTTCGTAATCACGAGATTATTGGCGATATTGTCCCTCTCGCCAAACGCTACGCTGAAGAAGGCGCAGATGAATTAGTCTTTTATGATATTACCGCATCCAGTGACGGTCGAGTGGTCGACAAAAGTTGGGTAGCGCGTGTTGCCGAAGTGATCGACATTCCTTTCTGTGTCGCAGGCGGGATTAAATCTGCTGACGATGCGAGTCGTATCTTACAATTCGGTGCTGATAAAGTATCGATTAACTCCCCTGCACTTGCCAAGCCAGAATTGATCACTGAGCTTGCCGATAAATTTGGCGTGCAGTGCATTGTCGTCGGGATTGACTCCTACTTTGACGCTGAAACAGGTAAATACCAAGTCTATCAATTCACTGGGGATGAAAACCGAACCCAAGCAACCCAATGGGAAACACGTGATTGGGTGCAAGAAGTACAACGCCGAGGCGCGGGTGAAATCGTGCTTAATATGATGAACCAAGATGGCGTACGTAATGGCTACGATCTTACCCAACTCAACATGGTGCGTGAGGTTTGTCATGTTCCATTAATCGCCTCTGGTGGCGCAGGTGAAATGGTGCACTTTGCCGATGCATTTCAACAAGCTAATGTGGACGGTGCGCTTGCTGCTTCTGTCTTCCACAAACAAATCATCAATATTGGTGAACTAAAGCAGTACCTTAAAGAGCAAAATGTGGAGATCCGACTATGAGTGCAGCCCCGACTTTAGATTTAAATACCGAAATTAACTGGGAAAAAGTAGACGGCTTAATTCCAGCTATTGTGCAAGATAATACCAGCGGTCAAGTACTGATGCTCGGGTACATGAATACCGAAGCACTAGCAAAAACATTAGACACTCAGCAAGTTACCTTTTGGTCTCGCACCAAGTCCCGCTTATGGACCAAAGGCGAAACCTCTGGCAACGTTTTAGCACTAAAAAGTATTGATCTCGATTGTGATAAAGATACCTTGCTAGTGAAGGTTAACCCTGTGGGTCCAACCTGCCACTTAGGCACAACCACCTGTTTTGACAATCCAAATGCCACCCCATCTGAACAACCTGCTTTGGTGTTTCTTCATCAACTTGAGCAAGTCTTGGCTAATCGTAAAAATAGTGATCCCGAATCTTCTTATACCGCCAGTTTATATGCCCGTGGCACCAAACGTATTTCGCAAAAAGTGGGCGAAGAAGGTGTTGAAGTCGCGCTTGCGGCAACGTCGGGTGATAAGGCGGAATTAGTTAACGAATCTGCTGATTTGCTTTATCACTTAATTGTATTACTGCAGGACCAAGGTTTATCGCTATCTGACATAACTAAACGTTTAGAAGAACGCCATAATAAGTAAATTATTGATAAGCCGCATTTAGATGCAGGATATGCATAAATAGCAAAAAGCCCGTAACGACAACTATTTATAGTCACGTTACGGGCTTTTTATTAAATCTTAATCCGCCCTTTAGGTAATGTAATTAACGACCTAAGGCTTCTTTATAATGTCGACGGCATACCGACACATAACGGTCATTTCCACCAATAACCACTTGATCACCATCAGCAATCGCTTGTCCGGTTTCATCCTGGCGAATCACCATATTAGCTTTACGCCCACAGTGACAAATTGTTTTTAATTCAACCAACTTATCAGCCCAAGATAATAAATAACGGCTGCCTTCAAATAACTCACCACGGAAGTCACTACGTAAACCGTAGCATAATACCGGGATATGTAACTTATCGACCACCTCGGTTAACTGATATACCTGTTCTTTACTCAAGAATTGGCATTCATCAATCAACACACAATCAATTCTCTGCCCATCATGAATCGTCGCAATGCGATCGAATAAGTTATCATCATTGGTAAAAAGCTCGGCTTCTTCTTGTAAACCAATACGCGATGTCACTTTACCCTTACCAAAACGATCATCAAGTGCCGCAGTGAAAATAACAGGTGTCATACCACGTTCGCGATAATTAAATGAAGATTGAAGTAATGTGGTTGATTTACCTGCATTCATTGCAGAGTAATAAAAGTACATCTGGGCCATGAGGCTTTCCTAGTCATCTGGGTGAAGAAAGTGCGGACGAGATGCTACATAAAATACGCGAATAATTAAAGTCACATGCAACGATAGACACAAGTTTTTACGACTTTACCCATGTTATAAGACATAGCGTCCATAAAAAAACCAGCACCTCACAATGCTGGTTTTTAATCATTCACAAATGTTATTAGATGTGCTTATACACCACACATTGTATCACCAGTTAAACATTCACTGGTGATGACAATCGACGGCGAGATAACCACCCTAAGAAAGTACATACAATAATGAAGGCTAATGTCGCCGCCAAGAAAGAGACCGCTAAAGAATCGGTAAAACCGAGTACAACGAAACCAATAGCTGATACAAGGGCAACCGCCAACGCGTAAGGTAACTGCGTTGATACGTGATCGATATGATGACAACGCGCCCCTGTTGAAGACAGGATGGTGGTATCTGAAATAGGAGAACAATGGTCACCAAATACAGAACCAGCCAATACTGCCGCCAGCATAGGAAGCATTAAGGCAATATCGGTGGCACCAGCAAGATCACCTGCAATAGGAAGCATGATACCAAACGTACCCCATGAGGTGCCGGTCGAGAATGCCATCACACCCGCCAAGGCAAACAAAATCACAGGAAGTAGCATTGGGTTAACATTGCCTTGTACCAAGGTAGAAAGGTATTTACCCGTTTCCATATCCCCGATAACGCTACCAATACTCCAAGCAAATAGTAGGATTAAGATTGCGCCAAACATTGATTTAGCACCAATCCACAATGTATGCGCGACATCTGGAACAGGAATACGCTGACGAATAACTGGAATTAGCGCAGCTATAAAACCAATTAAACCACCGTAGCACAATGATAAGCCTACATCGGTATTTTCAAATGCACCAAGTAGATTAAATGCAATACCGTCAGCAGCCAGCGCTTGATAGCCCGTAAAGATCAAGAAGAAGAAAGTAGAAATAATAAGAGCAATAATTGGCATAACCAAGTCGGCTACACGTCCATTTTCACTTTCTTCTATTTCTAACTCATCATTGAGATCTCTCGCTTTATTGTCATCGTCACCATCATCAAACCCATGACCACGACTGGCTTCTAATTCATGTTTAAGCATTGGGCCCACATCAATTTGGAACCAAGACACCACAAACACCATTAGCAAAGCAAACACAGCATAAAAATTCATTGGTGCCAGCTGCATGAAAGCACTTAACGCTGAATATTCAGTCACGCCATGTGAAACTAAAATACCGCCAACAATTGTAATGATGTATGCCCCCCAACTTGATGCTGGCATCAATACACACATAGGAGCCGCTGTTGAATCAAGAATATACGCCAGCTTTGCACGAGATACATAGTAGCGATCGGTCACTGGGCGGGCAATTGCACCTACTGCTAGGCTATTAAAATAGTCGTCTACAAAAATGAACACGCCTAAAAATGCAGCAAGAAGCTTAGAGCCTCGTTTAGTTTTAATTCGAGTTTGTGCCCATTCCGCAAAAGCACGTGTACCGCCAGATAAGGTTAATAGAGCCGTTGTCATTCCTAATAGAATAAGGAAAGCAACAATACTCATATTCCAGCTATTTATTGCGCCATCATCAATGAATAAGCTAGCGACTGTGGTTCCGATATAACTTGCTGAATGAGTGAAGGAAAAGTCTGTAAGTAATAGTGCGCCGAGAGCAACACCCATACCCAGCGAAAGTAAAACGCGACGCGTTAAAATCGCTAAACCTAATGCCACCAATGGGGGCAATAACGAAATGGAGGAATTTGAAAAATCTACAATATTCATGATCTCTACTACAACCGATCTGGTTGGAGATCTACTGCTGGCACAGTTGTGCCATGATGAGATGCCGATAAGGAGAGCTGAAAGCTCCCCGACCCCACAGTAGCGCTCCATAGTTAATGTAATTATATACTATGGCAGTGTTGCCTCTATTCGATGACAACCCCAGCAAGAATGTTTGATACTCATTTCTCACTTCGGCATTGGCTCCTTTCATTTGCTATCAACGGAATCACCTCCAGCAAATTACTTATAGACAATGCACCTCTACCCTTTAGAAGGTACAAACCATTCTACGGAATCGAATCAAAGATGCAATAAGTTAAGGTGAATTTTTTAACATAAACAGTGAATAATTTTACCAGCGAGCTCAAAAATCGCACAATCCAAAGAAGCATTAAGTTACTAGCATTGTCTATTTAGGGCTGAGATATTATCCCTTCGATTTTATAGCTAGGTCACATTTACTTT
>NZ_NOIF01000070.1 GCF_002265265.1 Photobacterium sanguinicancri
GCATTAATTACACTTGGATTTTGACAGCTCTGGAGGATCGTTCAACCGATCATATTTACGCTAACTGATCGGCATTACCGCTTCGTAGGCTTTTTTCAATGTAACAGCTGCGCGCTCAGAGGCTTTCGTGGCACCCGCTTTCATCACTTCGTCCATGTAAGCACGATCAGCTCGAATACGCTTATATTCCGCTTGAATCGGCTCTAGCATAGCAACCAAAGCTTCACCAACGTCATTTTTGAATGGACCATACATTTCAACGCCTTGGTATTTCGCTTCAATTTCTGCGTAGCTCATACCTGTTGCTGCTGAATATAAACCCATCAAGTTAGCAATACCGGCTTTGTTCTCGACATCATGAGCGATACGCGGTGGCATCTCAGCATCTGTCTGCGCTTTTTTGATTTTCTTCAAAATCGACTTCGGTTCTTCTAGCAGGGTAATAACATTTTTACGGTTATCATCCGACTTCGACATTTTTTTAGTCGCGTCCTGCAGACTCATTACACGTGCATTCACGGTTGGAATGTAAGGTTCTGGCACTTGGAACAATGGCGCTTCCGGCGTGTAGATATTATTAAAGCGAGTCGCGATATCACGCGCTAGCTCTAAGTGTTGTTTCTGATCGTTACCGACAGGCACTTGATGAGCGCCGTATAGCAAAATATCAGCAGCCATCAGTACTGGGTAACCAAATAAACCCGCGTTTACATCATTCGCGTAACGCGCTGATTTATCCTTAAATTGGGTCATGCGGCTTAACTCACCCATTTGGGTGTAACAATTAAGTAGCCAGCCTAGTTGGGCATGCTCTGGTACATGCGATTGAACAAATAAGGTGCTCTTCTTCGGATCAACGCCAACCGCTAAACAAATAGCCAGCGCATCTAATGTTGCTTCATGAAGGGCTTTGGGGTCTTGACGCACAGTGATTGCATGCAGATCGACAACACAGTACTGACAATCGTAATCATCTTGCATCTGTTCCCACTGACGCAGCGCACCCAGGTAGTTACCAATACTTAATTCGCCAGATGGCTGAACGCCACTTAATACAATGGGTTTACTCATGATGGGATTTCCCTGATTTGCTCATTAACCAAACTAAGCAGCGGCCAAAGTGGCCGCTGAATATATTTCCGATGATCAGCTAGGCTGTTCGTACTAGCTGTCTAGTTTAATCACTTCTGTCAAAAGACTAAAGTGATCCAGCACAATATCGGGTTCACTTGCGCTAATTGGTTGACCATAGTTGTAACCATAAGTCAGCCCAACAACATAACACGATGCCGCCTTAGCCGCCAAAATATCATTGCGTGAATCGCCAACCATCAGCATTTGTGCTGGTGTGAGTTGGTGCTTTTCCAGTAACCAGTTTAATGCAAAAGGATCCGGCTTTTTCAACGGGAAAGTATCACCACCGATCACATCAACAAAGTACTCGCTGATACCATGCTGCTCTAACAAATGCGGTACAAACTGCGCTGGTTTGTTAGTCACAATCGCCATCGGGATACCAGCTTGATGGAAAGCGGCAAGCGTGTCTTTAACTCCGGTATAAAGGGCACTTTTTTGGTGGCCGCCTTCATCATAGAAGCGATCAAACAATTGGCGCGCTTCACGATGAATTGCAGGGTCTAGGCTGGGATCAACCTCGAGACTTTGGCTTAAACAGCGACCAATCAAAATATCAGCGCCATTACCAATCCATGTAGTGACTTGCTCAACCGTCACGCGTTCACGACCAAGCACTTGCATGGTCTTATCGGCGGCCTCTGCTAGATCTGGCACGCTATCAAGCAAAGTGCCATCTAGGTCAAAAGCAATAAAGGTAATGCCTTCTAGATACGTCATCTTAGCGTTCAACTTTCGCTAGTTCAGCACGCATTTCATCAACAACCGCTTTGTAATCCGGTTGACTAAAGATGGCAGAGCCCGCCACGAACATATCGGCACCCGCTTCAGCGATTTCACGAATGTTATCCACTTTCACGCCACCATCAATTTCAAGACGGATATCGTAACCCGACTCATCAATGCGCTTACGCACTTCACGTAGTTTGTCTAGCGTTGCAGGAATGAATGATTGACCACCAAAGCCGGGGTTAACCGACATCAGTAAGATCATGTCGATTTTGTCCATCACATAATCAAGGTGGTGTAATGGTGTTGCTGGGTTAAAGACCACACCAGCCTGACAGCCATTTTCTTTGATCAACTGTAACGTGCGATCAAGGTGCTCGGTCGCTTCCGCATGGAAAGTGATCATGGTTGCACCCGCTTTCGCGAAGTCTGGGATAATGCGATCAACAGGCTTCACCATTAGATGAACGTCGATTGGTGCTGTGATGCCGTAATCACGTAGAGCTTTACAGATTGGTGCGCCAAACGTCAGGTTAGGTACGTAGTGGTTGTCCATTACATCAAAGTGCACCACGTCTGCACCTGCTGCGAGTACCTTCTCTACATCTTCGCCTAGACGCGCAAAGTCTGCCGATAAGATAGATGGTGCGATCAAAAAGTCCTTCATGTTCAGCCTCATTAGAAACACGTTATTGCCGATGGCGATACCGAGAGCGTATGCCACCGAATAAGAGAAATCGGCGCAATTCTACCCGATCACGCAAACGTTGTCCTATATCAATATCTGTTCCATTTCACGCTATGCTCATTGTAGTGGCAGAATAATGATGAGGCTAAAATGGCGGATCAGGAGAAACCATCCATTTATAAGGTATTTACCAGCGCTATCGCAGCGTTATTTGGGGTGCAATCACAAAGCAATCACCAAAGAGACTTTGGGCAATCAAGTCCATGGCCATTTATTATTGCAGGAGTGGTGGCAATTAGTTGTTTTGTCGGAGGGTTATTAGGGGTAACTTGGCTAGTTACCCACTAAAAGGCTGTATCACAGAAAAAATATAACGGTGACTTACTTGGCTTTGAATAACGCCAGTAGCTCATCAACCTTATTGCGCCCACTGCCATTGCGACTAATGGTACGTCTCACTTTTACCACAGATAAATCAGCACCATGGTACAAACGACGCGTCAAAGTGGTGTCATGGTTTGAAATCAACACCGAGATCCCACGCTCATTCGCTGCATTTTCTGCCGCATCGGCAAGCGCTGCTTGATCATCTAAGCTAAAGCCATTACCTGAATACGAAGTAAAATTAGCCGTAGTTGATAATGGTGCATACGGTGGATCGCAGTAAATTACGCTGCCTTTACGGGCACGTGAAAACGTCTGCTGATACCCTTCACACACAAATGTGGCACGCTTGGCTTTTTCAGCAAAGTAGTACATTTCCGCTTCTGGGAAATACGGTTTTTTGTACGAACCAAATGGGACGTTAAAACCACCTTTCTTGTTATAGCGACATAAGCCATTAAAACCATGACGGTTCATATAAAGAAAATACAGTGAACGCAGGTACGGATCTTTGGTTGCATTAAACGCAGCACGGATCTCAAGATAGGCGCCCTTCTGATTATATTCAGGCGTGAAAAATTGACGAACATCTTCGACGTATCGCTCAGGATTTTCTTTGAGAATATTGTACAGGTTGATCAAATCAGGATTGATATCCGCCAGAAGATATTGGTCGAAATCTGTATTCAAAAACACAGAACCGGCACCAACAAAAGGCTCG
The DNA here is from genome assembly GCF_002265265.1 of Photobacterium sanguinicancri. GTDB lineage: Bacteria > Pseudomonadota > Gammaproteobacteria > Enterobacterales > Vibrionaceae > Photobacterium > Photobacterium sanguinicancri. Next base: position 3,657 of record NZ_NOIF01000070.1, read on the forward strand.
ACCAACTTACGCGCGGGCGGTAAATGGCGCTCGATTTCCTCGACCAGAGAATACTTGCCTCCAGCCCACTTCAGGAATGCACGATGCTTTTTCATTTAGCTAGCCACCACCAATAGCACGAATGTTACGAAAGGTGGCGGATTGTACCCCATTTCATGGGTAAGCTGATACCAATTGGCGGAATTATTTGCCATCACATTAGATTATTTTACGCGGTCTATCTCACGGTGAATTTGGCTGTATGATTTTACCCAAGGTTGACCAGCTTTTACGCTATTTGGCAGGTTTTGCTCAGCACGACGAGCCGCAGCCACTGTATTAAATTCACCCGTTACCACAATAAACCATGGTTCATTGCTACGTCGTGTTTCATAAATACTGGCGATATCATTAATGCCATGTTTCGCAATGAAATTGCGTGCTGCCGATAATGACCTAAGTGCGGCGAGTTGGAGTGCATATTGGCGTGCAGGAACCCGCTTCAATTCATAGCCTAAGGTATTTTCACGCGGTGCCACACTCAGTTGAGCAGAGGCCATCGGCGCATTTGCACTCTCCTCTGGAACAGAAGGAGCAACTGGCGAATTTTCATTGATATGAGTCGATTGAGCGTGCTCCGTTGACAAGCTGTGCACTGCTCTTTCGCCGCTACCACCTTGTGCTTGTTCTGCCAATAAACCATCAACTAATTCAGCAGGTACAACGATACGTTTGCCTTCATCACGACGGCCTACGGTCAACCCGTCTACTTTTACTTCAGGCGGTAACACCGATGGATCATCAAATCTCGCACCGTTACTACTTGGCAAGGTAGCTGATGCGTCACTGACCGAAAGTAAATCAGAGTCCGCCGACAATGCTGCAGAAACATCACGTAACGGTGTTAGCTCCATTGGCACTTCTGTTGACTCAGTAATCAATGGAACAGAAGATGAAGAAGAGGTTTCACTTGGTAAGAACAGCCATACGGCAGCAGCGCCAACAACAACAGCCAACAAAGTCACCAACAAGGCGGGAGATAATTTTCGATTTGAGGTGTTCACCATTCCTTGGTCTTCCTTGTCATTCAAACGGACTAACTCACCAGGCCTAGGTTCTACCAGCTTAGCTTGTTCCTTTAATTGGCGACGAGCGGTTGCATCCAGGCCAGAGGTTGTGAACATCACTTCCACAAACATCTGTACTTCTGCTTCGCTAAAGTCACCGATTTCTAATTCTAATGGTGTTTGCCCTTGGCCGTGTGACACTTGGCTTAAATACTTATTTAGCCGTCCCGTTTGGCTAAAAAGCAACACATTGATTTGCCAATGAGGCATCGTCTGCGCCTTCACTACTAAGGCCCACAATTCGGCAATCATGGTTGGGCTCAGTAGATGGGCATCATCTATCACCAATAGCAATTGTACTTTATCTCCCCCTAACATCCGATCGATGCTTTGCAGCAATGGATCTTGCTCATTGAACAATGGGGACGGTACAAGTTGGTTAAGAATAAACGTGCGATGCTGAGCATCAGATTGGCTTGGGTGGCATAAAAGCAACGCTTGTTTGCTATCTTTTGCCCATGTTTCGAGGTAACACTGCGCTAACCATGTTTTACCTGAACCTTCACGACCAGATACTTGGATAAGATTAGAGCTAAAGCGCGTTAAGAATTGGAGGCGAGACAAAAGTTGGATTTGACTATCCAAATCCAAACTTTTCAAAGTTAGGTCACTGACCATACTCAGCCGCCACGCTAACCATTAATAACATCACGTAGCGTAGATTCCGTCACATCAGTAACCACTTCAGCACTACCAATAGCAGTAGGTAGTACTAACCGAAGTTGGCCAGACAATACTTTTTTATCACGCATCATGTGCTTAATAAAACAGTCGTAATCCATCGATTCAGGAATATGAGTAGGTAGTTGAGCGCGTTGCAATAACGCGGTAATGCGGGCAACGTCGTCACTAGACATCAGCCCTTGACGCTGCGCTGTATGTGCCGCAAGTACGGTACCCGTAGACACGGCCTCACCATGCAACCAATTACCGTAGCCCATTTCGGCTTCGATGGCATGGCCAAAGGTGTGACCTAAATTAAGCAGTGCGCGCACACCCGATTCTTTTTCATCGGCAGCCACAACATCCGCTTTGATCTGACAACAACGCGCAATCGCATAGCAAAGCGCTTTGTTATCGAGTGCCTGAAGTTTTTCTATATTATCTTCAAGCCATACGAAGAAATCATAATCTGCAATAATGCCGTATTTGATCACTTCAGCCATACCCGCTGCAAATTCACGAGCCGGTAAGGTCTGTAAACAATAATTATCAATCACAACCGCTTTTGGTTGATAAAACGCACCGATCATGTTTTTACCAAGCGGGTGATTGACAGCGGTTTTCCCCCCTACCGAGGAGTCTACCTGTGACAACAAAGTTGTCGGTACTTGCACAAAATCGACGCCGCGCTGATAGCTCGCAGCAGCAAAGCCGACCACATCACCAATCACTCCACCGCCTAATGCCACAATCACAACATCACGCCCATAATTGCCTTCGAGCAAGAACGACATGATTTGATTGAAGGTTTCTAATGTTTTGTACTGCTCACCATCAGGTAAAGACAGTAGTGCAACATCACATTCAAGCGATGCTAACGTTGCAATCACTTGATCAGCGTATAAGGGAGCAACGGTTTCGTTACTCACAACAACAACACGCTGACCACTTTTGATTGCAGACGAAAACAACGCCGGGTTATTAAATAACTCGGCGCCGATAGAGATTGGGTAACTTCTGTCACCAAGATTAACGTTGATCCGTTCCATGGTCAGCTTCTCTGCAAGTAATTAACGCTCTTCAAGCATTTTGATGATCTGATTAGCCACAACTTTTGCGCTTTGATCATCAGTGCGTACGACGTAGTCTGAGACTTCTTCGTACAATGGATTACGTTCTTCAGCTAACGCTTCCAATACTTCACGTGGAGCATCAGTTTGTAGCAATGGACGCTTCTTGTCGCGTTGTGTACGCGCCAATTGTTTCTCGATGGTGGTTTCCAAATACACCACGATGCCACGAGCAGATAGGCGATTGCGGTTTTCTTTGCTCATTACAGAGCCACCGCCAGTCGCAAGTACAATACCTTGCTCTTGAGTCAAATCGTCAATGACGCCTTCTTCGCGAATGCGGAACCCGCCTTCACCTTCAACATCAAAAACCCAACTAATGTCAGCCCCTGTACGTTCTTCGATAACTGTATCGGAGTCTAAAAACTCCATATGCAGTTGCTGTGCAAGGTGTCTACCAATAGTGCTTTTGCCGGCACCCATTGGGCCGACCAGGAAAATATTTCGTTTTTCAGCCATTTTTAGCAATTTTACGCGCGGTTAATAAAACGACACCGCCCGCAGGCTTTATTCAAATAAGCCCGAGGCGCCAACTTCCTCACATGTAATTCGTGATAAGACCGAAAATTATCTCAGGACTCACCGCCACTTGGCAATAGCTAGAGCCCCTCAATTAGCAAGATTACTGAAAAACAATCTTCGGAGTGACAAAAATCAACAGCTCACGCTTGTCTAAGTCTTCTTTTGTACGGCGAAATAGCGCCCCAAGAAAAGGAATATCCCCTAAAAGTGGCACTTGTTCGACTTTGGTCGACAACGCATGCTGATAAATACCACCTAAAACTAAGGTTTCGCCATTATTCACTAACACTTGAGTACCAATTCGCTGAGTATCGATAGCAACGGCTTCACCTGTACCTGTTTTCACCGTTTTACCGACTTTATCCTGCGTGACTACCAAATCCAGTACTAACTTATTATCCGGCGTAATTTGTGGGGTCACCATTAGGCTCAAAACCGCTTTTTTGAAGCTAACCGTCACCGCACCACTGGACGACCCTTCAAGATATGGGATCTCAGTACCTTGTTCGATATACGCTGTTTTCTTATTTGTCGTCACTAAGCGAGGGCTTGAGATAATCTCAGCTTTTTCTTCAGACTGCAGTGCAGACAGTTCTAAATCTAGCAATATATCACCCATTTTTGCCACCTGAAATGCAATACTTGATGCACCAGCGGTGGTTGCACCTAGGTTTACATTCAAGAAATCATCCACTGTCGCTTTACGATCTAACAAACCTGAGTTGTGCAAATTGCTTTCTACTGAGCCACCAATAGTGGTATCGCCATTGTTGCTGATCACCCCCCAGCGAACACCCAACTCTTCCAAATCCCCTTCGCTCACGGTGACGATTCGAGCTTCAATTTGGACCTGTTTAACTGGAATATCCAAGGCACTCAAAATATCTTTTATACTTTCAATGCTCTCAGGAAGATCCTTTATGATTAGTGAGTTAGTGCGTTCATCCACATGTAAAGAGCCACGAGCAGAAAGCATGCTAACACCGTCTTCATCCCCTAGTAATAAACTGGCTAAGTCGATGGCTTTAGCGTATTTCACTTGAATCAGCTCAGAACGTAATGCGGCTAATTCTTCCGATTTACGCTTCGCCGCTAGCGCTTGTTGTTCATGACCATCAAGTTCCACTTTCGGCGCTACGAGTAGTACTTTGCCATTAACACGCTTGTCTAAACCTTTTGACTGTAAAATAATGTCGAGCACTTGCGGCCACGGCACATCATCAAGGCGTAATGTCACATTACCTTCAACGGTATCCGAAACAACCAAGTTAAAATCGTTGTAATCCGCAATCAATTGCAAAACATTACGCACAGGTACATCTTGGAAGTTAATTGATATCGGTTTGCCTTTGTAAGTAATACTTTCTGGATCTGCTTCACTTGCTTTTGGCTTAGCCGTCACAATCACGTCAAGCTGATTACCTTTGGTTGTATAGTCATAATCAAAACGGTCTGACATCGTCAGTAATAACTTGACGCCTTTCTCACTTCGAAAAGTTTCTACGGTTTTCACCGCAGTAGCAAAGTCATTAACATCAAGTACATACAGCATATCATCATTGATTGTGGCATCGACCACCTCGACATAAAGCTGTAAACCAGACTGACGGATATCAATCAATGATTGCGCTTTATCTAATTGAACGCTGAGAATACCTTGTCCTGTTTCACTACGATGGAAATCAAGTTCTGCAATTTGATTACTTGCATACGCCCAACGGGGAAACATTAATAGCAACATCAGCCAAGCAACCCCATATAGCAGCACAGAGAACCGCTTTTCAGTCACTAACTTTGTGAACATCCTTCTCATTTCAACATTTCCCTTAAAATACAGGTGTATCTTCAGCTTTGAGTGCCAGTTGCGTTTCACGCTTCAACCAACATCCTTTACCGTCCGATAAGATTTCTTCAATATCAATAAACTGTGGAGTGACTTTAAGCACCCGACCATGATTAAGGCCGAGGTATTGTCCCTCTCGAATTTTGACTAACTTTGACTCAGGGGTATAAATAAGTGCCCACCGTTGTTTGCCGCCATCCATCACACCTTTAATCGCTAACTGATCAAGCGGGAAACGCTCCAATGATTGCGGGTGACGGGTATTATCTGGTTGCCAGCAATCTTTGCCTTGCGCTTCTTGACCATCAATTTTTTCAGGCTGGGGCTGTACAAAAGGGAGTCGGTCACTGGTCATCACGAAATCATCAGCAACAAAATAATAAGGCTCAGGCAGTGGATCTACGTGGATTTTGGCATGGGTGTGAGCATCACTGACAAATTGATCAATCGAGTCTGTATTCGCGCGACAACCAACTAATAACAGGATCATCGAAATATAGAGCCATCCTTTCTTCATTATGGTCGCTCCTCTGTACCTGTTTCTGTCGGCGGCTTAAAGCGATAGGTACTCGCTGATACTCTCAATGACAAGATTTGTTCATCAGGCGTCAACGACACCACGGATAAATCAATATCTTTCAAGGTCACAATCCGAGATAACTTAGCGACCGATGACGCAAAGCGCCCCATCTGTTGATAGTTACCCGTGACTTCCATATTTATGGGCAGCTCGTAATACCATTGGTCTTCACGTGTGGGCGCCCATTCAATGCGTTGAAAATCTAAGCCATTACGCACACCAACATCATTAACTCCCGCTAAAAAGCTTGCGAGCTCATCTTCTTCAGGTAACTGCTTAATCACTTGTTGATAGCGCCGATTCAATTCTTCAACTTGCGCCTGCATCTTAGGTAACGCGGCAACCTGTGCGGCGCGGTTACTGATTTTGGTTCGTAATTCAATTTCAGTTTGCTTGAGTTGCTCTAACTCATCATTGAGTGGCTGTTGCCAATACCAATGACCACTACCAGAGAGCAAAGCAACAATCAAGACCAGCACCACGCATTGCGGGCCAAAGGGCCACTCTAAAATTTCATCAAGTTCGAGGTCTTGCCACTGGCTCATTGCGTTCTCCTGACGAGCTGCTCTGCGGGGCGCGTGTCTGCTTGCTTCATCGCGCCACGCTCTAGCATCGAAAATGAAGCATTAAACCGTGTAAGGTTCTGCTGCGAATCCCCTTTTGTCGCAACGATGGAATGCATAGCGACTTCATTTAGCCATACCGTTTTTTCAATATTGCCCAGCAGGGTGGCTAATCGCCCATTTGAATCACCGAATCCATGCAAATCCACCGTATGCTCGTTCAGCACGAGTGACTCCAAATACACCCCTTGCGGAATTAATCCTGGTAATACGCTGAATAAACGCGTCACTCGATTTCGCTCTCGCTGGATCTCGGCAATCACATGTAAGCGTTTATTCAGCGCATCTCGTTGGCGATCTAACTCAGGTAAAATAGCTAGGCGGTGTTCAAGCACCGCAATTTCTTGATGCAACGTTTGATTACGTGCTTGTTGGATGTCTTGCTGCTCAAGGAAATACTGTGCAACACCAATCTGCACAAAAAGGACCAATAGCAACGCGCCACCAATCCCACTGAGAAACCGTTTTTTATGCTGCAGCTTTTGCTGTTCGCGCCAAGGTAATAAGTTAATTTGTTTAATCATCGTAAGGCTCCTCGAAGGGCTAATCCTGTCGCGACACCAAACTGGCAATATTGACGGTGCGGCTCAAGCGCTAGCTTGTTATTCACCGAAAAACGCTGAAAGGGATTAAGCCAACGAATATCAAGATCCAAGATGCGCTCTAATACTTCTTCCAATACCAAGTCCTGACACCCGCCACACACCCACAATCCTGTGAGCGGGAAACGAGGATGGGTTGAATGATAAAGCTGGATCTGACGGCGAAGCTGATCCGCCAGTTGCTGGGTAAAGCGCTCGGCTTCACTCGTATCCGTTGAAGAAAACACCTGCATGTTATCGTCTGGGTAACGTGTCGAAGATCCCGCGTCTACTAACGATGAACCTAATGGCATTTCACGATGAAATGCCATGTTATCAGGTGGATCAACACAGAATTCGGTGTGATGTTTTCCGATGTCAATCACCCCATACACCCCCTCTAATCGCTCAGCTTCACTGTAATGCTTCGCTAGCCACAACAAAGCGTGGGTTTGTAATTCCATGATTTTGGTTTTCATTCCCGCCTTAGTCAAAACCGCCACGCGACTGTCGATAGTCTCTTTGCGTGACGCAAACACTTGATAAGGTAAAGTGGCCAATGCCGGTGCCATTGAGGTGCTATCAAGAGGGAAGAAATCTAACCGCAGATCGTCAATCGGGAAAGGAGAGGAGGAACCAATTGCTTGCATTACCGCAAACTCGAGTTCATCGTTATTTAAGTTGGTGTCTAGCTGAATAATTTTGCTAATGACTGCGCTATCTGGCAGCCCCAATGCGACTTGTCTCGCAGTGCGTGGTAATTGCTTTTTGATTTGACGAATCGCTGACAACAAGTGCTCTGCGTTCACGCTATGCTGCTCGTTAATCACCAGAGGTGGCAACACAACCTCGGTAAAGGCTGCCAGCTCGACACCTTCTTTTTTCTGAGCTAGTGCCACCGCTTTGACACTATGATGCCCAATATCAATACCAACGCTGAAAGGGTTATGAAACATACCGTGCTATGCTCCTGATAGTGAAAAAGCAAATAAATTCAAATAACACCATTGATGGCATTAATTTTCATGAAGTTATCTTTATACTATTGGTTGTAAGATATTGAACGGTCGAATGATGGCGTAACGGGAAATCTCAAGTGAAGTTCATAAAGCGATTACTAATACTTGCATTAATTTGCATAATTCTTGGAGTCGGTACAATTTTCGGTTTTTATTTTTATGTAAAACCGGAATTACCTGATGTAGCTACATTAAAGAATGTCGAACTACAAACCCCGATGCAGGTGTTTAGTGCAGATGGTCAGCTGATCTCGCAATTTGGTGAAAAGCGTCGAATCCCTCTGCAGTTAAAAGATATTCCACCACAAATGCTCAATGCATTTATCGCAACAGAAGACAGTCGTTATTACGACCACCCCGGGATTGATCCCATCGGTATTGCCCGAGCAGCATTTGTTGTTGTCACTTCAGGGTCGGCAAAGCAAGGGGCCAGCACCATAACTCAACAGCTTGCGCGTAACTTCTTCCTCACTAATGAGAAGAAGATCATGCGGAAGATTAAAGAGATTTTCATTGCTATTCACATTGAGCAATTACTGACGAAAGATGAAATTCTTGAGCTTTATTTAAACAAGATTTACCTCGGTTACCGTGCATACGGTGTCGGCGCTGCCGCACAAGTGTATTTTGGTAAAGAAGTAAACCAACTAACATTGAGTGAAATTGCGGTCATTGCGGGTCTGCCAAAAGCACCATCCACCATGAACCCTATTTATTCGTTAGACCGCTCAACCCACCGTCGCAATGTAGTGTTGCGTCGTATGCTTGATGAACGCTATATCAGCCAACCAGAATTCGACCAAGCACGCTCAGAGCCGATTGTGGCGCGCTATCATGGTGCTGAAATTGCGTTAAGTGCACCGTATTTTGCTGAACGTGCACGCGCATGGATGGTAGAACGCTACGGTGAAGATGCGTATACCTCTGGCATGCGTATTTACACCACAGTGAACGCCAACCTACAGCGAGCGGCTCAACAAGCGACGATTGAGAATTTATTAAACTACGATCAACGCCATGGTTACCGTGGTGCTGTTGCCTCTCTGTGGAAAAGCAATGCGCCAGCATGGGATAGCAAAAAAATCAAATCGCACCTTGCTAAGCAACCAAGTTACGGAGAACTTCGCGCGGCGGTGATTACTTCGGTGAGTGACAAAACCGCCCAAGCGATGATCAGTAAAGGTGAAACCATCACGCTTGAGTGGGACGGTATGAAATGGGCTCGCCCATTCAAAACAGATACTCGCCAAGGGGCGACACCGAAAAAAGCAGGCGATATTTTAAGTGCGGGCCAACAAATATGGGTACAGCAGAAAGAAGACAAATGGGTACTAAGCCAAGTCCCAGATGCCAATACCGCTTTCATTGCCGTATCACCACAAAATGGTGCAGTACAGGCCATGGTTGGTGGCTTTAACTTTATTCACAGTAAATTTAACCGTGCGACTCAATCAGTTCGTCAAGTAGGCTCAAGCATCAAACCTTTCATTTATTCAGCAGCACTGGATAACGGTATGACGCTAGCAACCTTAGTGAACGATGCGCCAATTAATCGCTGGGATGAAAGCCAAGGCACTGCATGGCGTCCGAAGAATTCACCACCAACATACAATGGCCCTACCCGCTTGCGCCTAGGTTTAGCACAATCGAAAAACGTCATGGCTGTGCGTGTATTGCGCAGTGTTGGTCTAGACGAATCAATCAGCTACTTAACGCGCTTTGGCTTTAAACGCGAAGAAATCCCGCGTGCTGAAGCTATCGCACTGGGTGCTGGTAGTTTAACGCCGCTTGAAATGGCACAAGGTTTCTCGGTGTTTGCTAACGGCGGCTACTATGTTGAACCCTATTTCATTGAACGTGTTGAAGACCCTTATGGCAACTTGGTATACCAAGCAAACCCAAGCGTTGTCTGTAACAGTGAATGCCAGCAGCAAAATGGCCAAAAGGCACAAACCAATAGCTCAATCGTAAATGATATTACGATCAGTGAAGAGTCATTAGGCACAGGTAGCGATACCCTACCTCACGATCAACAGCCGACTCACTATGCTCCGCAAGTGATCTCTGAGCAAAATGCTTTCCTCGTTCGTGAAATGATGGAAAGTAACATTTGGGGTGGCGGCAGTTGGAAGCACGGTAGTGGCTGGAATGGTACAGGTTGGCGTGGTCAGGTATTAAAACGTCGTGATATTGGTGGTAAAACCGGTACGACCAATGGATCTAAAGATGCTTGGTACTCAGGTTTTGGTCCAAATATTGTTGCGACAGCTTGGGTTGGTTTTGATGATCACAGACGTGAACTGGGTAAATCATCATGGAATAACAACCTAGGTAAAGAGCAAATTTCTGGCGGTGAAGCTGGCGCAAAAACAGCGCAACCAGCTTGGGTCAACTTCATGAAAGTGGCACTCCAAGATATACCGCAACAACGTAAGCAAGTACCCGCCGATATTGTCCGCGTTCGTATTGATCGAGATTCAGGCTTGTTGACTCAAAAAACGGATTACACCTCCATGTTTGAGTATTTCAAACGGGGCACTGAACCGAAAGAATATGTTTCGCAAAGCAGTGCGGGCAGTGTATTTGAGTCTAGCGGTGAAGAAGAGTTGTTCTAAATCATTCGCTTCAAAACCCTATAAAAAGAGCGCCTGAGGCGCTCTTTTTTTTGCTGGGATTTCCAATGCAGACTACTCACAGCCTCTACGCTAACACCATGTTTACGCTTGCAACAAAGTAGTCATGTGCGTATTGATTGATTGGGCAATCTTTTCATAACGGCCTCGTAATGGAGATCCCGGGCGATAAGCCAAAGTGATTAAACGAGTCGGTTCAGGTTCATTAAGCTTAATGTAGCTCACGCCATCGCGTATCGCTTCTTTCGGCGTCGCCAGTTTTGGCAATAGCGTGATCCCACTACCCGCTGCCACCATATTTCGCAAGGTTTCTAAACTGGTCGCTTTAAAACTGCCGTCTTCATTCGCCCCTGCCGCGAAACAAAATCCCATCGCCTGATCACGTAAACAATGCCCATCACCTAGCATTAGCAAGGTTTCACCGTTTAACGCCAACATCGAGAGCTCCGGTTTTTTAGCCCAATCATGTTGCTCAGGTACAGCCAGTACCATTGGCTCATTATAGAGCGGTAACTCCATGAAAGCTTCAGTCTCTTTGACTGCAGCCAAAATAATGCAATCGAGTTTCCCCGTTTCTAGCTGTTCGACTAATTGATGGGTTTGCGCTTCATGCAAGAACAGCTCAAGTTGCGGGAACGCGTCTTTCAGTAGTGGGATAACTTTAGGCAATAAATACGGCCCAACCGTTGGGATAAACCCTACGTGCAGTGGCCCCGCCATGCTATCCCCTTGCTGGCTGGCTAATTCACTCAGAATCTTCACTTCCAGCAAGACCTTCTGGGCTTGCTCAACTAACTTTAGACCCGCATCGGTAAAGAGCACTCTGCGACTAGTGCGCTCAAGTAACGACACCCCCAGCTCGTCTTCAAGTTTTCGAATTTGGGCACTTAAGGTTGGCTGACTAACAAAACACGCCTCTGCCGCTTTACGAAAATGGAGATGTTCCGACAGCGCAACCAAGTACTCCAAATCACGAATATTCATAAAGCCACCTTAGCTCACAATTTGATAGATAAAAACTATCGAAACTATAGCTTCAAACAGTTAGAACTATCAAGCCAAGAAACACATAATAGCTACATCAACAGGGAACAAGATTAAGAAGCTTCCGGTTGAAAGAGACAACCAACAACGAATAATGTTTTTAAATTAAGGAATTTATTATGTTCGCATCAAAAGAAGGCCAAGCTATTCCACAAGTTACTTTCCCAACTCGCCAAGGCGACCAATGGGTTAACGTAACGACTGAAGAGCTATTCGCAAACAAAACTGTAATTGTATTCAGCCTACCAGGCGCATTCACACCAACATGTTCTTCTAGCCACCTTCCACGTTACAACGAGCTAGCATCAGTATTCGCTGAAAACGGCGTTGACGACATTCTTTGTGTATCAGTTAACGACACATTTGTTATGAACGCATGGAAAGCAGACCAAGAAGCAGAAAACATTACTTTCATTCCTGATGGCAATGGTGACTTCACTGACGGCATGGGCATGCTAGTTGACAAAAACGACCTAGGTTTTGGTAAGCGTTCATGGCGTTACAGCATGCTAGTGAAAAATGGTGTGGTTGAGAAAATGTTCATCGAAAACGACGAACCAGGCGACCCGTTCAAAGTTTCTGATGCAGATACCATGCTTAACCACATCGCACCAGAACACAAAGAACAAGAATCTATCACTGTATTCACTAAGCCGGGCTGTCCATTCTGCATGAAAGCAAAACAAAGCCTGATTGACAGTGGCCTACAGTACGAAGAAGTGGTTCTAGGTAAAGATGCAACAACGGTAAGCCTACGTGCAATTACTGGTCGCACAACAGTGCCACAAGTCTTCATCGGTGGTCAGCACATCGGTGGTAGCGAAGAACTAGAAATCTTCCTAAACAAGTAAGCCTGCAAAAAAACTGATAACAAAAGGTGGGGCCTAGCCCCACCAACCGTGTGGATGTGGAGAGAAACAATGAAAACGTTAAATGTAGATGTAGCTGTGATCGGTGGTGGTACAGCAGGTTTAGGCGCTTACCGTGCAGCAAAAGCACATACTGATAGCGTTGTGATGATTGAAGGCGGTCCTTACGGTACAACTTGTGCTCGTGTTGGTTGTATGCCCTCTAAGCTGTTAATTGCAGCAGCGGAAAGTGTTCACCACATTGAAAAAGCACCGGCTTTTGGTGTCCACCCACAAGGCGAAATTGTTATCAACGGCCGCGAAGTGATGGACCGAGTGAAACGCGAACGCGATCGCTTCGTTGGCTTTGTTTTAGAAGGTGTTGATGAAATCCCTGCCGAAGATAAAATCTCAGGCTACGCAACCTTCTTAAATGACAACACCCTACAAGTTGATGACCATACCGTTATCAACGCAGCACGTATCGTGATTGCGACAGGTTCTCGTCCTGCCTACCCAGGCGTTTGGAACGAGCTAGGCGATCGCTTAATTATTAACGATGATGTGTTCAACTGGGATGATTTACCAAAATCAGTGGCCGTATTTGGCCCAGGCGTTATCGGCCTTGAGCTAGGTCAATCACTGCATCGCTTAGGCGTGGAAACCAAACTGTTTGGTTTAGGTGGTCAAGTGGGTCCTGTAACTGATCCTGAAGTTATGGCTTACGCCGACAAAGCATTCAACGAAGAATTTTACCTTGATGCTGACGTTAAAGTCGAAAGCATGAAGCGCATTACCTCTGACGACCAAGACATGGTTGAAATTCAGTTCATCAATAAACAAGGTGAGTTTGAAACCATCAAGGTTGAATACGTACTGGCTGCAACAGGTCGACGCCCTAATACCGATAAGCTTGGATTAGAAAATACCTCACTAGAATTAGATGAGCGTGGCGTACCAACTGCAGACCACTACACACTACAAACATCGCTGCCAAGCATCTTTATTGCTGGCGATGCAAGTAACCAATTACCACTACTTCACGAAGCTGCTGACCAAGCGCGTATCGCTGGTGACAACGCAGGCCGCTTCCCTGAAATCCGTGCTGGCCTTCGCCGCTCGAAAATTTCAGCAGTCTTCTCTGACCCGCAAATTGCGATGGTTGGTGAGTCATACAAAGAAATCACCACTCGTTTAGGCACATGTGGCTGTTTCGCAACGGGTGAAGTGTCATTTGAAAACCAAGGCCGTTCACGAGTCATGCTGCGAAACAAAGGTATTTTGCATGTATATGGTGAACAAGGCACAGGTCGCTTCTTGGGTGCTGAAATGATGGGGCCTAATGCAGAACACTTAGCGCACCTATTAGCATGGGCACACCAAAACAAGATGACGGTTTCAGAAATGCTGGATATGCCTTTCTACCACCCTGTAATCGAAGAAGGTGTTCGTACTGCGCTGCGTGACCTCAATGCGAAGCTGCACCTAGGTCCTGAAATGATTAAACACTGCCTAGACTGTGGTCCTGGTTGTTAATACTGACCTATTAGGTATTAACCCGAGAGAAAACGTAAAACAGAATACGCATATAAATACGGTTGCTATTCGCCAATAGCAATTAACAACGATAACTTGCACTACTAGGTTCACTCTCCACCGAACCGACCCCTACACTTTGCCCTCACTTGTGAGGGCTTTTTTCTGCCTGCCATTATTGTAGCCTTTGCTGGTCATAGCGACTCGCGCTACACTAACCGCCTCCCTTTCTCTGGGCTTTCCCGAGGTATTAAAATGGCCTGCTCAACTTGCCGAGACAGCCGTAATCGCTTCAAGCAAAAACTCGGCCGCTGCCACCAATGCATGTGGCAACTCACGCTATTGAGCATATTGAGTTGGACTGTTTGGGCCTACCGTTATCTGGTTCACCCCACGTCGGTGGAATCTATTACCCTTATTTTTGCCGCGAGCAGTTTTAGTCTATTGCTACTAGCACATCTCGTGGTTGCCCTAAAATTAAAGCTCAACAACAAAAAAACCTGACGCACGCATCAGGTTTTAGCTTTTCATCTACCGATTGTGGAATGAGGCGTTAGATTAAGCCACGTTCACCGCAGGGATCTGTTGCTCATTGTCTAATCGTACTTCTAATGCCACTTCATCACAGGCATGAACCCGTGGACAACGATCGCAATCTTTCATCACTTTTTCTGGTAATAAAGACTTAGACGTTGGTACAAAAGCTTGCTTCATAAAGAACTCAGGCACGCGCGTCAGCACAAATACACGCTTAATCGCCATTTGGGACGCTTTCTCTATCAAGTGATCAACAATCGCTTTCCCTTGCCCTTGATTCTGCCAGCCCGCTTCAATACCGAGCGACCGAATTTCTGCCAAGCCAGAGTCATAGACATACAAAGAAGCACAACCTGTGACCACACCATGGTGCTCAGTTACCGCAAACGAACCAATATCACGGACCAATTCATTGCGCTTACGTGGTAAGTTTTCGCCTAGTCCCGACCAATATGACACCATGCCTTCGATAGCATCGAGATCAGTCAATCTTGCGCCACGTACTTTTACACTCGGTGAATAACGCTTCTCTAGCCGCTTTTCGGCTTGACCAATCGCATAATCAACCTGATTCGGTGCCACGCCGCCTAAGGCGCAACGTTTATCGAGGCAAGAATCTATGGTTAAGATGGGATAAACATCATCTTCAATCACAGATGAAAATTGCTTCATTTCAACCAATGACAACTCTTCCAATGCGCAGCCTTTTTCAATCGCCGCCACTACAGCGACACCAACAATATGGTGTGCTTCACGGAATGGGATACCTTTTGCCACCAAGTAATCGGCCAGCTCAGTAGCATTGGAATAGCCTTGCATTGCCGCTTCTAAGGTACGGTCTTTATTGACTTGAATCCCATCAAAGCACAGCGCGGCCATTTCCATGCAGTCATGCCAGCTATCAAGTGCATCAAACAAGCCTTCTTTATCTTCTTGCATGTCTTTGTTGTACGCCAACGGCAAGGCTTTTACTGTCATCATCATGCCAGCCATCGCCCCATAAACGCGGCCGCACTTACCACGAATAAGCTCTAGTGCATCGGGGTTTTTCTTCTGGGGCATCAAGGATGAACCTGAAGTCACGGTATCAGCGAGTTCAATGAAGTTCGACTCACCCGAGTTATAAAAGATTAAATCTTCTGCCATTCTAGACAGATGCAACATTGAGATAGAAGCCGTTGAAAGCAGTTCCATAACATGGTCACGATCAGACACGGAATCCAAGCTGTTACGCGTCGCACGATGAAAACCTAAGCTATGTGCCAGTACTTCACGATCAATCGGGTATGCGGTCCCCGCTAATGCCCCCGAACCAAGCGGACAAGTATCTAATCTTGCAAGCGCATCGTTTAAGCGCGAGTAATCACGTTCAAACATTTCGACATACGCTAAACACCAATGAGCAAAAGTCACAGGTTGAGCACGTTGCAAGTGGGTATAACCCGGTAATACCGTGGCCTGATGTTCTCGTGCCACCATGACCATTTGGTTTTGTAGCTTGTCGAGCATTAAGAGCAGTTGTTGTCCTTGTTGACGACACCACAACTTCAGATCGGTCGCGACCTGATCATTACGTGAACGGCCGGTATGTAGCTTCTTACCTAAGTCGCCCACTTTGCTGATCAGTTGCTGTTCAACCCAGCTGTGAATATCTTCAGCGTCAGAACGCAAAATTTGTTCAGGGTTTTCCATCACCGCCAGTTTTAGTTCATTGAGCGCTAACTCCAGCTTTTGCTGTTCAGCATCCGTGATCACATCTACTTGGCGCAATGCTTTCGACCATGCAATAGAACCAACGATATCTTGCTCCGCTAAGCGGTAGTCAAAACGTAGGGAATCGTTAAATTCTTTAAACCGTGTGTCAGCTGCCTGACTAAAACGTCCACCCCATAATGCCATGGTCTTTCTCCTGTCCTGTACTGCTCGACTTGCTCAATGCTTAACTGGCTTACTCGGCTTTCACTTCTGTACTCGCACAGAAATAAAAGCCGATACCATAATGATTATTATTTTTTCTGACTGTTTAGTGCACGGATACGACTCGCTAGCGAGTAAAGACGAATAAAGCCGCCCGCATGACTGTGATCGTAAACTTCATCTTCACCAAAGGTTGCAAACTCTTCTGAGTACAAGCTGTTGAGTGAACGCTTCTGCACTACGGTAGCTTGACCTTTATAAAGCTTCACGACTACTTCACCGCTCACATCTTGAGCAAGTTCCTCTGCCGCCGCCAAAATAGATTTACACAATGGCGTGAACCAACGGCCGTCGTAAATAAGGTGTGAAGCTTTAAGGCCAATGCTCTCACGGAACTCGTAAGACTCTTTATCCAGTACCAGTTGTTCAACCGCACGTAGCGCTTCGTTCATGATGGTGCCACCCGGTGTTTCGTAACAACCACGAGACTTAATGCCTACCAAACGGTTTTCAACGATATCAATACGCCCAACACCGTGCTCCGCCCCTTTTTCATTTAAATACGTCAGCGCATTAAAAGGTGTCATGGCTTCGCCATCAACGGCAACGATTTCGCCTTTATCAACTAAAATCGATACCGTTTCAGCTTTTTCAGGAGCATCTTCTGGATCTTTGGTCCATACCCAACACAGGTCGTTAGGCTGATTCCATGTATTTTCTAATACTCCGCCTTCAGTCGAAATGTGCCATGCATTAGCATCACGCGAGTAGATTTTTTCAAGCGATGCCGAACACGGAATATTACGCTCATCAAGGTAATCAAGCAGGGCTTCACGGCTACGCAGATCCCACTCACGCCAAGGGGCTATTACAGTTAGTTGCGGCGCCAATGCCGCATAAGCACCTTCGAAACGTACTTGATCATTACCTTTGCCAGTACAACCGTGACACACCGCATCTGCGCCAACTTCGAGTGCGCACTCAACCTGTGCCTTGGCAATAATAGGACGCGCCATTGATGTGCCCAGCAGGTACTTACCTTCGTAAATTGCACCTGTTTTTAAACTTGGGTAAATGTACGCTTCAACCATTTCTTCCTTCAGATCGGCGATGTAGCAAGACGACGCGCCTGAAGCGATGGCTTTCTCTTCGATGCCTTCTAGCTCAACGTCACCTTGGCCAACATCGGCCACGAATGCCACAACTTCACAGTCATAGTTTTCTTTCAACCAAGGAATGATTGCCGATGTATCTAGACCGCCCGAATACGCTAAAACTACTTTCGTTACCTTGCTCATAATGCTCTCCTGCTTGCCCTTTCGGCGGTCTCACCGCACTGGCTTTTATATAATCAATGTTTTATCGAATAGTGGATATAAAGCGGAGTTCCGCTCTACACCGAAAATTTAGTGCCTATGCTCTTGCCATCAAATAACTCAGCCAATTTTTCAGGGTAACGCCATGTCGCTACTTCTATTGGGCGGCCTAAGGCTTTGGCGGCTTCAAACGCCGCACGGACTTTAACGACCATGCCATCAGTGATCACCGCTTGTTGAATCAAGGCTTCCGACTGCGTTTCTGTCAGTGTTGGAATTAAGTGGCCCTTGCCATCAAGTACGCCACTCACGTCCGATAACAACACCAATTCCGCATCGAGTGCCGCCGCAACAGCCACCGCCGCTTGATCGGCATTGACGTTCATCATCTCCCCTTCGGTGGTAAGTCCGATGGAGCTAATAATCGGCAAACAGCCTGCCGCCATAATCTGACTCACTAAAGCACCATTACCAGGCGCTGCTTTCCCGACAGCTCCTAACTCAGGATCAAGCTCGGTAACATGGCATAAACCACCATCAGCAAGGCACAAGCCCACCGTATTGACTCCGGATTTAATCGCATGACCTTGCAACATCTTGTTTGCCGTTCCCGCAAGTGCCCCGACAATCAATGGAATTTGCGTTGACGGTGTCACACGTAAACCTTCTTTTTTCACCGTTTCCAATTGAAGTTTGGCTAAAAGTTCATCAACTAAATAACCGCCACCATGTACTAACAGCAAGGGACGTGGAGATTTCGCCTGATATTGATTAATAGCCGCAAACAATTTATTCAACGTTTCATGGCAAGAAAGTACTGCTCCGCCAAGTTTTATTACCAAAGGTACGTTATTCATGGTGACGCCTCCTTATATCAAGCCAGATAATGGCGAAAATTTATTACGAATATTTATGCACTGAACAGCTTGTGACGATGCGCCCTTCAACAAATTGTCAATCGCTGAGGTTAAAACAATGTGACTACCTTGTACCTGCCACCCAATATCACAAAAGCAGGTATTCACCACGCTATCAAGGCTGGCCGTTTTGTTTTCAAGTAGACGAACTGCAGGTTGATTGGCATAGGCTTTGGTCAACACAGCAGCGATATCATCGGCTGACACCCCTGCCGTTAATTTGGCTGTAATGGTGGCGAGAATGCCACGCTTAAAGTTACCTAGATGCGGTGTAAAGATAACGTCACAGCCAAGATGCGTTGCAATTTCAGGCTGATGGCGATGATTGAAAATACCGTAGGCCTGCAGACTCACTTCGCAAAAACTATTGGTCATGGATGCTTTACGGCCAGCACCAGAGACACCACTGACGGCATTGATGACAGGCCATTGATCGGCATCTAATAAGTTGGCTTCTATTAGCGGTTTTAGCGCCAATTGCGATGCTGTTGGATAACAGCCTGGCACCGCAATAAGTTGGGCATCTGCAATCGCTTTTGCATTCCACTCAGCCAAACCATAAACAGCGAGTTCCAACCAATTTTTATGTTGATGTTCAAAGCCATAGAAGTCGGTATAGAAGCTATCACTTGCCACACGAAAGGCCCCTGACAAATCAAAAACCTGACACCCTTTTGCCAGGAAAATGGGGGCTAAATCGTGACTCACTTGATGAGCGGTTGCCAGTAACACCACATCCGCTTGTTGAGCGACAGCTTGAGGATCAATAAGTGGTAATAGAGGTAAATCAACAATCCCTTTCAACTGACCATGCAATTCACTGATAGCGGTATGACTATCAGTACTTTGCGCTGATACGTGCAGACCAGCCAGCTTTAAAGATGGGTGATTATGGACAATTTTAGCGAGTTCCGCTCCGGTATAGCCGCTAGCACCGATAATGTGGGTGTTCAACATAATGTAAATCCATTTTACGCTTTGTTTGGAGTTTCAATCTGAATAGTCAGAGAGAGTGCTGGCTGAGAATAGCCAAAATATGGGGGTGCAGCAGAGGCACCAAGCGATGAGACTTAGCGTCGTCGGGGGGAGTATGTATCTAGAAGGTTCGCTTGGTTCATGTTAACAACTTCCTACTTAATGCGGTTTCTTTCAGTCTTCCTAACCAAAAGATTAAAAT
>NZ_NOIF01000071.1 GCF_002265265.1 Photobacterium sanguinicancri
ACTTACAGTAAGTATCAGCATTATTTATACCAATAAATCATCACTTAAGCCTAAAAAAGCAGCATAATAAAATCAATCACTCTATCTTATTCCTGGCTGTTCTAACGAAAAGCCTCACTGTAATTGAATTTCTTTCAACAAAGATAACAATACTTTAGATGCAGGGCCCATCGCTTGTTGATTGGAATAAGCCACATCAACCGATTGGCGCCACCCATCAATATCCATCTTAGTGACTAATTCTGTGAGTAAGCCTGATTGGATCAGATCGCCCACAATGTTGCGTGGCAGCACAGTCCAGCCAATGCCACTACTCACCAACAGCATGGCTGAAAGCGCACTGTCTGTGACCCACATTGAATCAGAGAGTTGCCAACGATGCGCTAACTTACGATAACGACCACTTAATAAGATTTGTCGATGTTCCTTCAAGTGATGCCAGTCAATTTCCAAGATACTGGCCAGCGGGTGGGATGGCGCAACAAGGTGACACATCTCAAGTTGACCAATGCCATAAAAATTAAAACCTTCAACCAAGCCATCCAACTGGATCATTAATGCTAGCTGCGCACGCCCAGTATTGAGTAACTCTAAAATATCGCCTTCGGCTGCATTCAGTATTTCCAGTTCAACCATTGGATACTGCACTTCAAAAGCTTTAAGCTGATCGGCCAATGCTTGAGTCATGGTCATAGACTCTACCGCTAGCGTAATTTTTGTTTCTATCCCAGCTTGAAACTCTTCTGCACTTGCTAGAAAGCTACCGCACTGTTCCAATATATGACGCGCTTTAATCAATAAAGCATCGCCATGCATCGTCAACGTTGGTGAGCGGCGACTTCTATCAAATAAAATTAAGTTGAGATCCGCCTCTAAATTAGCAACCGCAGCACTGACAACTGACTGTGCTTTGCCTAAACGCCGCGCGCCAGCCGAAAACGACCCCGATTCAGCAGAGGCCACAAAGGCTTCTAACTGCTCTAAAGAAAACTGCATTATATGCCCACTCCAACCTATCGTATTTAACGATAGTAACTAACTTTAATCTTCCGTTAAAGCCGTTATTATTAGCCATACCAAAGTGAAAAAGCGCCGCAACCTAAGATATAATCCAGATAGTGAGAACAAACTATGCGTACCACATTAGACAGAATTCGCCACACCATAGGTTTTGAAGTGATAGCCTTACTCCTTATTACTTTCGTGGTAAGCCACCTTGTAGGTTTAGATCCAAAGCGCATGGGTGTAATGGGATTAGGGTTCTCCATCATTGCGACAGGGTGGAACTACGCCTATAACTTAATGTTCGATAAGTCCATGCTGAAACGCTTTGGCACGACAGTGAAAACGGCCAAAATTCGTATTATTCATGCGATTATTTTTGAGCTGTGTCTGTTAGTGATCACCCTACCTGTTATGGCATGGTGGTTAAATATGACGTTATACGACGCTTTAATCTTAGATCTGGGTATGGTGATCTTCTTCTTATTTTATGCTTATGGCTATAACTTGGCGTACGATAAGTTATTTCCAATTCATGAATCAGCGGCCATTGAAACACCAACTAACGAGCCGCAATTTACCAATCACTAAAACGGCGGCTCAGTCTACGAAAACGAAAAAAGCGCATAATGCGCTTTTTTCGTATCTATCAGACAAGATAATCATGCCGTGCTCTGACGAAAGTTTTTCGGTGACGTGATCAGATCATGTTTATTCAATAAACGGTACATGGTTGCTCTTGATACACCGAGCTCACGTGCCGCCGCTGAAATCTGCCCTTTATTATTTTCCAAGACCGCTAATAAAGCACTGCGTTCCGATTCTTCCCGAATTTTTTTCAAGCTTTGCTTATCATCAACCAAGCGAGGTATGTCGAGTTGATCGGCTTCAAGCGTTGGTTGCTCAGCAAGTAACACAGCTCGTTTAACTTGGGTCAATAATTCTCGAACATTCCCTGGCCACAAATAGGTTTGCAGCATACGAATGGCTTCTTCTGAAAACTGACGAGCGACACTGTTGTACTGACGCGCAAATTTCAGCAAGAAGAAATTGGCTAAATCGACAATATCTTGCTGCCTTTCTCGTAATGCAGGCACAGACAAATTCAAGACATTGAGTCGATAGTACAAATCTTTACGCAGCTTGCCTTCCGTTAACAGCTCTTCAGGATCATGTCGGGTGGCCAATATTAATCGAATATCACCACCGACGAGACGACCACACTGTGTGGTGAATTCACCGTCTTCGATAAATTGCAGTAGCTCTCGCTGGCGCGCATCGCTTAGATCTGCGATCTCATCTAAATACAATACACCGTCTTTTGCTGCAGCAAGAATACACTTCATCTCATCGCTGTCAGTCTCTTGTTGCAGCAACCATGATGATGTCAGCTGCTGACAAGCAATACGAATAAAGCCAGCCCGTGCCCTTTTTGATGCTTGGAAAATAGCTTGTGCCGCTAACTCTTTACCTGTCCCTACTTCACCTTGAATGAACACTGGCACATCAGTTGCAGCGACACGCCGCACCTGATGGCGCAGTTTTTTCATGCTATCGCTATCACCTTGTAGCCCCAAGTGACCAAACTGACCTAACTGAGGCCAAATTTTCCGCTCTAATTGCAGCATACCGCTCTGGTGACCGATAGTTTTTTGCAACTGAGAGATAGGTAATGGTGCAGTGAAATAATCAATGCAAAAGTTGACAATAAATTGGCAAATCGCATCTGACTTTAACTGGTCATCTCGCACTAACGCTAACCAACGCACTTGTTTATTACGATTAACTAATGCAGCAATACCCTGCAAACTAAAGTCATCTTGGCTAAGATCGATCACGCCAATACATGGGCCTACATCAATCAATAAACCTTCCGCCGCACGCAAATCATAGCAACGATGACACATCCAGCCAGCCTGCTCCAGTGTGGAAAGCCACTCTGCTTTCCCGCCACCAAAGACCACTAATGCACCAGGGTCTGAACTCATGAATAATGCGCTCCCCATTTTTTTCGCCTTATATCTTAACTGCTTATTACCCGAAACCTTAAGTGCTGAGAGCACAATATTGCCAATTATCGGACAAGATGTAGTTGATGATATATGGCACAATTAAATAAATGCAACATGTTTACTATAGTTAAGATTGTACTTGATGCAATTTCATATAAAACGGAGAGGTTATACGCAAAAAGCGCCCAGTAGGCGCTTTTATATTCAGAGTGAGGTTTGCGGTAATTTAGCTAACGGTTACTGTTTCACCGTTTTCTTCCGCTTGTTCTACACCAATTTCATTCTCACTTTTCGCGACAATCGTATTAACGGCTGTATCACCGACCACGTTAGAGCTGGTACAGAACATATCGTTGATACGGTCAACAGCGGCGATAATAGCAAGACCTTCAGGTGGTAAACCTAGTTGGTGAAGTAGTACACCGACCATCACAACACCGCCACCAGGAACACCACCAGCACCAATAGACAGTAGTAAAATAGTTAACCCTAGTGTAAATAAGTCTGCTGAATTAATTGGTTGACCAAAAGCATTGGCCACAAAAATAGTCGCAAGCGCAATGTAAATAGAAACACCAGACATGTTCATTGTTGCGCCAAGTGGAACACCAAATCCTGCTACTGATTTCGATACACCAATTTTATCTGTAAGCGTACGCATGGTGACTGGGATAGTCGCATTCGAACTTGCAGTTGATAGTGAGAACAAGATTTGCTCACGAATATGGCGTAGGAAAGTCGATGGCTTAATACCCGTCGCTAGACCCACCATCATTGGGTAGAAGAAGAAGATCCAGAACACCAGCATGGCAACGACAAGGCCAACATAACCCGCTACTGACATCAAAGTGTTTGCATCCAGTGTTGCGCCGAGTTGAATCATCAAAGCAAATACACCGTATGGTGCCAGGCTCATTACCAAGCCAATCAGCTTCATCATGATCTCATTTGCCATTTTGAAGGTTTTGATTGCTGGGCCACCACGCTTATCCAATGCTTGGATAGCTAGACCGGTCAAAATAGCCATGAAGATGATTTGTAACATGTCGCCACTCGCAAACGCCTGAACAGGGTTACTAGGGACAATGTTAACAATCAAAGAGAAGATATCCGGCGTTTCGGTAGTGGTCAGTTCAACCGCTTCCGATACTGTGCCCGCTAAGTTCGCATCAGCGCCTGGCTGGAAAATCATACCAACCGTTAAGGCTGCTGTAATCGCGATGATGGTATTAATAATGTAAAGACCAAAGGTTTTACCACCAAGTCGACCAAATGCCGTTATGTCTTTTAACTCCACGATGCCACACACAATCGACACATATACGAGTGGAACTACAAGCAGTTTAATCAATGAAACAAACATACCGCCAGCGCCTTCCGCTAAGCCAAGTACATAAGTGTCCATTAAGGTTACGCCGCTAAATAGGTACTGGATAGCCGTACCAATAATCAAGCCAGCAAATAGGCCTGTGAATATCTTTCCTGATAGCGATTTGTTCATCGTCCATCTCCAGTTGGTTATGCTTGTTAATAGTTTGTGTACTACCTAGTCTCACTGTTCCCCGTGAGTTCAGCGACATTTTACATAGATGGACTGAACTGAAAAGCATGAATTTTACATTTTGGATACATTCACTCATCAATTTTAAACACTGCCAAACTGAGTTTTTGGTAGCATAAAAAACTAAAGTCATGCTAAATCGGTAACTTATCAATAAACACTTGTATGAATTAGCCAGTGTTTTGGAGGGGAGCGACGCGCACGCTAAATGTTTCATAGTGTGAATGCAGTCACACCTGAAATTCACTATTGGAATAAAAGAAAACTATTTAAGACTAAAAGAAATAAAGTTTGGCTATGAGGCAAATATGAAACTTGCCTCATTTATTGAGGAGAGAGCTCGAGTACTGGTCGCTTTACGATATATCCCGCTACCAGTGATTTCAATCAGTAAGAATAAGCAATTACTTATTTAACTTGATATAAGTTTGACAAGATTGATGGGTAAGAACTTCTGTCGTGAAGCCACCACTCCCTGCATACCAATAGCGTAACCCCATTCCTTCAGACAAAGGCGCTTCATAGTTTTCACATGCTTGAGGAAACAGATCTTTCTTTAAACTACGAGGGTCAAAATTCCATGACCAACGGGCATTCTGAAGCTGGACGACCACGGTTAATAAGGCATTTGTTGGATCATATTGAAACGTCATATTACCACCGCGAAAAGGGGATGCTGGCACATCATTCAGGGCGATCAAATCTTGCTCATAGTTCGACGGTACCGTACCAATAAAATCAGAAGGTGGTGGCGTTAACTTTGCCGTCGAGCAACCAGCTAATAAAACCGCGCTTAAACACAACGCATACTTTTTCATGTATAAGATCCATTCACTATCGTAATCAACACCTTTCTATCTGATAAATAAAGATAAAAAGGCAATTCAGGTTATTTCATCACAATAATACAAGATTCAAAATTAGTATGCCGCACTGAAATAGCAAAAGTTTGCTCGCAATGGCATTTATAGGCATTAGGTTTTGTCAGTGTTTGACAGACGAAAAAAAACCACCTCGAAAGGTGGTTTCTTACTGTCAGCCAATGGCCACTAAACAAACAATTAGTTTGCTTGAGGACGCATCGCTGGGAACAGAATTACGTCACGAATAGTATGCGTATTCGTAAATAGCATTGCTAGACGGTCGATACCGATACCTTGACCAGCCGCTGGTGGTAGGCCGTGCTCTAGTGCAGTGATGTAGTCTGCATCGTAGAACATTGCTTCGTCATCACCTGCATCTTTCGCATCAACCTGCGCTTTGAAGCGTTGGTCTTGGTCTTCTGCATCGTTAAGCTCAGAGAAACCATTTGCAACTTCACGGCCACCGATGAAGAACTCAAAGCGGTCTGTGAAGAATGGGTTGTCATCGCTACGACGTGCCAGTGGAGAAATGTCCGCTGGGTAACCTGTAATAAATGTAGGCTGGATCAGTTGTGGCTCGGCCGTTTCACCGAAGATTTCTTCAAGTAGCTGACCACAAGTCCAGAAAGTTTCCACATCAACATGAACAGATTTCGCAATCTTAACCATAAGGTCACGATCTTGAACACCTTCTTCCGTTAGCGCTTGGATTTCTGCGTGTTCAGGGTTGTAGTGCTTGATAGCATCTAGCATCGTCATACGTGCGTATTGACCACCAAACTCAACCATTTCGTCACCGTAAGGCATTGCAGACGAACCAAGAACTTCTTTAGCAACAGAAGATAGCATCTCTTCAGTTAGATCCATCAGATCTTTGTAATCTGCGTACGCCATGTAGAATTCCATCATAGTGAATTCTGGGTTATGACGTGGCGATAGGCCTTCGTTACGGAAGTTACGGTTGATTTCGAATACACGCTCAAAACCACCAACAACTAGACGCTTAAGGTAAAGCTCAGGCGCAACACGTAGGTACATGTCGATATCTAGTGCATTGTGATGAGTAACGAAAGGACGAGCCGTTGCGCCACCAGGGATCACGTGCATCATTGGTGTTTCAACTTCCATGAACTGCTTAGAGACCATGAAATTACGAATAGCCGTTACTAGTTTAGAACGAATAATAAACGCGGTACGAGAGTCATCGTTAACAATAAGGTCAACGTAACGCTGGCGGTAACGCATTTCTTGGTCCGTTAAACCATGGAACTTCTCTGGTAGTGGACGAAGTGCTTTTGTTAGCAGCTCGTACTCTTCCATGTTCACGTAAAGATCGCCTTTACCTGATTTGTGAAGCGCACCTTTAACACCGATGATGTCACCGATATCAAGACCTGAAAGGTTCTCTTTCAGTTCTTTTTGAACGTCTTTTGAAGCGTATGCTTGAATGCGGCCAGATACATCTTGAATTGCTAGGAATGGACCACGTTTAGCCATAATACGGCCTGCGATTGCAACAACGTTGTTTGCTTCTTCTAGCTCTTCTTTGCTTAGCTCACCGTATTTAGCCTGCAGATCAGCCGATAGGCTGTCGCGACGGAAATCATTGGGGTGACCGTTTGCTTTGCAGTTTTTGCGAATCATGTCTAGCTTCGCACGACGTTCAGCAATCAGCTTATTTTCATCTTGTAATTGATCAGTCATGGGGGGAACCCTTAATTATTAACCAAATATGGTTAGAGACCTGATTTCAGGCTGGCTTCGATAAAACGGTCTAAATCGCCGTCAAGTACAGCTTGGGTATTTCGATTTTCTACCCCTGTACGTAAATCTTTAATGCGGGAATCATCCAGTACGTATGAACGGATCTGGCTGCCCCAACCAATGTCAGACTTTAAGTCTTCGCTGGCTTGTTTCTCAGCATTTTGTTTATGCATTTCCAATTCAAACAGTTTCGCTTTCAACTGTTTCATCGCTTGGTCTTTGTTCTTGTGCTGAGAACGGTCATTCTGACACTGCACCACAGTATTCGTTGGTACGTGTGTAATACGTACTGCTGATTCAGTGGTGTTAACGTGCTGACCACCCGCACCTGATGCACGGTATACGTCGATACGTAGATCAGATGGGTTAATATCAATGGCGATGTTGTCATCCACTTCTGGGTAAATAAACGCAGAAGCAAACGAGGTATGACGACGGCCACCTGAATCAAACGGTGACTTACGCACTAAACGGTGGACACCCGTTTCTGTACGTAACCAGCCGTAAGCGTACTCACCACTGATGCGTACAGTTACTGACTTCAGACCCGCGACATCACCGTCTGAAATTTCAATAATTTCAGTCTTAAAGCCTTTTGCATCGGCCCAACGTAGGTACATACGTAGCATCATAGACGTCCAGTCTTGTGCTTCCGTACCACCCGAACCCGCTTGAAGGTCGATGTAGCAATCAGATTCGTCGTGATCACCAGAGAACATACGACGGAACTCAAGTTTTTCTAGCTTAACTTCAAGCTCTGCCAACTCAGGTTCAATCTCGTCAAATGTCTCTTGGTCGTCTTCTTCAATCGCTAATTCAAGTAGACCTTCAACGTCTTCTACGCCTTGGTCTAGTTGATCGATAGTATCAACGATTGCTTCTAGCGCAGAGCGCTCTTTACCTAGCGCTTGAGCTCGTTCTGGCTCGTTCCAAACATCTGGTTGCTCTAGCTCTGCATTTACCTCTTCTAGATGCTCTTTTTTAGCATCATAGTCAAAGGTACCCCCTAAGAATGTCAGTACGTGCTGATACATCCTCAAGTCGGTTTTTAATAGGATTAATCTCGAACATTGCCACTCTTCATAGCCGAAATGGACATAACCGAAAGATTCTATCGAATTGTAGATAGAATATACAGAGCTGGAACAAGGTTATGTGTGATTTTATTTTATGAATCCGTTCACAAATTCCGAGGCCAGGACCGCTTGAAATCTACTCATAAGACTGATTATCGAGAATATATTCAAACAAAGAACCGTGATTATTCAGCCTTATCCTGTAGAAAAACAAAAAGGCGAAACTTTATGCAGTTTCGCCTTTACTGATAAATGATAAATTTATGATTAAAGTTCAGTTGCTGGCACTTTACTTCGCATCAAGATGTTCCACCATTAATTGCACACTGGTGTTGCCACGGAATTCATTGATGTCCAACCGATAAACTAACTCGATAATTTGCACCGATGCATCAGGCCAACGGCGCAAATCCACATTGAACGCAATCGCATCAATCACGGCCCCGCCACTTAACGGTTCAACCATCATTTTTAAATGCTTGCCGCCCACCAGCTTCTGATGCAGTAAACGAAACTGACCATCAAAGCTAGGTTCAGGGAATTGCTGCCCCCATGGACCACCACTACGCAAAATTTCTGCGGTAGGTAAGTTCAGCTCACCTGCATTCAGTTCACCGTCGGTCAGCAACACGCCTTTTAATGCGTCTTCATCTAGTTCTGCACGTACGGCTTCATCAAAGGCTTGGCTGAAAGCCTCTAGTTTATCTTCTGGAAGGGTTAATCCTGCCGCCATTGCATGGCCACCAAATTTCGCGATCATTCCCGGATTTTTGGTATCAATTAGATCCAATACATCACGCATGTGTAAGCCAACAACAGAGCGGCACGACCCTTTAATCTCACCGTTCCCCGCATCCGCAAAGGCGATCACCGGGCGGTGATACAGCTCTTTAATACGAGAAGCCAAAATACCAATCACACCCTGATGCCAATCACGCTGAAACAACACTAAACCGTAAGGCATGTCGTTCTTGTTAAATTTAAGGCGTTCACAAATAGCCAAGGCTTCATCTTTCATGCCCTGCTCTATTTCTTTACGAGTTTGATTTAGCCCATCCAATTCTGAGGCCATTCGACGCGCCGCTTGAATATTGTCACACAGCAGTAACTCGACCCCAAAAGACATATCATCTAACCGTCCTGCGGCATTGATACGTGGGCCTAAGGCAAAGCCTAAATCGCTGGTCACCAGTCGAGAATGATCGCGATTGGCTACCTCAATCAGAGCTTGGATACCAGGGCGACATTTACCAGCACGAATACGTTGTAGTCCTTGGTGTACCAAGATGCGGTTATTACCATCTAGCGCCACCACATCCGCAACCGTCCCAAGCGCCACTAAATCTAATAGCTCGGCTAAATTGGGTTCTGCTATACCTTGGTCAACAAACCAGGCTGTTTTACGCAATTCAGCACGCACAGCCAGCATCAGATAAAAAGCAACGCCAACCCCACATAACGCTTTTGAGGGAAAATCACATTCATGAAGATTAGGGTTAACAATGGCATCGGCTTGCGGTAATTCATGCCCAGGTAAGTGATGATCAGTCACCAGAACATCGATGCCTTTTGCTTTGGCAGCTGCCACACCAGCAATGGATGACACGCCATTATCAACCGTCATGATTAATTGAGCACCTTTAGTGTGCGCTTGCTCTACCACTTCAGGGCTCAAGCCATAACCGTCATCAAACCGATTAGGCACTAAATAATCAACGTTGTTACAACCCAACATACGTAGCGCTAATACCGACAATGCCGAACTGGTTGCGCCATCAGCATCAAAGTCGCCCACAATAATAATACGTGTGTTGTTTTTCAGGGCTGCAATTAATAACTCAACAGCAGGCGCAATACCGTGCAATTGGTTATAGCTGAGCAAGCCTTTAGCACCACGCTCAAGTTCCGCTTCACTTTGAATACCACGGCTAGCATAAATGCGTTGCAAGATGGCGGGCGTTGCTGAGGAGAAGCCTGAGATATCAGCATCAGGACGGCGTTTAACTTCAATCATAGTGACGGCTATCGATTCTTATTGAGGGCTGAATTTTTATTCTACCGCACTCTTTAGCCCGATCTACAACTAATCGCGATATCCCCTCAGATTCCCAATAACAAAAAACCCGTATAGCGCTTGGCCAGACGGGTCTCGATAATTATATTGTCTTACTTAACACAGCTTTTAGCTTTTAGCTTTACTGTCTAGCATTTTACGTAACATAGGTGCGGGTTGGTAACCCGGTAACAATGTGCCATCTTCCAGTATCAAAGCGGGAGTACCAGACACGCCCATCGCTTGGCCTAATTCAAACTGCTTCATCACGATGTCGTTACGTGGCTTCACACCCTCTGTATTGAAAGTGCCATTTTTTGCATCGTTCATCGCCTGCGCGGGATCTTTTGAACCCCAAATTGCGCCCATCTCGTCTAGGTTACGTGAACGCTCGCCACCACGGGGGAATGCAAGGTAACGAATGGTGATACCCGCATCATTGTATGCCGGAATTTCACTGTGTAATTTACGGCAGTAACCACAGCTGGTATCAGTAAAGACGGTAACAACGTATTTTTCATCTTTGGCTGGATAGACAATCATTTCATCTTCCATACCTTGAAGCTTATCTTTGTTAATTTTCGCCATTTTCTGCTCGGTGAGGTTCACCGGCTGTGCGCCTGTATTTTGATATAAGTGACCAGCGATGAAGTATTCGCCATTATCCGACACATAAACAATGCCACGTTGGGTAATAGCTTCATTCATGCCAGCAACAGGCGAAGGAGAGATCGATGTAGGTGCAAGACCTAATGCACTCAACTTCGATTCAATAGCGGCATTATCAGGTTTTGCCGAAACTGAAAACGCAGTCAAAGCGACAGCAGTAGCAAGCAGAGTACGACCAAAAAAGTGCATTCGATTCTTTCCTTTTACGTCTAAAAAGCGGAATGTCCGCAGAAAATAGTGATGCGATCACTACCCACTACAAGAACAGACCTGTAAGAGTGTAAAAAACTTTCAAAGTTCCTCGTTAACAGGCTTTCTCTTTTCTTTTCACCAAATACATTGGCAATAAAACATAGTGGGTTTGTTTCTTCGCTTGGCAGCATAAAGCAACCGCATGAATACGCAACAGATCATAGTTCCAGTTTGCGAACACATTCGCAATGTTCAAGCACGTGGGTGATGCGTTTGATGCAGTTGCTTCAAGCGTTCGGTCGCAACATGAGTATAGATCTGAGTTGTCGATAGATCACTATGGCCAAGTAACATCTGTACGACCCGTAAGTCCGCACCGTAATTCAATAAGTGTGTCGCAAACGCATGACGCATCACGTGCGGTGACAGCTTTTCGGTATCAATCCCAGCTCGCACAGCGTAATGCTTGATCCGATGCCAAAAGGTTTGGCGCGTCATTTGCTTAGCTCGTCGACTAGGGAAAACAACATCAGAGGTTTTTTCACCCAATAATTGCGGACGCCCAGACTCAATAAATTGCTCGATCCAATCAATGGCATCTTCGCCCATTGGTACAAGGCGTTCTTTTTCACCCTTACCAATAACACGCACCACACCTTGCCGTAAGCTGACATTTTCCATGGTCAAGCTGACTAACTCAGTTACCCGTAACCCTGTCGCATAAAGCAGTTCCAACATCGCTTTATCACGTAATTCAAGCGGATCGTTAGGATCTGGGGCATCCAATAATGCGCCGACTTCGTCTTCACTAATATCTTTCGGTAATCGCTTAGGCAAGCGCGGGCTAACAAGCATCGCACTGGGATCATCCACTCGCATTTTTTCACGGTTCAAGTATTGGAATAAACGACGGATCGCAGAGGCCATTCTTGCACGAGAAGTTTGTTTATAATCGGCATCAAATAACCATTGCTGATATTTATGCAAATCATCTTCTGACACTGTCAAAACCGTAAGTCCGTTATCGGTCAGCCAGTGCTGTAATTTCAATAAGTCATTGCGGTATGACATTAAGGTGTTTTCAGATAACCCTCTTTCCATCCACATTGCATCGAGAAAGCGCTCGATACTGATTTCATCATTTTCCACGACAACCTCGGACTTTTAGTTTGTGGGTGTAAGCCCTAGGTATAAGTCCTAGATACCAGCCCAACATTTATCTACTGGGTATAAACACAGTATTTTTAGCTATAGTAGTCTATTTATCGCAAAAAAGTCACCTCTCTTATTTCGCTCAACCGCAGCAAACCATAGAGGATTGTAAGCAACACAGGTACACTCTCGCTATTCCATACCGATAGGTACGCCCTCAACCGACGAGAATCCCTCATGAACATAGGCCTATTCTACGGCTCGACCACTTGTTACACCGAAATGGCAGCCGAAAAAATTCGAGACTGTATCGGACCTGAGCTGGTCACACTGCATAACATCAAAGAAACTGACATCAGTGAAATGAACCAATACGACATGCTGATTTTAGGGATCTCGACTTGGGACTTTGGTGAACTTCAGGAAGACTGGGAAGCGGTTTGGGAACAGCTCAATGGTTTACAGCTTACAGGGAAAACCATTGCACTCTTTGGCTTAGGTGATCAAGAAGGCTACACCGAGTGGTTTCTAGATGCGATGGGCATGTTACACGATAAGCTATTGCCAACGGGTGCAAATTTCGTGGGTTATTGGGAAAACAAAGGCTATGAGTTTGAAGCATCGAAAGCCCTAACTGAAGATGAGCAATTCTTCGTTGGCCTAGCTCTAGATGAAGACAGTCAATTTGAACAGAGCGACCTGCGAATCACAACGTGGTGCGAACAAATCATGACGGAATACGCTGAAACGCTGTAAACGTCCTTGTTCACTGAACGACCAGATACAAAAATGGGATGCCAAGGCATCCCATTTTTTTACTCACATTTGGCTTCTTTGCCGCAGCAAATGTATCGCTGCAAATTTATCTCAGCAAAAAATAAGCTTATGCGGTTTGTGCATCTTGCTGCTGTGCTGGCGCACCAACAAAACGTGTAATCACCATTGCTGCAAATGTAGGGATAACCCAAGCCATGCCGTAATCGAACAGTGGCAATACGTTGAATGCAGAAACATCAATACCCATGAACTTAGCCGCATCAATGAAACTAAACACTAATGACACTAATAGCACCGCACGGTATGCAACGCGTGGGTTTGGTAACCATTTACGTACAAACGTTAGTGCCACTAAAGCAACAGCAACAGGGTATAGTGCAAACAATACAGGAATCGACAGTGAGATAAGCTGGTTAAGACCAACGTTAGCAACCACCCCACACGCTACCGCTAAAATCACAGCCCACTTCTCGTAAGACAGTTTAGTCAGTGAACTGAAGTAATCAGAACAAGCACTGATAAGGCCGATAGCTGTTGTTAGACACGCAAGTAAAACGATAGCTGAAAGAATAACTTGGCCAGTTCCACCAAACAATGCGTGAACATAAATACCAAGGATTGCGCCACCATTTTCAGCACCAGCAGCAATACCTGCACTGGTCGCACCTAAGTAAAACAGCGAGATATACACAAACGCAAGACCAGCAGCTGCAATCACACCAGCATATACCAAGTAGGTGCAGGTTGTTTTCTCGTCTGTCACACCCTTTTTGCGGATAACATCAACAATCAGCATACCGAACATCAGTGCTGCAAAGGTATCCATGGTGTTATAGCCTTCAAGGAAACCTGTTGTAAACGCTTGTGCAACATAATCTCCTTGAGCAGGAAGAATGTCACCCTGAGGGTTCACAAAAACAGCGATAGCCAGAATCGCTAACACAGCAAATAGTGCCGGTGTTAAAAACTTACCAATCATGTCAATCAGTTTGCCGCGTGACCATGCGAACAGTAAAGCTACTGCAAAGAACACGACCGAAAACAGCGTCAAGCTCAGTTGGCCAGCATCTGCAATAAACGGTTTAACTGCCATTTCATACGCGACAAGACCTGTACGGGGTGCTGCAAAAGCTGGACCAATAATGATAAAAATCAGCACTGCCATCAGGGTCGCTACCGAAGGGGGTAGATCACGGGTTAATCCTTTCCAGCCACCACCGGCAACGGCAACAGCAATAATCGTAATCAGTGGAAGACCGACTGCGGTGGAAAGAAAACCAAACATAGCAGGGAGTAAGTTATCGCCCGCCAATTGACCTGCCTGTGGCGGAAATATGATATTCCCCGCTCCCAAGAAAAACGCAAAGGTCATAAAACCCAATGCTAGGATGTCTGTTACTTTGAGTGTCTTTTTCAAACTGCACCTTCACTCTTTGTCTAGTTCATGATTTATGTCTGCATATTGTTATTATTTTGTTACTAAACACTTATAGCGAGTTGTAACAAATATGTCAGCATAATGAAGAAAAAATGCACAATAAGCAACCTTGCAGGGTAAAACACCACTATATCCAAGGTGCAACCGCAAAAAGCAGATAATAACTCCAAATAAAAAAGAGCTACTAGAACTAACAACCAATATTGAATGACAATATAACAGATCTCAAATAGATAAATATTCCATATGAAGCTAAGAAAGCCACGCAATATTCCCTAATCAATAGAGCGAAAGCCCGATATACTGACGTTTGAAACAGGAGGAAACATGGCAAACGGCTTTACTTTCAAACAATTCCACGTTGATGACTTAGGCTGTGGCATGCCAGTTAGCACTGATGGCGTCTTACTTGGTGCATGGGCGCCTTTATTCGCGCATGGCACGATTCTCGATATTGGCACTGGGAGTGGATTATTAGCCTTGATGAGTGCACAGCGCAGTGTCGAAAGCCGCAACCCTATCATCGCACTTGATATCGACGTCAGTGCAGTCAAAGCAGCAACACACAATGCTCAGCAATCGCCATGGGCTGATCGCCTGCGTATTCATCATGCCGATCTGCAGCACTGGCAACACCAACAAGCACCACACAGCATAGATACCATTATTTGTAACCCTCCTTATTTCAATTTTGGCCAGCAAGCCAATTGTGATAAACGAGCAACGGCACGCCATACCGACACGTTAAGCCACCATAATCTAATAGAGAGTGTGAAACATTTACTGACACCCTATGGCATCGCCAGCTTCATCTTGCCGGAATACGAAGGGCGCTTGTTCATTACCGCCGCGAAAACTCACGGTTTATACTGCCAACGCCTATGTGAAATTCGCACCACAGAGCGTAAACCTATTAACCGTTTATTGTTTTCACTGACACCTTACGAGTGCGACACTGAACATCAACAACTGAATATTCATCAGCAAGGCCAATACTCTGATGCGTTCATCGAATTAACCCAAAGCTTCTACTTAAAAATGTAATAAATACCATGATATAAACGCAGTAACGGGGAACCTCGCATCTTGCTGCCATTTGGGTATATAATGCCGCCCCTTATATTTATGCCTCTTGCCATTACCTCGTACAATTATGTAATGGCTGGCGTTGGTCTTATTCCCGAGGAGAGATGACTGGTGAGAGACTTTTCCGAATTAGAGTTAGATAGCGAACTATTAAAAGCAATTGCAGAAATAGGTTATTCACGCCCGACAGATATTCAGGCGCAGGCTATCCCTCATGCCTTGGACGGCCGCGATGTGTTGGCTTCTGCTCCTACGGGCACCGGAAAAACCGCCGCGTTTCTTCTTCCGATGATCCAACACTTGTTGGACTTCCCACGCAAGAAACCTGGGCCTGCACGCGTATTGATTTTAACACCGACACGTGAGCTTGCTATCCAAGTAGCTGAAGAAGCACGTAACCTGGCAAAACACACACAGCTGAACATTTTCACCATTACTGGTGGTATTTCTTACGACGACCATGCAGAGCTTCTGGGTAAAACTCAAGATCTTGTTGTGGCAACACCTGGCCGTCTAATGGAATACATTGAGTCAGAGCGCTTTGACTGCCGTGCTATCGAATGTCTTATTCTTGATGAAGCCGATCGCATGCTAGACATGGGCTTCACCAAAATCGTTGACCGTATTCATAATGAATGTCGCTGGCGTAATCAGAGCATGCTGTTTTCAGCAACGCTTGAAGGTAAAGGCGTACGTGAGTTCTCTGAAACCATTTTGAACGAACCTGTTGAAGTGGATGCAGAGCCTTCTCGTCGTGAACGTAAGAAGATCCACCAGCTGTACCTGCGCTGTGACAACATGCCGCACAAGCTGGCGATACTTGAAGAGCTGTTAAAAAACCAAACAGAGCGTAGCATCGTATTCATCAAAACCCGTGAGCGTTTAGGTGAACTACGTGATCAACTTGCATCGATGGATATCAAATGCAGCTGGATCCAAGGCGAGATGGCGCAAGTATCACGTATTAATGCTATCGAGCGTTTCCGCAGCGGTGAAGTCTCTGTATTGCTTGCAACCGACGTTGCCGCGCGTGGTATCGATTTACCCGACATCAGCCACGTAATTAACTTCGACTTACCTCGCACTTCAGATGTGTACCTACACCGCATCGGCCGTACAGCACGAGCAGGTAAGAAAGGTACTGCGATTTCTCTTGTAGAAGCGCACGACCAAGGCATGATGGAACGTATTAGCCGCTACATGAAAGAAGAAGTGCCTGAGCGCTTCCTTGAAGGCTTACGCCCACAAAGCAAAAAGTCGAAAACCGTTAAGAAGAAAAAAGTAAAAGTTGATAAGAAGCTAAAAGCAGCGAAGCAAAAGAAAGCGCTGAAAAAGCAAAAGAAAAATACTGCGACTAAAA
The DNA here is from genome assembly GCF_002265265.1 of Photobacterium sanguinicancri. Classification (GTDB taxonomy): domain Bacteria; phylum Pseudomonadota; class Gammaproteobacteria; order Enterobacterales; family Vibrionaceae; genus Photobacterium; species Photobacterium sanguinicancri. The sequence continues at coordinate 17,006 of NZ_NOIF01000071.1, forward strand.
AAGACGCATAAGCTTTTTACTTAACGTAAAGCACCAAATAGCAAAAAGGCAGTGTCGATGACACTGCCTTTTTTAATACCCACATTTTGCCATTAAACGACGTAAAACAGACGCTTATTTAGTTTGTTCTTCACGCTTGAAGACAAACTCGGTTGCGGTCGATTCTGCATCAACAAAGTAGTAGCCAGCGACATCAAACGCCTTTAATGCCTCTACCGAATCAACGCGATTATCGATAATGTAACGCGCCATCATGCCGCGTGCTTTTTTTGCATAAAAGCTAATTACTTTATAGGTGCCATTTTTGCAGTCTTTAAATACTGGCGTGATCACTTTCGCTTTCAGTGATTTAGGCTTAACCGCTTTAAAGTATTCATTAGATGCAAGGTTAATTAACACCTCATCACCTTGCTCAATCAAGGCTGAATTCAAGGTCTCAGTGATGATATTGCCCCAAAACTGATACAAGTTAGTACCACGATCATTCGCTAGCTTAGTGCCCATTTCTAGGCGGTAAGCTTGCATCAAATCAAGTGGGCGTAATAAACCATAAAGACCCGATAACATGCGTAAGTGATTTTGCGCCCAAGCGAAATCATCTTCGGTCATCGTTTCAACGTCAAGGCCGGTATACACATCACCTTTAAACGCTAAAATCGCTTGGCGGCTATTTTCTAGCGTAAATTCAGGTTGCCATTCAGTAAAGCGGGCGACATTCAAACCTGCAATTTTATCGCTCACTTTCATTAGTGTAGAAATGTCAGCTGGCGTCAGTTCACGACAGACCTTAATCAGTGCCGCTGAATGATCCGTTAATGTCGGCTGTGTGTATGTTTGAGTCACTAAAGGCGATTCATAGTCGAGCGTTTTCGCAGGAGAAACCACAATTAACATAAGGCTTTATTCCCTTTTCAGCTGAGTTTTATTCTTTCTATAATTTGCTAAAAAGGGTATCACCTAAATACAAAAAAGCCACGCGAATGTCGCGTGGCTTTTTGAATTACAGCAATAGAGTAAAGCTATATTCGCACCGCTTATCTCTTGCTGCTGGGATCATCCTTATTCTGATCCCAAATACCTTCTTCAAGCTGAGCATGCAGTTCAGGGTAGTCTTTACTATCAAATGTGGGGACTTTCCCTTGCGCTAACTGTTTATTGTAATCCGTTGCCAGCTTCACTACAGTGCCCGATAAGAGCACTATCGCCACTAGGTTGATAATGGCCATCATTCCCATCGATACATCAGCCATCGCCCATACAGTGGGTAGATCCGCTACCGCGCCAAACATCACCATGCCCAACACCACCACACGGAATACATTTAAGCCCGCTTTATGGTTATGCTCTAAGAAGATCAGGTTTGTTTCAGCGTAAGAATAATTCGCAACCAATGACGTAAAAGCAAAAAAGAAAATGGCTACAGCGATAAAAATAGCGCCCCAATCACCCACTTGTGAACTCAGTGCACGCTGCGTTAACTCAATACCCGTCACCTCACCGTGCGGTACATATTCACCCGACATCAAGATAATTGCGACAGTCGACGAACAAATGACAATGGTATCCATAAATACGCCCAGCATTTGCACATAACCTTGTGATGCAGGATGTGGTGGATACGGTGTCGCAGAAGCCGCGGCATTCGGTGCCGAACCCATACCTGCTTCGTTCGAGAATAGTCCACGCTTAAGGCCATTGATCATCCCTTGTGCAATGGTGTAACCCAGCGCACCAGAGGCCGCTTCTTCCAAGCCAAACGCACTGCGGAAAATTAACATCAGTACATCAGGTAACTTTTCAATGTTAATCGCCATGATGTACATCGCGATCAACAAGTAAAACAAGGCCATCGTTGGAACAAGTAACTCTGCGGTACGCGCAATGGTTCGCATACCACCAAAGATTATGAAACCAGCCATAATCACCAAAGCGATACCGACATACATCGGATTCCAACCAAAGGCGACATTCATTGCTTGCGTAATAGAGTTGGCTTGCACCGAATTAAAAACGAGGCCGAAAGCAATGATCAAACAAATGGAGAATACGACGCCCATCCAGCGCATACCCAGACCTTTTTCCATGTAATAGGCCGGGCCACCACGATAATTACCTTCATCATCGCGAGTCTTATACAGTTGCGCTAGCGCACTTTCTGCAAATGCAGTTGCCATACCTAGCATCGCAATTAGCCACATCCAAAAAATGGCTCCAGGGCCACCTAACGTCAGGGCAACAGCAACACCAGCCATATTCCCCGTACCAACACGGGCTGCAAGGCTAGTACACAATGCTTGAAATGATGAGATTCCAGACTTGTCTGACTTACGGCTGTTCTTCATCACACTAAACATATGGCCAAAGTGACGGAACTGAATAAACCCAAGACGGTAAGTAAAGTAGACACCTACCCCAATAAGGAGGTAAATAAGTACGGAACCCCATAACAGATCGTTTAAGAAGTTAATCTGACTTGTCACGTTTCCCCCTCTATAAATCATAAAAATAGAAATAATTCTGCGTTCAAAGTGAACCAGAATACGTAAAATTATTCGTGGTTGTTTAACACAACCTTAGTTGTTGTTATGTGTTTGCGGTACAACACCGTAGACAAATAAGCGTACTGTCAGCACTTCATAAAAAATAAAAAGGCTGATTTATGATGCGTTGATCACTGACCAAGCAACTGATGGCGGGTGATCATGCCAAAGAAAAGGCTATCAACGCAATATGCAGCAAAATGCACACCACTGCAAAACTCTGCCATTATGACCATTTGAGAACAGCTTCACTAACGACCAATTGCAACATTTTACTTAACAATGTGCAACACGCCATTATCAATGAATTTAAGTGGTAGTCACCGCATAAAAAGCAGACACCGAAAAAGTGAATAACATACCAGTACTTCTGGGCTTGTAACACGCGTATTACTCGGATCCCACCTATAAATCTGCAGTCAAAAAAACATTAATTTCAATACGTTTAGCACCCTTCGCAAACGATTACCTTGCGCGTTTTTTCACCAGTCAGATTGCGATTGAGAAGTCGGCCACATAAAAACTTCATATAACGATAACATTTGCGAAATACATCAATTTTATTTTATTTGTCAGTGTGCTATTTAACTAGAAGGCAATCTGGCTATTTCGTCAGCAGTTTATCTGTATCGGTCAGATTGCTTCATCCCTGTAAGGAAAGAGGTGCTAATTATGGATAACTATGCATTCGACGACATTCTTGCAATCGAACGTCCCGCTCGTGCTAGCCGCGGTAAACCGGTTAAACGTAAATGGCGTGAAATTGAAGCCTTGAAAGATAAACAACGACTACAAAAGGAACTTGAAGGTATCGATATGCTGAGAGACATCTCAGACGATCTTCTTGACTATTAACCGCACAAACGTACAAGCGCCAATCATTGGCGCTTGCCTTCAATTTGGCAGCATTATTGAAAGGTTCCCATTCGTTTAATTCGAACGATTAGATGATTAAACAGAGGCAACTAACCGTTCATGTAAACGCTGATAACGGGGTAATACGTTATCACCAAATAATGGATCACATTCGCACTCTTGGTAACGTTCGCCCACAGCGATCCAATCTTGCGTCGTAAAGTGACGGCGGATTAAAGGAAAAACGTATTTTTCTTCAAACTCTAAATGCGCACGTTGGCGAGTAACAAACTGATTCAATTTATCGGCGAAAACATCAAGTGGGATCACGGCATCCATCAGAATCATATCAACGGTATCGGCAAAATCTTCAGTTAATTGCGACAAGTCTTGATGCTCCACATCCAGCTTTTCCATCACCCCTTTATCGGCATACTTCTCTTGGTAATAATGATATATCACATCTTCTTTCGGATGATGACAACACTCCGCATACTTATGAAGATACTCAACAATGTCTTTAACCAAACTATAATTGACAGGTTGGCCTTGCTGAATAGCATGAAGCTTTTGCTCCAAAATACATAATAAGCGGTTAATATAACCATGTTCGGTGTGAATTTTATCTAACATCATACTTACCTCCTAGCTAACCTTCCTTGATAGCATCCGAGCATCATTACTCTCTGATCCTTGAAGCAGTGTTACCAAGCTAACGCTATATTATTTATCTCAATATAAGTTAAGCCTATAAAAGGAAGGATAGCAGTGGTTTGATCTTGATTATTTGATCACCAATACAAATAAAACCACCGAAAATGAATAAATATTAAGCAATATCTTTTAAGTGCCAATCAATCTCTGACTTATTCATCTGCGACAGCAGGGTATTTGTCTGGGAGAAATGCTGACAACCAAAGAAACCACGGTACGCAGACAGGGGTGACGGGTGAGCCGAGGTCAAAACGTGGTGACGAGTCGTATCAATTTGCTTTCCTTTTTTCTGTGCGTGCGCGCCCCACAGCAAAAAGACAAGGCCTTCGGCCTGTGAATTCAATGCCTCAATGACATGATCGGTAAACGTTTCCCAACCAATTTTGGCATGCGAGTGGGCCTTACCCTGCTCAACCGTCAGTACGGTATTAAGTAACAAAACACCTTGCTGAGCCCAAGGCTGTAGATAGCCATGGTTAGGGACAATAAAGCCATCAATGTCGGTCGCTAATTCTTTATACATATTCGCGAGTGAGGGAGGTGTTTTGACTCCAGGTAATACAGAAAAACTCAGGCCGTGTGCTTGATGAGGGCCGTGGTAGGGATCTTGCCCTAAAATGACAACTTTCACTTGATCAAAAGGCGTAGAATCAAACGCATTAAATACATCAGCTTCAGGTGGGAATATGGCCTTACCTGCCGCACGCTGATTCGCGACATAGTCTTCAATATGCGTAAAGTATTCTTTAGTGCTTTCTTGCGAAAATAATGTTTGCCAGTTGAAAGTGTGAATCATGAGCATGTCCTACAACCAATAATAATGACCCGTATTTTACCGAGCCATTATAATAAGGACAGCGAATCATTTGTGTGGCACCACAGGAGTGCGCCAGTGACCACGGCCTTGGATTGGGCGATACGCCTGGGGCAGTGATGTAACAGAGCCTATAGATAGGGCGTGTGCATAAATAAGAGTCATGAGATCACCTTTGGTGCTGATGTAATAAAAAGCCACCGAGACATAAGAAGCTATATACCTGTTACCTCTACGAATGAAAGATAAGTGCCAACTTGGCATAAATTTCAGGTATCTATTTATAATCAAGATCTTAAATGCAAATCATGCTGTATCAATTTCCCCTCTATAAGTATTAAAGCACTGATAATACGCATTGATGCGCACTATTAGTGCCTCACTTTCACAAGGTTGCTTTTATTGCACTAAAAATATCAACGTATTGCAGGGATAAAGCTGCGTAAAGTCTCAATCTCTTGACGCCATAAGTCAGGATTGATCGTTTCCAGTACCAACGGCATATTATCAAAACGCGAATCTTGCATAAGGAAACGGAAACAATCCCAGCCAATCTCCCCTTCACCTAAGCTATGGTGGCGATCAAGGTGACTATTCAGCTTTCCTTTTGAATCATTCAAGTGCATTGCGCGTAAATACCGCATGCCCACTACGTGATCAAATTCAGCAAACGTCGCTTCCGTCGCCTCCTCTGTACGTAAATCATAGCCTGCAGCAAATGTATGACAGGTGTCGATACACACCCCAACCCGAGATTTATCTTCAACCTGCTCAATGATCTCAGCAAGGTGCTCAAAGCGCCAACCAAGGTTACTGCCTTGTCCTGCCGTATTCTCAATAACCGCGACAACATCAGGCACTTCTGCATGCGCTAAGTTGATAGATTCCGCAATTAGTGCCAAACAATCACGCTCAGAGATCTTTTTAAGGTGGCTACCTGGGTGAAAGTTAAGCAAGGTTAAGCCGAGCTGCTGACACCGTTGCATCTCATCGATAAAAGCGCTGCGCGACTTTTCTAACTTTTCGGCTTCAGGCGCCCCCAAATTAATTAGGTACGAATCATGAGGCAAAATAGCCTCAGGTCCAAAACCTAAAAACTGGCAACAAGCTTTAAATTTATTAATGACATCTTGCTCTAAAGGCTTAGCTACCCACTGACGTTGATTCTTAGTAAACAAAGCAAATGCATTTGCGCCAAGCGCTGAAGCATTTTGCGGTGCATTTTGAACACCACCTGCGGCTGAAACATGCGCACCAATTAACTTCACTGTTGACCCTTTTTATTGATAATTCACTTTCTCGACTTTCATTTTAACGGAAGTACAAATGCCATTCTTGTCTTTTTAATTGCTGTTACTTTTGCACGGCAATTACAACAAAATAGGTAGGTGATACGTGCATTTTTCAAGGGATTGCGCCATTAAGCCCCCTTAAAAATGTAG
>NZ_NOIF01000072.1 GCF_002265265.1 Photobacterium sanguinicancri
GCTAAAATAGCTAGGTCAGTTTAAAAAATTAAAATAATTCGTAGTGGCTCCGATGAAGAGGTACTACAGGAAGCAATGTCGAGGGCTTGCCCTCTCAAATACCAAAATGGAGATCCGAGCAATGGCATTTGAATTACCAGCTCTACCGTACGCTATCAACGCACTAGAACCACATATCTCTCAAGAGACTCTAGAGTTTCACCATGGTAAACACCACAACACTTACGTGGTTAAGCTAAATGGTCTTGTTGAAGGTACTGAGCTTGCTGAAAAATCACTAGAAGAAATCATCAAAACTTCTACTGGTGGCGTATTCAACAATGCTGCACAAATCTGGAACCACACTTTCTACTGGCACTGCCTAAGCCCTAACGCAGGCGGTGAACCAACAGGTGAAGTTGCAGACGCAATTGCTAAATCATTTGGTTCTTTCGAAGAATTCAAAGCAAAATTCACAGATTCTGCAATCAACAACTTCGGTTCTTCTTGGACTTGGTTAGTGAAAAAAGCAGACGGCTCTCTAGACATCGTTAATACGTCTAATGCTGCAACGCCACTAACAGAAGAAGGTGTTACACCACTTCTAACGGTTGACCTGTGGGAACACGCTTACTACATCGATTTCCGTAACGTTCGCCCTGATTACATGGCTGCTTTCTGGGCACTTGTAAACTGGGAATTCGTAGCGAAAAACCTAGCGGCTTAATTTTGCCTAGGTCATCATTTCGGTGATGAAAATTTTCCCCAATGAAAAAGACCTCGCAGTGCGAGGTCTTTTTGTATGTGTCTATCTTCAGCATTTTTACTATGATGACACGCTTAGCTAAGCGCCATCATGCAGTCGTTAAGCTTTTTCAGACAAGATAATACGAAGCGTACGGCGAAGTGGCTCAGCTGCACCCCATAACAATTGGTCACCTACGGTAAAGGCATTCAGGTAATCATCACCCATCGCCAACTTACGTAAACGGCCAACAGGCACTGATAGTGTTCCTGTTACTTTAGCGGGGCTAAGCTCTTGCACTGTCACATCACGATCATTGGGGATGACTTTCACCCAGTCATTGTGCGATGCAATAATGCCTTCGATTTCATCAAGCGGCACACCCTGCTTTAGTTTGATCGTTAAAGCCTGACTGTGACAACGCATAGCGCCAATTCGCACACAAGTACCATCAATAGGAATCGGTTTCGCATCTAGCCCCAAAATTTTATTTGTTTCAACCGATGCTTTCCATTCTTCTTTCGACTGACCGTTATCGCGTTTCACATCGATCCAAGGGATCAATGAACCAGCTAATGGCGCACCAAACTCTTGAGAAGGGAAACTAGAAGAGCGCAAGGTTTCAGCTACCTTACGGTCAATATCAAGAATAGATGTTGATGGATCAGCCAACTCGCTAGTCACTGTGTCGTTGATCACCCCCATTTGGCCAATCAACTCACGCATATTTTTCGCGCCAGCACCTGATGCCGCTTGGTACGTTTGTGATGTCATCCATTCAACCAAGCCCGCTTTATATAGACCGCCCACCGCCATTAGCATCAAACTAACGGTACAGTTACCGCCTACATAGGTTTTTATTCCAGAATGAATACCTTGTTGAATCTGGTCAAAGTTAACCGGGTCTAACGTGATAATGGCATCGTCTTTCATCCGCAACGTTGATGCTGCATCAATCCAGTAGCCTTTCCAACCAGCTTGACGTAATGCAGGGTACACTTTTTCTGTGTATCCACCACCTTGACAGGTCACGATCGTATCAAGTTGCTTTAAGCTTTCAATATCGAATGCGTCTTGCAGTAACCCAGCATCTTTCCCATAGTTTGGTGCAGGGATACCAACTTGTGAGGTTGTATAAAAGGTAGGTTCGATTTGATCAAAATCTCGCTCTTCTACCATTCGTTGCATGAGCACAGAGCCCACCATTCCACGCCAACCAACTAAACCTACTTTCATCATTACTTCCTACGCTCCCTGTTATTCATTCGCAGTCCCATCTATAGAGTTTTAAAGCACGAAAAACAAGCAAATTTTATAATTAAGCATGCATAAAGTGCTTCTTCGCAAAAGTAACAGAAGTCAGTCATATGCATTCAGTTCTTGCAGACTACCTTTAGCATTTACAATTAAACCCCATATTCATCAACACTTAATCTGGGCCACTAAACAAACAACTAATGTTTAAATAGCCAACGACTAACTCCTTTTCTGATGCTTTTGACAACCAGTTGACGACTAAAGCTGGTAACAGCAAAAATCATGGATATTTACTTTTTTTGAATTACCGCTCACACCCTGATAACCTACGCGACCGTAATATTTAAGGCTAATATCCCAAGGCATCTAGCTCGAATTAGTTATTAAGCCTATATATTGCGATTAAACAAACAATGTTACATCAGTTAAAAAACAACCAAAACACAACAAAGCAACCAACATTTAACAGTAATTAAATAAACAAATAGCACTTTTATCATCTTTGATGAATAGGAAGGATAAGAGTCACAGAAAGACACATTATCTGTCGCGATAGCAAAATCATTCCGATAGAGTAGCGCCGATTAGAAAAGTGAGGTTTAGGTGTTCGCACTGGAATCATCACAATTACATTTATTAACTTCATGATGAAGCTAATTTTAGGGTTCCCCCCTCTTACACAGCTCGAATACACAAGGTTAAGAAGTATGGACAAACAGAATGTAAGACTACCTTCGCTAATGCAAGTAGTCCTAGCTCTAGGCATTTTCCTTGCTCTGGCATTTTCTTTCACCGCAAAACTTGATTTACCCATCCAACTAGCACTCTACATTGGTTGGTTCGTCATCATCGCTTTAGGCGTTAAGCTTGGCCATGATTACAAGTCATTAGAAAAAGCGGCAACAAAAGGTATTGCTAACGGTTTAGGTGCAGTGCTCATCCTACTGGCAGTAGGTGCTCTTGTAGGTACATGGATTGCGGGCGGTATCGTTCCAACCATTATTTATTATGGTCTTCAAGCTATTCACCCTTCGATCTTCCTTTTAGCGACCATGATCATCTGTTCACTAACAGCACTTGCGACAGGTACCTCTTGGGGTGCGGCTGGTACTGCGGGTATTGCAATGATGGGCATTGGTCAAGGCTTGGGTATTCCAGCACCAATGACAGCAGGTGCGGTTCTTTCGGGCTGTTACTTCGGTGATAAATTATCACCACTGTCTGATTCAGTGATTCTAGCGTCTTCTATGTCTAACGTAGAAGTAATGGAACACATCAAAGGCATGCTACCTATCGCGTTAATCAGTTACATCATTACCGGTATTCTATTTACTGGTGCTGGCCTGCACTACGCGGGTAATGTTGATATGGCACAGGTTGACTCTGTTATTCTTGCAATGGAACAACAGTTCGTTATTACGCCACTGTCATTTATCCCTGTGATTATCGTTCTTGGCCTACTGGCTATGCGTATGCCTTCTTTCCCTGTTATCTCACTAGGTTCTCTACTGGGTATTGTATGGGCTGTAATGGTTCAAGATATGGACCCTCTAGTTGCATTCAACACAGCATGGGCACCGTTCTCTATCAGCTCTGGCGTTGACTTCATCGATGCAATCTTAAACCGTGGCGGCATGTCATCTATGCTAGGTTCGGTAGCGGTTATCGTCTTTGGTCTTGGTTTTGGTGGCTTACTGGATAAAGTTGGTGTTCTACAAACTATCGCTAAGCTATTCGAAAAACGTGTTAACTCTGCAGGTAGCCTATCTGTATCGACTATCGCAACGGCGTTCTTAGGTAACGTATTTGGTTCTGCGATGTACGTATCACTAATCCTAACCCCTAAGATTTGTGCGAAGAACTACGACCGTCTAGGTTACCAACGTAAGAACCTATCTCGTAACGCAGAGTTCGGTGGCACGTTAACATCAGGTATGGTGCCGTGGAGTGATAACGGTATTTACATGGCCAGTATCCTTGGCGTGGCAACCTTCTCTTACGCACCATTCATGTGGTTAAGCTTCGTATGTATTATCGTAACGATTGTAACGTCTTACATGGGTTGGTTCGTGGACCGTTGTCCACCAACGTCACAAGCTGAAATTGATGCAAAAGCAGAAGAAGCTGAGCTAAAAGCGCAAACTGCGTAATAAATAGTTACAATTTTTATCAACAGGAAAGAGCACTTCGGTGCTCTTTTTTTTGCTTAAAATTATAGATAAACCAAACTTATCAACACCATTACTTTTGCTTATCCTACTGATTTAACTACACTTTAATCACCTCTCTTTTGCTAGATTACAATTTATGAATAGATGATTAATGGCGATCAAGATCACATCTACAATCAACTAATCCTATAGTGTTACATTTCGGTAGCCAACTTGACCCCGGTCAATTACTTAGCGGCCTATTTAGCGAAAATACCCCTGTTTTTTATTTCCCACGTCCATTTTGACTCCAATGTGTTATTTCACATTATTAACAGGTCATGAATGTATTTGTGGTTTTATCGCAGTGCGATGTTGATTCCTATGAGGTAACACTATGAGCAATCCAGCGGAACAAGGCCGCAAAGTCACGATCGGCAGTTACATTGCCCTCGCCTTTGCTGTTGTCTTCTTTTCAGGTCTTTTACAGTCAAATGAGTGGTATGGCGTTTTCGATTTCACCACACTAAACGGTTCGTTTGGTAGCGTTGTTTATTCTGTTAATGAAACAGCAGATGGTATCCAAACAGCAGCCACCTCTATGCGCGGCAAAGGCGGTAGCGGTGCACGTGATGGCTTCCTATTTGCATTAACCCTGATCCCAACAGTAATGTTTGCTTTAGGTATGATTAACGTACTTGAACATTACGGCGCATTGGATGCTGCTCGTAAACTGTTAACACCTCTTCTTCGTCCATTAATGGGTATTCCTGGTAACTCAGGCCTTGCTCTAATTGCATCACTACAAAGTACTGATGCCGGTGCAGCGATGACCCGTCAGCTAAAAGATGAAGGTCACCTCACCAAGCGCGAAACCGATGTTTTCACTATGTTCCAATTCTCAGCGGGTGCTGCGATTGTAAACTTCTTCTCTTCTGGTGCCGTGCTATTCACCCTAACGAATATGGATGGTACGCCTGCAGTAACATCATCAATTGGCTTAGCTGTGGCTATCATGTTCATCTTCAAATTTGTGGGTGCAAACATGTTCCGTCTTTACCTAAACATCACAGAAGGTAAAGAAGACAAATCAGACAAGAAACCAGAAATGACTGAGGAGACAGCATAATGACTGCCGCTAAAAAACCAATGGTGACTGACATCTTCGTTGAAGGTGCTAAGAAAGGCTGGGTTATTGCAACAACCTCTACCGTTCCTAACGTATTGATGGCTTTTGTTATCATCAAGGCATTACAAATCACAGGTGCACTGGATCTAATGGGTTCATTGTTCTCACCTGTTATGGCTATCTTCGGCCTACCAGGTGAAGCTGCAGCGGTTCTTATCGGTGCATGGATGTCGATGGGTGGTGCGGTTGGTGTGGTTATCACACTGTTTGACCAAGGTATTCTTAATGGTCAGCACATCGCAATCCTTGCACCTGCGATTTACCTAATGGGTTCTCAGGTACAATACATGGGCCGTATCATGGGTCCTATTGGTACTGAAGGTCGCTACATCCCTGTGATGATTGCACTCTCTGTACTGAATGCTTTCGCCGCAATGTTTGTAATGAACATTTTGGTGTAAACACTTTAAGGGCCTTACAGGCCCTTTCTTATTTTATTCGCATTATTCCCCTTATTTCCTTTTTCCCCTAAATAAGGGCGTTTTGGAGTCAATATGAGCATTTCCCTACAAGATTTTTCACTAGAAAACTACTTAGAAGAACTTCGTCCCTTGATCGATGTTGATTGCGGTACTTTGACCAAAGAAGGCATCGAAGTGATTGCCAACCAAATGGAAAAGAAATATCTCGACATGGGCTGGTACGTTAAGCGCGTTGACTGTGGCATTGCTGGCACTGGCCTTGAAGTTCGTAACAAGCCTGATTCAGATCAAATCGATGTAATGATGATTGGCCACATGGACACCGTATTCCCAGTTGGGACCGTAGCGGCTCGCCCAATGACGAGTGATGAAAACCGTGCCTATGGCCCTGGTGTTTCAGATATGAAATCAGGTCTTTTGAACGTTGTTTATGCCCTACGTAACATCGATAAAGCGGTTACTGATAAGCTGTCTATCTGCATTTGTATGAACCCTGATGAAGAAATAGGTTCACTACATTCTGAAGAGTGGCTAAAAAGCGTTGCTGTTAACGCGAAGAACGTTTTGGTTGCAGAAGCTGCGCGTGCTGATGGTTCGCTAGTAAAAGCGCGTAAAGGTATGGCTCGCTACCGTTTAGGCTTTACAGGTAAAGCAGCGCACGCAGGTAACGATCCACAAAGTGGCCGTAGTGCAATCACTGAAATGGCAAACTGGGTTTTAGCTATCAATGCTCTTACTAACTTCGAAACTGGCACCACTCTGAACGTGGGTGTGGTTAACGGTGGTGCAGGTGCAAACATTGTTCCTGATCAAGCAGAAGCTGTGGTTGATGTACGTTTCTGGGATAACGATGAGTATGCAGATGCAGATGCAAAAATCCGTGCACTAACAGAAACACCGTTTGTTGATGGCGTAACGATTACGGTAGAGCGTGAAGCGCATAAACCATCTATGGTGCCATCTGAAAAAACAGAAGCATTAATGGCATTAGTAGAGCAATCTGGTCAAGAGCTGGGTATTGATATTAAATGGCAAGAAGTCGGTGGCGGTTCAGATGCGAACCTAACCGCGGTAATGGGTATCCCAACTCTGGATGGCTTTGGCCCTGCAGGTGCTGGTTTCCACAGTGCAGATGAATATTTAGAGTTAAATACTATTGAACCACGCGTGCAACTACTGATGCGCGTTCTTGAAAAATTAGCGGCGTAATCATTCGTTAATTCGATCAAAAAGGGCGCTTAGCATCACAGCTAAGCGCCCTTTTTTAATCTTGCATTTTTACAAGAATACGCTCAAAACGTTAATTAATAAAATCAACCTTTTCAGCATATTTAACTTCTTCACGAGGAAGTAACCCTCTTTCTTCACACAACTGACGAAGAAACTTCTCTTTCACTTTTAATAAGTGCTGACGTGATTCTGTGTGTGCTTTTCTTTGAATGCTGCGTGTCATTCTGGCATAGGTCATAAATGATCAGCCTTTCTCTATCACTAACAACGCAATTACACACTATATGCTAGCAACTGCTATCCGACGCGAGATATTACCTTAATCACGAATAAACTGAAACAACAAAAGTACTGTTGCATATTAATAGAAGATACCTCCTACTCCTTTATAGCTAATCACTCATTCCCATACTGCATTTTACGACCAAAGATGCATTATATTTACAACTTAATGATCCTGATCAATGACGATATTAATCACCACTCGTTATCCTTACCCTATAAAGTTGCAAAATAAATACACCTTAAAAAGGATCTAGCAATGTCGAACCTAGCAATGTTCTGTCACCAGTGTTCTATGGCACAAAGTGGCGGCTGTGGTAGCACAGGTAAAACACAAGGCACATGTGGTAAAGATGAAAACCTATCACGCCTCCAAGATATTATGATTTTTGGCTTAAAAGGCCTATCAGCATACCGTACCCATGCTGATGATCTTGGCGCTGCTACTAAATCTGTCGATGACGTTATCGCAGAGACACTGTACTTCACGCTGACTAACGTAAACTTCAGCTTCGACCAGCACATTGCTCAGCTGATGAAAATCGGTGGTGCAGGTAGCGAAATGATGTCTATTCTTGGTGAAGCTCACCACGGTCGCTTAGGGATCCCTACTCCTGTTTGCGTTCCACAGAATAAAGCTGAAGGTAAAGGCATTCTAGTTACAGGTCACGACCTTGAGCTACTTGAGCGTCTATTGATTGCAACTGAAGGCAAAGGTATCAACATCTACACCCACTCAGAGATGTTGCCAGCACACGGTTACCCTGAACTACGTAAATACGCGCACCTAAAAGGTAACGTGGGTAAAGCATGGTTCGATCAGAAGAAACTGTTCCAACAATGGAACGGTACTATCATTGTAACCACTAACTGTATTGTGCCACCAACAGGCCGTGCGGATTATGCCGATCGTCTATACAGCTACGGTATTGTCGGTATTGATAACTGCCGTCAACTTGAAGATGACTTCGCACCGCTTATTGAGCAAACACTCGCACTACCTGATATTGAAGGTTTTGATAGCGAAGAGACCCTAATGACGGGCCATAACTACAAGACAATTTTGGGTCTAGCACCACAAATTCTTGATGCGGTTAACGCTGGTAAAATTAAGCGATTCTTCGTGGTTGCGGGTTGTGATAAACCAGGTAAACCGAACGATTACTTCCGCGATCTTGCGCTTTCTATCCCTGATGACTGCATCATCTTGACGTCTTCTTGCGGTAAATTCCGCTTTAATGACCATGACTTCGGTAACATCCCTGGTACTGAGATCCCTCGTTACCTCGACCTTGGTCAGTGTAACGACAGCTACGGCGCAGTAATGATTGCGCTAGCACTAAGCGATGCGATGGGTGTACCTGTAAACGAATTACCAGTGAACATCGTTCTTTCTTGGATGGAGCAAAAAGCGGTACTGATCCTACTTGCACTGTTCAACTTAGGCATTCAAAACATCTACTTAGGTCCAAACCCACCAGAGTTTGTGAACGAAGATATCTTTGCGTTCCTACAGCAGCAGTTCAACCTGCAGCTAACAGGTGATGCACAAGAAGATTTAGTAAAAATGCTAAATCCACAACCAAAAATTGAGGTTGTAGAAGCGTAATACGTTTTTATATCTATCCCGTCTACGTTATTCGGTACTAAACCGAATATCGGGATAGACCTCATGAGTCGCTTCCACCCTACCCACTCAGGAAGCGACTCACTCCTTCATTAATAAGAAATTATTACAGTGCTCGTTCGCTGGAGCTTGTTATGTCTGAACAAAACTATATTTATAAAACACTAGACGGTAATGAAGCCGCCGCATCCATCGCTTACCGTTGTAATGAAGTGATTGGTATCTACCCAATCACCCCTTCTTCTCCGATGTCTGAAGCTTGTGAAACATGGGAAAGCCAGTCAAAGAAAAACCTATGGGGACAAGTTCCTCGAGTCATTGAAATGCAATCAGAGGGTGGTGCAGCTGGTGCTGTTCACGGTGCGTTAATGGCAGGCTCACTGGCGACAACATTTACCTCGTCACAGGGTTTACTACTTAAAATCCCGAACATGTATAAGATTGCAGGTGAACTAACACCGTTTGTTATGCATGTTGCCGCGCGTACGTTAGCTACCCATGCTTTATCTATTTTTGGCGACCATTCAGATGTCATGGCCGTACGCCAAACCGGTTTTGCCATGCTAGCGGCCAATTCCGTTCAACAAGCGCACGACTTCTCGCTAATCTCACAAGCCTCGACACTTGATAGCCGCATTCCATTTGTACATTTTTTTGATGGTTTCCGTACCTCGCACGAGATCAACAAGATCGCCATGATCCATGATGACACCATCACTGACATGATCGATCAAAATGCGGTTGATGCATTCCACCAGCGCGGCCTTACACCTGATGCTCCGAGTATCCGTGGCACAGCGCAAAACCCTGACACCTTCTTCCAATCACGCGAAGCAGCCAACTCATTCTATACGGCGTGTCCAGATACCGTCGCAGATAACATGGCGAAGTTTGCTAAGCTCACTGGCCGTGAATACAAACTGTTTGATTACTACGGTCATCCAGAAGCCACTAACATCATCGTTGTGATGGGCTCTGCTACCTCGACTGTTCAACAAGCCGTTGATCATCAATTACAAGCTGGACAAAAAGTTGGCGTACTCAACGTTCACCTGTACCGCCCGTTTTCACTCAAGCACTTCCTGCAAGTGCTGCCTGCCAGTGTCAAAAACATAGCGGTACTCGATCGCACCAAAGAACCAGGTGCAATGGGCGAGCCGCTTTACCTTGATGTCGTGGCAAGTCTTACTCAAGCGGTCGCGGCACAGACGCTTAGCCAACTACCTCGCATTATGGGGGGGCGCTACGGTTTATCATCGAAAGAATTTAATCCAAGTCACGCCAACGCTATCTTTACTGCGATGGCAGAAGATCGCTTACACCACGACTTTACTATCGGTATTACCGACGACATCACGCATCTGTCATTACCCGTCAAAACACAAATTGATGCCGAGCCAAATTCTCGACTTCGTGCGCTATTCTATGGTTTAGGTGCGGATGGCACAGTCAGTGCAAATAAAAACACCATCAAGATCATTGGTGAAAATACCGATTTACACGCCCAAGGTTACTTCGTCTACGACTCGAAAAAATCAGGCGGTACAACTGTCTCGCACTTACGTATTGATCAGCACCCAGTCGAAGCACCGTACTTGATCGAGCAAGCAGAGTTCATTGCCTGCCACCAATTCCAATTCATCAATAAATTGGAAATGGTCGAGCGTGCGGCACCGCAAGCGACATTACTGCTTAACAGCCCTCACTCGGCTGAAAACGTATGGCAATACCTGCCCCGCGAAGTACAGCAGCAAATCATTGATAAACAGCTGTCTATGTATGTGATTGATGCTGTATCACTGGCGCGCGAGCTAGGGTTAAAAAATCGCATTAATACCATCATGCAGGCGGGCTTCTTTGCATTAAGCGACATGATGCCAACCGATCAGGCTCTCGAAAAACTCAATCAAGCCATAGAGCAATCGTACAGTAAGCGTGGCCCTGCCATTGTCGAAGCGAACCAAAAAGCGGTGGCCGCAACCGTTGCGCGTATTGAGCAAGTGACGATTCCAAGCACAGTCACCAGCACTTTCTCTCGCCCTGCAGTTGTTAGCGAGCGAGCGCCAGATCTAGTCAAACACGTCAGTGCCATGATGATGGCCGATAAAGGCGACTTACTACCAGTAAGCGCTTTCCCTGTTGATGGCACATGGCCAACCGCCACCAGTCAATGGGAAAAACGCAACATTGCCCAAGAAATTCCAGTATGGGAAGAAGACCTTTGTACCCAATGTAATATCTGTACTTTGGTTTGCCCACACGCAGCAATCAGAGCAAAAGCCGTCAATGCTGATGACTTAGCTGACGCACCAGAAGGCTTTAAAGTCACAGAATACAAGCAACGTGATTTCAAAGGGCAGCAATACACCCTCCAAGTTTCACCACAGGACTGTACGGGCTGTAATCTCTGTACTATGGCTTGCCCTGCAAGTGATAAAGACGACCCAAGCCGTAAGGCCATCAACTTGCAACCAAAAGTTGAACACATTGAAAGCCAAAGTGAAAACTACCAGTACTTCACTGAACTACCTGAGCTTGCTCGCATCGATATTAAGCGAATCGATGCTCGTAGCAGTCAATTGTTACAACCCTTGTTTGAGTTCTCTGGTGCATGTTCTGGCTGTGGCGAAACCTCTTATATCAAGCTACTCACCCAACTGTTTGGTGATCGTATGCTAATCGCCAATGCAACAGGCTGTTCTT
This sequence comes from Photobacterium sanguinicancri, assembly GCF_002265265.1. GTDB lineage: Bacteria > Pseudomonadota > Gammaproteobacteria > Enterobacterales > Vibrionaceae > Photobacterium > Photobacterium sanguinicancri. The sequence goes on from NZ_NOIF01000072.1 coordinate 11,585, forward strand.
CTATCTACGGTGGTAACTTACCGACGACACCGTATGCAGTAGATAAAAACGGTCGCGGTCCAGCATGGGCTAACTCTTTGTTTGAAGATAATGCCGAATTTGGTTTAGGGATGCGTCTCGCGCTCAACAGTAAACGTGATCGCGTATTGCATTTACTTGAACAAGTTGCCGATGTCATTCCAACCGAATTACGCCAACAACTCACTGCTGATGCTTATGACAGCAGCGAAGCGGCCGTTTGTCGTCAACGTGAGAATGTAAATAAACTACGCGCACAACTTGATTTTTCGCACCAGGCGCTCATCAACTGTGCTGATGATCTCGTGGCAAAAAGTAACTGGATTGTCGGTGGTGACGGTTGGGCTTATGACATCGATTTCGGAGGCCTCGACCATGTACTTTCAGGCAGCGATAACGTCAATGTCTTAGTGATGGATACCCAAGGTTACTCCAACACTGGTGGCCAGCAATCAAAAGCAACGCCAACAGGTGCGGTCGCGAAATTTGCCACCCAAGGTAAAGCAAGCAACGGTAAAGATCTTGCCGTAAACATCATGATGCACGGCAATGTGTATGTCGCCAAAATCGCCCTTGGTGCCAACATGAACCATGCCGTAAAAGCCTTACAAGAAGCCGAAGCTTACCCAGGTCCATCACTGGTTATTGCTTATTCACCGTGTATTACCCATGGCTTTGATATGGCGGAAGGTGTCGAGCACCAACAACTACTGGTGGATACTGGCCTATGGCCACTATTCCGCTTTGACCCTCGCCGTACCGAGAAAGGCCGCGCCGCACTGCAACTGGACTCGAAACCGCCAAAGAAAGACGTCGAAGAATTGATTAGCCGTGAAGCGCGCTTTACTCAGGTACAACGCAAAGATCCAGCGCGCTATGCAGCAAACCTTGAACGTTTACGTCAGCAAGTTAGCCATAAGCATCAACTCTTAAACCAATTATTAGAGTGGAAATAAACGCGTAACTGACGCCACTCACGCTTTACATTTTTATCACTAAATTACAGATAAGCTGCCTACGGGCAGCAAAGGAGACACCATGACAGCTCAACTTAATACCGCCATTTTCTTTGGTAGCGACACAGGTAATACCGAAGCGGCAGCACAAAAAATTGCAGAAAAACTCAACCTTGAAGCCCAAGATATTGCTGGGTGCAGCAGCGATATTTTTGATGACTATGAGCTACTTATTTTAGGTACACCAACAGCCAACTATGGCGAGATGCAGCCTGACTGGGACTACTTTGTACCAGAATTAGAAGATGCTGATTTGAAAGGTAAAAAAGTGGCGCTATTTGGCCTTGGCGATCAAATTGATTACCCAGACAGCTTCCTAGATGCCATGGGGGACCTCGCTGATTTAGTGGTAGATGCAGGCGGTGAGTTAGTTGGTGCTTGGTCAACTGACGGCTATGAGTTTAATGATTCTCGCGCAGAAAAAGAGAGCGGTAAATTTGTAGGTTTGGCTCTGGATGAAGACCGCCAACCTGAATTAACCGATGATCGTATTGCCACTTGGTTAACAACTTTAGGTTTCACTCTGTAGTTATACCCAAAAGGCTGGTTAAAAATAAAAACAAAGAAGGCTGCCCGCGGCAGCCTTTTTTTACTTGAGAGCTAAATTGCTAATGAAACGACATTAGGTAAAGTGTCTCAGATAGATGAATAATTACCCTTTATGACTCGCCCCTGCCGCCTGCTCTGTATGACGATGTCCCGCACGTAAACTATCCATTTTGAAATGAAAAGCTTTCATCGGGTGCCGCCAAAAAAAACGAGGCAACGACCAGCGTAAAACATGCGTCAAATGAAGGCGTTTCGCTGGTGGGTAGCAAGAGGCAGAACAACATTGGCATGTCGGCTTTTCATTACCTAATCGACAGCTTGTCATTCTACTTTCAACGTAAGCGATAAGGCCTTCGCATTCAGGGCACATAATTGCCCCACGATGCAGCGTTTTACAATACAGGCGAATCATCGCCTTCACTGTGTCCAGTTCACGCTGCGAACGAACTGAATGTTGGTTTTGAACTATCATAGTGCGGCTTATTATCCACCGCACGTACAAAGAAGATTTGATAAGGATCAACTTTGCATTGTGATCGCACTATTATCCTCTATAGCCTGTATAGTCACAGTATAAAGGTCTGATTCTGAGATTGGTTTACCTATATGACCTTGCATTCCTGCTTCTCGACACAGTGCAACATCCGCCGCCATGACATTGGCTGTCATCGCAATTATTGCCGTATCGACATTAATTCCATCCATTTCACGAATAGCTTTAGTTGCACCGACACCGTCTAGACGTGGCATTTGCATATCCATATAAATAACATCAAACAACTCGCGCTGTGCTTTTTCTACCGCCTCAACACCATCGCATGCCGTATCAATAGAAAAACCTAGACGGCTCAATAACTGGCTGGCAATAAGACGGTTCACGTTATTATCTTCAACCAGTAAACAACGTTGTCCTATAAAAGGTGGCTCACAGGAAGCGCTTTCCGCGGCCATTAAGTGTGAAACTGATGGATTCTCGCGGCTTTTAGCCATAGAGAATGGTAGCGTTACAACAAACTCAGAACCCAATCCCTCTTTGCTAATAACATGAATCCCCCCATCCATAAGTTCAATCAACTGACGAGTGATCGTTAACCCCAACCCCGAGCCACCGAAACGCCGCGTTGTCGTTTCATCCGCTTGCGAAAACTTATCAAAAATATGCTCAATTTTTTCATTCGGTATGCCAATACCACTATCTGATACCTTTATTTCAACCACGACGGTATGTTTATCGCGTTGGACTAAGGCCACATCCAAGTGAATAAAGCCTTGTTCTGTGAACTTATTGGCGTTACCTAGCAGGTTAATAAGAATTTGCTGAATACGAGTAGGATCCCCTAATAATGTCAGAGGAATAGCATCATCATAATGCAGTCGATAATCAACTAAAGCTGGGTTTTCAATCGTTGGACGAAGTAATGCATGAGCGTATTTGGCTATTTCGTGCAGATTAAATGGTACAGACTCAAGTTCAACTTTACTCGATTCTATTTTGCTAAAGTCCAAAATATCATTAATTAGTGTCATCAAACTTTTCGCTGAATGACTGATAATCGACACATATTCTCGCTGTTGTCTCGATAAGGATTCACTTTGCATTAAACCTGCAGCACCAATAATACCATTCATTGGGGTGCGAATTTCATGGCTCATGTTGGCTAAAAATTGCTGCTTCGCTTCAGCCGCTTTTAGCGCTTGCTGTTTCGCAGTTATTAAACTTTCGCTGCGCTGATTAAAGCGATGCACTAACGCCCCTAATTCATCACGGTGATAAACAGGTAAAGGGGTAAATTCCTCATCATTTCTTTGTTCGGCTAATGCTTCACGAACTGACTTTAATGGTTTAAAAATTCGTCGGTAAAAAAAGATAAAGGTGACGGCAATGAATACCACCACAACAGGCAACATAAACAAGAGTAGCTGCCTTTCTAGTTGAATAGCTTGGGCGTACATATCATGTTGAGGAACACCTTGAATTAACATCCATTGCATTCGAGGAATACGAATCGCGGAAATAAATGCCGCTTGGTTCAAGATAGGATCGGTATCCACATTCAAGCTAAACAAGGGCTGAGATCGGCTCATATTTTCATCGGGGTACAGCAACTCGGTCGCAACTGAAATTGCATAGCTAATTGAGATACTCAGTGAGTGTTCAACTATTTTTTTTGCCAGGAGATCTACTTTTTTGTCGGTTTGATATTGGTGACGTCGTTTCGCCATGATGTCATTAATCGCGACAGCAATTGGCATGAAACTCGGTTCATTTTCAGAATATTCATGGCTTAAAATATAGCTTGGGGCCTCAGTGGTTGTATCCATCACTCTGTCAGGTTCCGGATAAGCTAAAAAACGTCCCGAGCGATCCAATAAAGAAAAATAAACACCTTGCTGCTGACCTTGTTCAACCAAGTAGGTATTAAGCGCTTTAACACGGATATCTAATGTAACAACACCAGCAAACTCCCCTTCAGAGAAATAAGGCACGGTACAAGTTACCATGGGTTCTGCTGTATAAGGATCGGTATAAGATTGCGACCAGTACGCATCACCCGCGGTTAACCAACGTGCAGGGGCAAACCACTCTGCGGCATAATAGGGCGCCGATAAATGGTTATTATAGCTATCAATTCGCTCAACCGAACCCGTGCTGTTTTTGGTATAAAACAAACTATTAAGTAGCTTTCTATCGCCATTATAAGCATCAGGCCAAATCCCACCGCCCGCTATAAACTTACCGATAGCTGGGCTCGTCAGTAGATTTTGGAAGAAGCCATCGAGTACGTCAGGGGATTCAATGGTTTCGACGGCATTTGATAAACTCAGTGCAGCAATCTCAATTTTAGCGCCAAGTTGAACAATAGACTGACCGACGGCTTCCGATTCCGCAGCGACCCTTTGCTCTGCTGATTGAATAGAAAGCCGAAAACCGACCGTTTCCATCACGTACATAATGCTCAACACAACCATTAGCAAAAGAGCCACTAACAACGTAAGGCCCTTAAAACTTATAGACTGATACCAAGCAATCACTTTCGGCTTCATTGGTGCAAACACACTCTTACGCAACTCCCTCGTCATAAACCGCTAAGTTCTCTGCCTCTAAATAGTAAGTCGCAGCAGAAATAGTATCTGTTAGCAGTAAATCAAACGCTCGGTAATCAGCATCGCTAACAGGTTGTCCTTGCTTAAACCTCGTCTCAATGTCACCCGCTAGCACTTTTAATGGATGAGCACCTAAACTTGAAGAGACCCCCTTGAGGCTATGAACGATTCGAATCGCATCTTCTGATATTTCAGTGCTATTGTGGACTTGCTGTAATAGTTTTTTTCCATCATTTACGTGCTCATCAATAAAGATTTCCAACAGCATTTTTACTGAGTCAGCATCATCATCCATAGTGGTCATCATGTACTTAATATCTATCAGTGAACTCCTCTTAGCATCTGATTCCTGACGGCCTTCGGCAGCTGTGTCACAATCTCTAGGAGTAAGTTCTTGCTGTATCGTTACCTTCTTTTCAGAGAGCCCTGTTGCTCCATTATCCGCGACTTGATCTTTCTTCATGGTATTTTCTGAACAAGCCACATCAAATTCAACGCTGCCCTCTTCTGGCTTAGGCTTCTCGTTTTCAGGCTCAAACTTTTTTACTGCAACCGTGACACCTTGCGTTTCTAGATAAACCTGTACTGTTTTCACCACACCCTTAAGGATAGTGTCTAATTCCGCACTGTCACTCTCAACAATCATATCTTCTTTTTTAATTGCTAACTCCAAGCGTTCAGCGATATTTTTCAAAGCATTAGAACCGATACTGCCAGCTACACCTTTTAAACTATGAACAATACGTGCAGCATCATCAATACGGCCATCCTCAAGCGCTAGTCTAAAGTAGATACCATCACTACCGTGCTCTTGAACAAAAATTTCTAATAGCATGATGACCGAATCGAGATCTTCATCCATGCAATGCAGTATATGGCGAAGATCAAATAGCTCTATCGATAAAAGCTCAGGAGATGCCGATGTTGGCCTCCCTACATTAGAAGACGCACCCAACTCAATATGCTCAGCATGAGTCTCTGTATCTTCAATACTCTGGTGTGCTGGCGTACTCAACTCTGGTTCATTTTGTCGGATGAGGGGCTTACTAGAATCAGATTGCGCAGGTAAAACTTGCCCCGTATCTGTTGCTGTGCTTGCTGTCGTCTTACTCGACACAATATTATCAGGCTGGTGTTGAGTATTGCTGCCCTGCACTTCTTTTTTCCGAGCTGACTCAGCCTGCACCGCTAGCGCTTTGTTTGGCAATAGTTTAAAAAGTAGATTAAGCCATGTACTTATCGCGACGATAATAACGAGCACCACCATAAGGAATAACTGGCCGAACTCATACTGACTACGTATTTCTTTTGTCTTATGCAGCACACTATTATATGTGTCATCAAAAGGGGTTAGATGAATATTTTGAACTGCCTGTAAATACTGCACATAGCGTGAAAGCATAGGAAGAATAGACTTGATGACGAATTTAGCTTGGACTTGTAACTCTGGGCTCAGCTGCTGTTGCTGTGTATCAATAGACAGTAATGAACGATTCAACTCATCTAAAACCGCGTCATTATTTGTTTGCTCTTGGCTTAATAAGCTCAACAAATCCAACGTCAGTTGATGATATAGCGATTCAAGTTCTGGACTCTGGTTTGCTTTTTGTGCGTCAATCAAAGTTAAAGCTATATTGCTAAAAGCGTCATGACTCATCAAAGCGATATCAAGCTGCTCTGCATACTGACTACCTTGTAGCGTTAGCTTATTTAATTCAGTTTTCAGTTCCTCTCCAGCTTGATAATTGCTTAGTTGCAGCAGCCGCTGACGGAAAACTATCGATATTTTGCTTGGGTTATCAATGGATTCAAACCGATTCACAACAGCTTGCTTATGTAGACTAAGTGCTTCGGCTTGCAGTTGCTCAACGTCAGTTTCAATACTCGTTAATCGGCTCGACTGTCCGTATAAATAGGCAAACGCCACACCTATCAACAAACTCAGCACAAAAAGAGCACGAGATACCCAAACAGCTTTTGTAGACTGTTGTTGTACTGTCGTTACACTGGGTGGGAAGGCAATCTTATTGTCATCATCCATGTCTGCTCCTGAAGGCGCAACTAGTTAATATTGCAAGCATAATATTAGACAATGATGCCTAGTTAAGCCAACAAACTTCCATGTAATACTTATTACTCGCCTATCAGCATTTATGCCAACAAGATCACGAAAAACGCGACGATTGACAAAACGATCATGCAATAACGAGCGGCGATGACTTGCGCAACCGTAAGCCAAGCGTAAAGACTATCAAGCGACAAAGAGTGCTCCTCCCTATCGCTTTACAATAGTAACGAATAACTTAACTATCAGAATTCAGACGACGCTGAAGCTGATCTTTTAAGTTAGGCGGTGTACCTTTAATCGTTAACGTATCTGTTTCTGCATCATAAAAAATACGCTCACCCAGCAACATACTGTCAAAGTTAATAGACATACCACCACCTGAACCAACAAACTTAGTTAACTTGCGCATAGCAGCGCGATCAGCTGGGAAGCTTTCTTCAAGTTCATAGCCTTGCTGCGACGTAAACTGGTAAAAATCAGTACCATCTTCTGATGGTGGTAGCTCACCAGCAAGTTCTTTAACCGTCACTTCATCACCAGCTTGTAGCTGTTCGTTACAGTAATCGTACACTTGCTTGCGGTACTGTTGCTTTTCTTCTTTATCTAGACGCGAATCAGCGCAGAAATCTTCCACAGCTTGCATTAGCACTTGGTTTTGAACTTTAACGTCCAAACCCACTTCTGCTTGTAGGAAATCTAAGAAGAAATCAGCAATCTTACGGCCCACTCGCCCTTTAATAAATGTCAGATAACGCTTAGATTCCGCATCAGTTTCCCACGCCGACAGATCGATACGCGCAACAATGTCCATCTTAGCGACATCTAAATAGTCCGTCGCACTGATATCCAATTGTTCTGTTACTTTCATACTATGGCAGGTCGGCATTAAACCGATAAATAAATAGTCTGTCGCCAGCGATTGATACTCAGCCATCACCAGTGTGCCAGATTCAGCAAAGGGATATTTTGCCAATTCAGCTTGTAAGCGCTTGGCAGATTGGTCAGAAAATGACAGAAAATCGAGTTCTTTAGTGCGACATTGCTTCAACCAATAGCTAAATTCACTCTCTTCTGAGAAGTGGGCAAAACCTTTTGCACCTTTACTGCTGTATACTCGATGGAGCTCTGCAACAAGGTTTTCAGTCGACTCACTGTGATCAAGTGTTTGTTTTCTAAGATGAACTTCAAATTCATCTTTATCATTCTTAGCAAGTTGGTGCAGAATAACGTTCGAAAGGATTAGACTCATAATTGAAAAGTTTTTCAGTTAACCAAAAGTGTAGGTTATTATAAGCTGCTTTAGTAAACTTTAAACAAGACTTCCTATGCCTATTACTTCAAAATACAGCAACGACAAAGTTGAACAAATCATCAGTGATCTGTTTGACGTACTAGAAAAACACGATGCATCAGCAGAACTTGCGCTGATGGTTGTGGGCAACATTGCTACCAACATCATCAATGCTGATCTACCAGCGGGCCAACGTAAAGCGATTGCTGAGAAATTTGCCCAAGCACTGCAGACCACAATCAAAGACTAACAGAGACACTTTGCCCGAGAGACAGAGAAGAATAAACAGATATGGTCGCTAGCGGAAATAATTACAAAGACAAAGTATCTCAGCTTATCAGCTGGGGACACTGGTTTAGCTTTTTCAATATCATCGCTGCCATGCTTTTTGGCACGCGATACATTGTGCATTCAGAATGGCCTGTAACGCTATTAGGTCAACTGTATCTATTGCTAAGTTGGGTTGGTCACTTTGGCTTCCTTGTGTTTGGGTTATATATCCTGATCATTTTTCCTGCTAGCTTTCTGATCCCTTCTCAACGATTAATGCGTTTATTCGCAGCGCTTATTGCCACTTTAGGTTTAACCACATTAATCTTAGATACCTATGCTTACACCACACTAGACCTCCACTTAAGCCCATTAGTTTGGGATCTTTTACTTAGTGGTGAAAAGAGTGAGTTAAACGCACGTTGGCAATACCTGTTTATTGCTGTGCCTATTCTCTTTTTACTGCAATTAGTGTTGTCTGAGTGGTTATGGCGTAAGTTGCGAAAGATCACCCGCAAGCATGTGGGAGGGCCGATTGCACTGGTATTTGGCTTATGTTTCTTAGGCAGTCATCTGGTCTATATCTGGGCTGATGCATTTTTGTATCGCCCAGTGACAATGCAACGTTCTAATTTTCCATTGTCATACCCTATGACAGCAAAAACCTTTATGGAAAAACATGGACTCATTGATCGTAATGAGTACGCCAAACGCAAAGAAGAAGCAGGTGAAAACCATAGCCCGCTGATTCGCTACCCTATTGAAAAGTTAAGCTTCTCTGACCAAGGTACAAATCAAAATGTACTCATCGTAATGATAGATGGCTTACGCAGCGATATGGTTAGTAGCAAGATTATGCCTAACTTGGCGAGTTTTGCAGACCAAAACATCAATTACAAAAACCATTACAGCACTAGCAATGATAATACTGTCGGTATATTTGGCTTATTTTACGGCCTACCAGGCAGCTATTTAGAAAGCGTCCGTGCTGAAAGCACAAGCCCAGTACTTGTTTCTACGCTAAATAAGCGTAAATACCAATTTGGCCTGTTCAGTGGTGACCATTTTAGTTCACCCATTTATTATCAAACTATCTTTGAACAGCAAAAGCTAGCTAACCACAGCTCAGATAATGCGACGCCTAGCGATCAACTCGCTGTCGATAACTGGCAGACATGGCTTACCACAACGCTTGAAGATGATAAACCTTGGTTCAGTTATATAGAACTACTGGCGGTGCAAGAGTTTGAAGAAGATGGTGGCTACACGCCAACATTTACACCATCACTTAGCACTACAGCAAAAAATACAAAAATCAGCGACCCAGGTCTGTTGCTAAAAAATAGTTACCGTAATGCGGCTAATTATGCCGATAGTTTGGTCGGTCAGATCTTAGCTGCATTAGAAGCACAACAAGTGCTTGATAATACCATTATTATTTTCACGTCAAATCACGGTACTGAATTTAACGAAACAGGTACCAATAGCTGGGGTTCAAATAGCAATTATAGCCAGTATCAATTAAAAGTACCTTTAGTCATCCATTGGCCAAACCGTGACTCCGACGTTATAGAGACAGTAACAAGTCATTTAGATGTAGCTCCTACACTAATGGAGGCATTATTGAATGTATCCACGACTAGCGATAAATACAGCAGTGGTAATAGCTTGTTTGATAATGAAAATACACGTCGTTGGGTGATTGCAGGTGATAGTAAAGATATTGTGGTTATTCAAAAAAACACAACCACAGTCGTTGACCGCTATGGAAACTATCAAGTCTATGACGAACACTATAAGATTAAAGATGAACGTCGACCAAAACTGTCAACCTTGATGCAGGTAATGAATGAGCTAAAACGCTTTTATCACCCTCAAAAGTAATCTGACTTAAACAAAAAAGTAGCAATTAAGCTGCTTTTTTGTCTGTGATAACTACCGCCCGAGGCTAATGGTATTCAGTGTTGCTGGCGTAGCACTGCTCATATCCATCTTGCCAACCATTGGCATATTTTTGGTCATCATACATACGCTCAGGATCTTGGCGAAAGCCATCATGGTGCGTAACTGCCTGCTCTTTTCGGCTATGGCAACCATCTTGATAGCCATCCAAATAAGGTCGAGTAAAACCTAACTCAATTAGCTGATCATGGCGGGCACTCTCACAGCCGCTAAGCAATAAAAGCGCAGCGATCATTCCACTGATCTTAAGTAGTCCGGTTCCAAATCTCGCATATTCCCATCGCGACTTCATAAATCATCACCCGTCAAATCCCCTACTTACAACCTTAGTGAAAATCACCAAGACACTGATGTCTCAATATTGAGTTTATGAACCAAACCCAATAGGCTAGTACTACTCTGGGTAAGTAAGTGTTCAGTGATTTTAATCAGCAAAACGATCAGTTACTTAGTCAGATTGGTATAACCCAATAAGCAAGCGACAAAGCAAATTAAGAAAGGAGATATCATGCAACCTCGGCTACTGATCACTGGCGCAAACCGCGGTATAGGTTTGGCATTAGTAAAACACTATCTGGATGATGGCTGGCATGTCGATGCATCTTGTCGCGATATATCACAAGCACAGGAATTATTATCACTAGCAAGCGCATCTCCTCAAAACTTACACCTTCACACGCTCGACGTCACAGACCATGACGCTGTAATGGCTCTGAGCCAGATCCTAAAGGGGACACCATTAGATTTGTTGATTAACAATGCGGGTTATTACGGTCCGAAAGGCTATGGATTTGGTCACACCAATGCCAATGAATGGCGAAAGGTCTTTGAGGTTAACACGATTGCTCCGCTAAAAATGGCAGAAGCTTTTTACCCTCAGCTTAAACTGGCTCCTCAAGGGATTATTGCCTCGATTTCATCGAAAGTTGGCAGTATGACGGAGAATACCAGCGGTGGTGGTTACATTTATCGCTCATCAAAAGCGGCCTTAAACTCCGTCGTCAAAAGCCTATCCAACGACTTATTACCACAAGGTATTCTTTCTGTTGCGCTTCACCCTGGCTGGGTACAAACGGAAATGGGTGGACCCAATGCTTTAATTGACACGCAAGTCTCCGTATCAGGCTTAAAAAACGTCTTAGATAATTTATCGCCTTCTCAAAGTGGAGAATTTTACAACTTTGATGGCACTAACATTGTAGTGGCATAGTGAATTTGGTCACTTAGTTAGAGGTGATATTATCACCTCATAAGTTAACAGGTGACATTATGAC
>NZ_NOIF01000073.1 GCF_002265265.1 Photobacterium sanguinicancri
TTGATTCAAATTAAACTTTTCTAAAAATCTTTTTGTTATATTGCGTAACAATCGCTATCCTACAGCACGCCTCAATTAATTGTTGCTCGTAATTTCTATTATGGCAACTCTAAGGCAACCATCAAGGATGACCCAGGATTGTGGGTTTCTCAATTCTCAGTTCTACGGATAGACACGAATTTGACCCAGATTAGATCGGCTGTATAAAAAGTCGTCTATTCTATGGGTACTTTTTTATTCGAATGAATATCAACTTTCAGACAGATTATAGGTAGTCACTCTCATGTCTAAGCTGGTTCTAGTACTTAACTGCGGTAGCTCTTCTCTAAAGTTCGCAATCGTTGATCCTGTATCAGGTGATGAACACCTAACAGGTCTTGCAGAATGTCTGCACCTTCCAGAAGCTCGCATCAAGTGGAAACTTGATGGTAAGCACGAAGCACAGCTTGGTAACGGTGCTGCACACGAAGAAGCTTTAGCATTCATGGTAGATACTATCATTGCTTCTAAGCCTGAACTTGCTGACAGCCTAGCAGCTATCGGTCACCGTGTAGTTCACGGTGGTGAGCAATTCACTGCTTCTGCTCTTATCACTGATGAAGTTCTTCAAGGTATCGAAGACGCTGCGACTTTCGCACCGCTTCACAACCCAGCTCACATCATTGGTATTAAAGCTGCTCAGAGCGCATTCCCTGCACTACAAAACGTAGCTGTATTCGATACTGCGTTCCACACAACTATGCCAGAAGAAGCGTACCTATACGCTCTTCCGTACAACCTATACACAGACCACGGTATCCGTCGCTACGGCGCACACGGTACTTCTCACCTGTTCATCACGCGTGTAACAGCTGAGCTACTAGGTAAGAAAGAAGATGAACTAAACATCATCAACTGTCACCTAGGTAACGGTGCATCTGTATGTGCAATCAAGAACGGTAAATCTGTAGATACTTCTATGGGTCTTACTCCTCTTGAAGGTCTTGTTATGGGTACACGTTGTGGTGACCTAGACCCTGCTGTTATGTTCCACCTACACGACAAGCTAGGCATGAGCGTTGCTGAAATCAACACTATGTTTACTAAAGAGTCTGGCCTACAAGGTCTAACTCAAGTGACTTCTGACTGTCGTTTCGTTGAAGACAACTACGGCGAGAAAGAAGAAGCAACGCGTGCAATGGACGTATTCTGTCACCGTCTAGCTAAGTACGTTGCTGGCTACACTGCAACACTAGAAGGTCGTCTAGACGCAATTACTTTCACTGGTGGTATCGGTGAAAACTCTGCACCTATCCGTGAGATGGTTCTTAACCGTCTAGCTATCCTAGGTGTTGAAGTAGATAGCGAAGCTAACCTTAAAGCACGTTTCGGTAAAGAAGGTACTATTACTTCTGCAAACAGCCGTATTCCTGCAATGGTTGTTTCGACTAACGAAGAACTAGTAATCGCAGAAGATACAGCTCGTCTGACTGAAATCTAATCTGAGATTATCAGGTTGTTGATTAAAACAGCCTCTAACGGCTGGCTTAGGCCGGCCGTTTTTCATGGTTAATCCCATGAACTTTTATTTTTATTGTGGTGTTGTTCCATAGTTGTTTCTAACCACTAGTGGCCTAAAACGATTACGGAACAGCGCTGTATTGTTCAATAGTTTGAGGAATTCATAGTGTCCCGTACTATTATGCTTATCCCAGTTGGCGCTGGTGTTGGCTTAACAAGCGTTAGTCTTGGTGTTGTTCGTGCAATGGAGCGCAAAGGCGTTCGTGTTTCTTTCTTTAAGCCTATCGCTCAACCGCGTCACGGTGGCGATCAGCCAGATCTAACAACAACGATCATTCGCGCAAACAGCGACATGAACGTTGCAGATCCTGTATCAATGGCTCGTGCTGAAGAACTTCTTCGTAACGACCAAAGCGATGTACTACTTGAAGACATCGTTGCACGTTTCAAAGCAGCAACAGCTAACGCTGAAGTAGCATTAATCGAAGGTCTAGTACCAACTCGCAAGCACCCATTTGCGAACCAGATTAACTATGAAATCGCTAAAACGCTTGATGCTGAAATCGTATTCGTTGTGACTCCGGGTACAGACAACCCATCACAACTTAAAGAGCGTATCGAAGTAGCATGTTCTAACTTCGGCGGCACGAAAAACAAGCAAATCTCTGGCGTTATCGTTAACAAACTAAACGCACCTGTAGATGCTGACGGCCGTACTCGTCCTGACCTATCTGAAATCTTTGACGATGCTGAGGGTACTGTTCCTTCAAACGTTGAAGTTATGCAAGTGTTCAACTCTAGCCCTATCCGTGTACTTGGTTGTGCACCTTGGAGCCCAGAGCTAATCGCAACACGTGCAACAGACATGGCGAAGCACCTAAACGCTGAAATCATCAACGAAGGTGATATCGCGACTCGTCGTATTAAGAGCATCACTTTCTGTGCACGTTCTATCCCTCACATGGTTGAACACTTCCGTCCAGGTTCACTGCTAGTAACTTCTGCAGACCGTCCTGACGTTATCGTTGCTGCATGTCTTGCTGCAATGAACGGTGTTGAAATCGGTGCTCTACTTCTTACTGGCGGCTACGAGCTACCTAAAGCAGTGACTGATCTTTGTGAGCGCGCATTCGAAACTGGTCTTCCAGTTATGACTGCTCAAGGTAACACTTGGCAGACATCGCTAAACCTTCAAAGCTTCAGCCTAGAAGTACCAGCGGACGATAAAGAGCGTGTTGAATTCGTTAACGAATACATGGCTAGCCACATTGATGGTCAGTGGATTGAATCGCTAACTGAAGGTTCAACTAAAGAGCGTCGCCTAAGCCCACCAGCATTCCGTTACGAACTAACTGAACTTGCTCGTAAAGCGGCTAAGCGTGTTGTTCTTCCTGAAGGTGATGAGCCACGTACAGTTAAAGCTGCGGCTATCTGTGCTGAGCGCGGTATTGCTGAATGTGTGCTTCTTGGTAACCCAGAAGAAATCAAGCGTGTTGCTGAGCAACAAGGCGTTGTACTTGGTTCTGGCGTAACTATCATCGATTCTGAAGCAGTACGCGAAAACTACGTTGCTCGTCTTGTTGAGCTACGTGGCGCGAAAGGCATGACTGATGTTGTTGCACGTGAAAAACTGCAAGATTCAGTTTTCCTTGGCACAATGATGTTAGAAAATGGTGAAGTTGACGGCCTAGTTTCTGGTGCTGTTCACACTACGGCGAACACTATCGTTCCTCCGTTCCAAATCATCAAAACTGCACCTGATGCATCTATCGTATCTTCAGTATTCTTCATGCTTCTGCCTGATCAAGTACTGGTATACGGTGACTGTGCAATCAACCCAGATCCAAACGCTGAGCAACTTGCTGAAATCGCAATTCAATCTGCAGATTCAGCGAAAGCATTCGGTATCGAACCACGCGTTGCTATGATCTCATACTCTACTGGTACTTCTGGTAAAGGTGCAGACGTAGATAAAGTACGTGAAGCAACTCGCATTGCTCAAGAGAAACGTCCTGATCTAATCATCGATGGTCCTCTACAGTACGATGCTGCAATCATGGAAAACGTTGCTGCTTCTAAAGCGCCTAACTCGCCAGTAGCGGGTAAAGCGACTGTATTCGTATTCCCAGACCTAAACACTGGTAACACGACTTACAAAGCAGTACAACGTTCAGCAGACCTAGTATCTATCGGTCCAATGCTGCAAGGCATGCGTAAGCCTGTAAATGACCTTTCTCGTGGCGCACTAGTAGACGATATCGTATACACAGTTGCACTAACTGCGATTCAGGCTAAACAAGCTGAAGAAGCTGGCGCTTAATCGTTTTTAACGACTAACTGCCACTTGAACGCCTCCATCTCTGATGGGGGCGTTTTTTTATGCCCCTCTTTTATCATGCCCAATATTAGTTTTTAGTATCAGTATCCATAACCATTCCAATCTTGCACATCAGTCCGTATGCTAGTTAACACGCTATTACGCTTACGGATAAACTTGTACTTTCATGGATGTCATCAACACCCTTGGCCTGTTTATCGGCTCACTGATTTCAAATACCCTTGCCTCCCTCTCAGGTGGTGGTGCAGGTCTGATCCAATTTCCACTACTGATCTTTCTTGGTCTCCCTTTTAGTATTGCCCTTGCCACTCACAAAGTCGCCAGTGTCGCCCTTGGTGTCGGTGCCGCCATCAAACATATTCGATCAGGCTCGTTAAACTGGGCTTTAACCGCTTATGTAGTGGCAGCTGGATCGCTTGGGGTCATCCTAGGGGCTAATGTAATCCTTTTTGTACCAGGGCGAATTGCTGAAGCCTTACTTGGCAGCTTAATTTTAGGGCTAGGTATCTATTCACTGTTTCAAAAAGAGCTCGGTCAAACTGAACAACTTCAGCACCGTAATAGAATCGGCATGATCATAGGTGGGCTAGGTTTGGCCTTGATCGGGATCCTTAATGGCTCACTCACTGCAGGGACAGGTTTGTTTGTCACGCTATTTTTGGTGCGATGGTTCGGCTTTGATTACAAAAAAGCAGTGGCTCTGACACTCGTTAGCGTCGGGTTATTTTGGAACGGTATTGGTGCTGTCACCATGTATGTTGCAGGCGCGAAAATATTTTGGCCTTGGATCCCTGTGCTATTACTTGGCTCACTGCTAGGTGGCTACCTTGGCGCCCACCTTGCGACACAAAAAAGTAACCGCTTGATCAAGCGGTGCTTTGAACTACTGACTTTTGTTATTGGCTTCAAATTACTACTTGGTTTTTAGTCATTAGCTTTAGCGTATGAATTAAACGTATTGGAAGATCACGATATGGAAAAAGCAAAAATTGATATTTACTACTGCCGTCAATGTAACTGGATGCTGCGCTCAACTTGGCTCACCCAAGAGTTACTGCATACGTTTAGCGAAGAGATAGAAACCGTCAGCCTCCACCCAGATACAGGTGGTCACTTTCGTATCTTATGTAATGGTGAGCAAATATGGGAACGTAAAGCCGACGGTGGCTTTCCTGAAGCGAAGATATTGAAGCAGCGAGTACGCGATATTATCGATCCCAAACGCGATTTGGGACACTCGGATAGCAAGTAGTAGTAATAGCTAGTAACAATAGAAGAATAAAGCAACGGGCGGTGAACACATTTCACCGCCAACTGTCCGTACTACTCAATTAAGTAAAATCACGCTATTCCGTTAAGTAAAATTCAATACTGGTGACCACTCGAATGTCTTTTTCGATTTTATACAAGTCACCGTATTCCTGCCCAGCATCGGTGATCGAAAAATTCCCCTGACGAGCAGTACGAATGCTGCCCACTTTAACACCGGCATTTTCAGCAAATTCATTAGCAGCGATACGCGCATTTTTAGTGGCAGTTTTCAGCATTTCAGGCTTTATTTGGTTCAGCTTGGTAAACCGATATGTCGGAGCATGATTCGAAATATTGTAGCCCTTAGCAATCAACTTATTGACCGCAGCACGCACCTTGGCTATTTCATGGATCTTGGTCGTTTCTAAGCTAATGGTACCCGTTAGATCATGATCTTGTTCGACAACCACTTGGTTTTCATCACGGTATTCATAGGTACTGTAATCAATCAGACCAACAGTAATTTCTTCATCAGTAAAACCATTAGCTTTCAGTATATCGACGATTTCTTGCTGCTGCTTTTCGGCGAGTTGATACAGTGAAGGGATCTCTGCTTTACTCTTCACTTGGTTAGAAAAACTTAGCGACCAGTTTGCGACGTCCGCCTCAACACGCTGTTCAGCTAGACCTTTCACTTCAGCCGTATTCATTGCTACTTTGGCGTTATACATCGTCTGGCCTATGAAATAGCCACTCGCGCCTAATCCCGACGCAATCAACAAACCACCAAGCGCTATCCCTAATAAATTCTTGTTCATATTCTGCCTATTCATACGTTGCCGCGCACATTAATGTTACGCTAATGTCACTAAGCATTGCACCTTTATGCTTATTGTTCTAGCGCTGCATGTTAGGTTTCTGTCAAAGCCTACGAACCTCATCCCAAAACACGTAAAAGCCGAGTATTACTGACAGATCCCATTATCATTCAATACCATCAGGGGGGATTGCAGCCACAAAAAAACGCACCGAGGTGCGCTTACTGTTATCATTTTTATTCGCGACTCTCCGCGACGTTAATCACTCAACGCTACTGAACACAAGGTCTCGCCAATAAAACTCATTACCGACAATGTCTTGTCTTCTAACAGACCATAACTCGCTTGATGCTCACCTCGCGGAATCGTTGTCGAGCCCGGATTAAACGCAAAATAGTCACCGTGTGCTTGCGCTACAGGTAAATGCGTATGACCCGAAACAATCACATCACCTTGGCGTAATCGAGGGTGTTTGTCCGCATGGTAAAGGTGACCATGAGTTAGGAATAAGCGGCGCCCCGTTGGCAGCAATACCCAGTTGTAATCCGCCATCATAGGGAAGTCGAGTAGCATTTGATCAACATCACTGTCGCAATTGCCACGTACCGCCAAAATACGATCAGCATATTGGTTCAGCTGCTCTGCGACTTCTATCGGTGCATAGCCCGCTGGCAAGGCATTGCGAGGGCCATGATTTAAAACATCACCCAATAAGACTAAGTGCTCAGCACCACTTTGTTCAAACGCAGCCAACATGGTACGGGTGCTCTCAGCACAGCCGTGTAAATCTGAAGCAAAAAACAATTTCATAAGTCGTATAAATACAATCAATACCGAATGCAAAGTATGTTACGCCCTTCACACTATGATTGCTATTCGTCCCGCAGCATGCCATTCAGTACGATGTTGTTATAACTGACCATCCCCAAAACTTTACCATCTTCGATCACTGGTGCACGACTCACCCCAAAGCGTTCAAATAACCGCGCACAATAGCGAACATCCATCGAACCACTGACAGATAACGCAGGCTTAGTCATGATTTCATACACATTAGTCCGTTTGGGTGAACGGTCTTTCGCTAACACATTTTTGGCGATATCGTTCATTAAGACGATGCCAAATTCATCATCAGCATCCCGCTTATTCACTATCAATGCTTTCACTTGTTGGTGTTTAGCAATGCCAATAGCCTCTGCCACTGTCGTCACACCTTCAACCATGGCATAAGTGTTCATCATGACATCACGTACTCTAACGATCGCTGCATCACTCATAATTTATCCTCCACAACTTTAGTGAGTTGCTCGACTTGATGAGCAACGCCAACGGCATCTTCTACATCAATTTGAACCGCAATCCCCTGCCCCGATGCCGAATCAAACTCGCCGACTTGCTCGATAGTTTCGAGGATATGGCGCGCAAGGTGTTCTTCCACTAAAAATAAAATAACATCGCGCTGAACTTCTAACGACAAGCCAAAGAAAGTGGTTTTTTTGTGAAGCCCCTCTCCGCGGGCGTTATTAATTACCGTAGCACCCGTTGCACCAGCAGCACGCGCGGCATCAAGCACTGCATCAGTTTTATCATCTTCAACAAACGCGACTATCAATTTAAAGCGCATTTTCCGATCTCCTTTCTCGCCATACCGATAACTGGGCATAGCCCATCACTGTCATCATCGGAAACAAACTCGCAAACGCAATCAGACCAAAACCATCTAACATCGGATTTCGTCCTGGGACAGTAGAGGCAAGCCCTAGTCCCAATGCTGTCACAATAGGTACGGTCACTGTTGAAGTGGTCACTCCACCAGAATCATACGCCAGTGGCACTATCATTTTGGGTGCAAAAAAGGTCTGAATGACAACAATGATATAACCAACCAAAATGTAATAATGCAGCGGGTCACCTACGACAATACGGTAACTCCCCAGTGCAATCCCCATGGAAACACCAAGCGCAACCGCAATACGCAGTCCATTAACTTTAATGGTTCCACCCGATACTTGGTTAGCTTTAATGGCCACCGCAATCAATGACGGCTCGGCAATCGTGGTACTAAAACCAATGGCAGCAGCAAATAGGTAAATCCAATAATACTCAGACCAATCAATGTGTAATGGGATCACTTCATCACTATCAAACAAAAAAGCAGGCGCCGTGAGTTGCTGAGCCATCGACTCCCCTAGAGGAAATAGTGCTAACTCTAGCCCCATAAGGAAAAATGATAAGCCAAAAATAACCAGCACAAAACCAGTGACAACTTTGCGCCAATTTTTGACTGGGCGGCGCAATACCGCAAACTGGAAACCAAACATAATGATCACGATCGGCATGACGTCACGGACAGTGCCTATGAAGGTCGATAGAAAGTGTTGGGCGGTGGTAGCAAGTAGGCTCATATCAACACTCCCTTCAAGCTAACCATAAGCCATACGCCATCACAAAAATCATGGGCGTTAAGGAAGCAAAAGCAATCAAACCAAAGCCGTCAACCATAGGGTTTCGGCCTTTAATGGATGAAGCCAAGCCGACTCCGAGGGCGGTGACTAAGGGAACGGTAATGGTGGATGTCGTTACACCACCCGAGTCATAAGCAATACCGATAATGCTTGGGGGTGCAAACCATGTCATCACCATGACTAACGAGTAACCGCCGATGATCATTCTTTGAATTGACCAACCTTTTAAAATCCGCAATACCCCTAATACAATTGCGACTCCAACCGATAAGGCAACGGTTAACCGTAATCCTGAAGCATAGTCCTGCATCGCACTCTCATTACTCGCAATCATGCCCCCTTCAGCAGCTACGTACGCCGCTTCAGATGCCACAGCAGTTAACGCAGGTTCCGCTATGGTGGTACCAAAACCCAGACAAAATGCAAAAAATAATAACCACGCAGCACTCCCTTTGCGGGCAAATGCTTGCGCCATCGATTCACCGATGGGAAACAATCCCATGTTTAAACCGATCACAAATAACGTTAGGCCAAGTACCACCAGCAGTAAGCCAAAGCTGATAGTGCCAAGCTGAGGAAGAGGTTGCTGTAAGACAATAAGCTGGAAAAATCCTATCACCACAATAATGGGTAATAAATCGCGCAGACTAGAAAGCATGGACTGTAAAAATGCCGTGAATCCTTTCACTCATCACTCCTTTATTATGCCTTCATACTGTAGTGATAGTGCTAATTTACACTAGGTTACAATTTGAAATGTAGACAGCGCGAAGTAGCACACAAATATGATTATTGTTAAATTTATCCCTTGTTATTAATATGGTTTTTAGCCATTCTAAAATGGTCTCGTATCCAAAAGTTTCCCCTCAATTATTTTCCTTTCAAATTCGATTTTTACATCTCCGTTATACTTAGCTTGCTGATAATCACTTCGCACCAAAATCATAACGTAATACATCCAGATACAAACTGGTGATCTATCAAAGCATTATCGGGGTATCATCTAGTATCAGCCCGTAAAGGCTGTTACAAACGAATACCCACACGGCATTTGAAGGAAGGGAGAGGTTACAATGAACATACTAATAACAGGCGGGACAGGGTTTATCGGCAAAGCGCTTCTTCCTCACTTCAACCATGATCAGGTGACCGTCCTAACCCGAGATACCACCCGCGCTTATCAACGTTTAGGTCATCATATAAAAGTTATTAACCAGCTCATTGAATTAGACAACCTCGATAGTTTTGATGCCGTTATTAATCTGGCGGGAGAACCTATCGTGAATAAACGCTGGAGCGAAAAACAGAAACAAAAGATTTGCGATAGCCGCTGGCACATCACCCAAGAACTGGTGAACAAATTAAAGGCAGGACACAACCCACCCCACATTTTCATTAGTGGTTCAGCTGTTGGTATCTATGGCGACCAAAAAGAAGATATGTTTGATGAGAATCTGCAAGTAAACAAAGATGATTTTGCCCATCATGTCTGCCAGAAATGGGAGGATATCGCATTGCAAGCGCAGTCAGATCAAACCCGCGTCTGTTTACTTCGCACTGGCATTGTGCTCGCAAGGCATGGCGGTGCGTTAGCCAAAATGCTACCCGCTTATCAACTTGGTTTAGGTGGCCCTATTGGTGGTGGCGGTCAGTATTTTCCTTGGATCCATTTGCAAGACATGGTGAAAGGTATTCTATTTTTATTGAAGCACCCGACAGCAAAGGGGCCATTTAACTTTACCGCGCCAGCACCTGTCACCAACAAGCAATTTAGCCAGACATTAGCTAAAGTATTGCACCGCCCCCATGTTCTAAGCACCCCAGAGTGGCTGATTAAAATGGGACTTGGGGAATCTGCTTGCCTGTTACTCGACAGTCAACGCGCACTCCCTGCTCGACTTGAAGCTGAAGGGTTTAAATTTTGCTTTCCAGAACTGGAACACGCCTTAAAAGAAACCCTTCATACAGTGAAATAGCCGCTCACAATGTGGCTAACACCTAATTTTTTAGCGGCTGGAGCAATTTAGGCAGCATACTTTGCGCTAATGCCAATACCAGCCCTACAGCGATCAGAGGTAAACCTAACCAAAGCAACGGGTGCCATTGCGGTGTGAGCTCAAACCCAAAGTGCACTAAGGCAGCCACCATACTCTCAGCCCCCAAGGTTGCCATCACACCGGCAATCAGTGCCATCATGCCGTATTCAGACCATACCGTTGCACTGATCCGTTGACGGCTCGCCCCTAAAGTACGATAGAGCTTCATCTCTTGCTGACGCTGCGACAAACCAAGGCGTAATAACGTCAGTACCAGTAATAACCCACTCACCACCCCCAGCGCAGCCAGTACAGATAGCGACAGTGACACTTGCTGTAACATTAACTGGATACGTGATGCCATGGTCCGTAAGTCCATCAGACTTACCGTTGGGTAGTCACGACCCAGTTGATTGAGCAAAGGACTCTGATCTGAGCCAATCCGAAAGCTGACTAAGAAGGTCGCAGGGAGCTCTGCCACCACATCTGGCGAGAAGATAAAATAAAAATTAGGTCGCATATTACGCCACTCAACATGACGGATACTGCCAACGACCGCTGAAAATGGCTGGCTGTTAACGGTAAATGCCAGCTCATCGCCGACTTGAATGCTCAAGCGTTCTGCAATGCCTTGTTCAACCGATACCGTCCCTTCACCGCCCCATGCTCCCGCTATAATTTGATTATGTACGGGTGGCGATTCGCGCCATGTGAAATTTAACTCACGGCGTAATGCTTCATCCGGCTGGGCTTGATCACCGCTCGCTTGCGCATTTTTATTATCTTGCGGAATCTGAGTACCCTTAAGAAATTGCTCGCCATTGGCGGCAACAAGACGCCCGCGAATAACAGGGTACATCGAGGAATGTTCAATATTTTGTGCATCTAACGCGGCTAAATAAGGCTGAGTTTCCGCTTCACTAATATTGAGAGCAAACACATTCGGTGCATCAGGTGGCAAGGTTTGCTGCCAATCCGCGAGCAAATCTGTTCGTAGCAGCCATATCACCGCCAGTAACATCAGCGACGCTGTTAATGCTGCTAACTGTGCTCCTGTCGCTAAAGGACTTCGACCAATACGGCTCAGTGCCAACTGCATCGCTGGCCCCCAACGTTTTTTCCGTAATAACGCCACGACAGCAACACCGATTGCTGCAAGTAAGATCAGCATAACGGCTAGCCCTAATAGGGTTAACCACATCAAGGTGTTATCGCCAAACCAAATCAATAAAGCACCAAGGGGCAATAACACCAATCCAAAGCGCCAGGGTGATAGTTGGCTTGTATTCGATAGCCCTGTATTCAATAGGCTTGTATTCAATAACCCTGAACCGGATTGCGCAGAGCCTTCAGGCTGCATAACAGCAATGGCAGGGGTATTCACAAGTTTAATTAATGAAATCCCCATCCCTGGTATCGCAACCAACAAGGCCACCAACACGCTGGTGAGTAAGGGAGTCAACCCCATTGGCGGTAGCGGATCGGGTAAAATATCCCCTAATGGCAACCGTAATAAAGTCTCCAGTAAAGCCCCTAAACCGACACCCAGCACAGCCGCAAAAGCAAATAGCATCAATAGCTGACCAGCCAACCAACGCCATAACCATGCCTTACGTGCACCAAGGCTTTTCATCATAGCAACCGTTTCTCGACGGCTAGCGGTGTAGTGCTGACAGGTAAGAACCAAGGTGGCACTGGCCATGATAATGACCAAAATGAGGGTCAAGGATAAATATTGACGAGCTCGATCAATCAAATCACCCGTTCGCCCTTGGGTTGATTCACTGATCCATCGCTGACCCGCTTGCAGTTCAATACTCTGTCTAAACGGAGAAAGAACAGCATCAGCTCCGACAAAATACGCCCGATATTGTACTCGACCACCAAGCTGTACCGCCCCCGTCCGTCCAATATCATCATGGTGAATAAGCACGGCTGGCATCTGACTGAATGGGTTAAACGATAATTCAGGGTCTTGTGAGATTAAGCCTGAAACGGTGAACTGCGCATCACCTATCATGACTTCATCACCCTCTTTCACCGCGAGTAATGAAAATAACCGTTCAGCTAACCAAAGTTCGCCCGGCTGCACATGCTGTGACTGAACACTTGCCACCTCGCCAGACGACAAGGCTAAATTGCCACGTAACGGAAAATCATTGGCTACCGCTTTTACGCTGACTAGCTGCATATTTTCATCGCTAAATGCCATCGTACCGAATCGAGTTTGCTTAGATACGGTTAAACCGCGCTGCGATGCGGAGGCCAGAGTGTCATCATCAATCGGGTTACCCGACACCAAAACCAAATCTGCTGCTAACACGGATCGCCCCTGATCCGTCATGATCTTCTCGACCCGCACAACAAGAGCCGACAGCGCAAACACGCACGCAATAATGAGCGTTAATGCCACCGCGACAGGCCATAACTGCCCTTGCCATAACTCTCGCCAGCTCCAACGAGATAATAAATGCGGCGTATGCTGCCGTGTTGTTACCGATGTTTCACTAAGCTCACTCATGCTGCTGCCACCATACCGCCTTCAATACGGACTACGCGATCACAACGCTGCGCTAATTGCGGATCATGAGTAACCAAGACTAACGTGGTGCCATGATCGCGATTTAACGCAAAAAGAATTTCAATAATGGTACTGGCGGTATGCTGATCGAGGTTACCCGTTGGCTCATCGGCAAACAGGATTTTTGGCTTGGTAATAAATGCACGCGCCAAGGCGACACGTTGTTGCTCTCCACCTGATAGCTGGGTCGGTAAATGCGTTTCACGCCCTTGTAAGCCCACTTGGGCAAGCAGCTCCATTGCACGGGTGGCATCGCCCTCTTCACCACGGATAATCGCAGGTAAGAGCACATTCTCAAGTGCCGTTAACGAAGGGATTAATAAGAAACTTTGAAAAACAAAACCAATCGATTCACTGCGAAGAGCCGCGCGTGCTTCATCATCTAACGTCGTTAATGATTGCCCCAACAATTCAATATCACCAGATGTGGGAATATCCAACCCAGCCAGTAAGGTCATTAAGGTTGATTTACCAGCACCAGAGACGCCAACCAATGCAATGCTTTCACCCTGCTCGACCTCAAGCGAAACATCCTGCAGAATAGTAATAGACGATGTTGTCGTAGCCACGTGCTTAGATACGGACACAGCTTTAATCACGGATGTAGACATGAAACGATTCCTTTCAGTTTTAATTTTTATTTTTACGCTGCCCTTAGTATCGATAACTGGATACTGTGGCACCTTAATGGTGCTAGGAGATAGCCTAAGCGCGGGTTACAACATGCGTGCTGAACAAAGTTGGCCAATACTCCTTGAGCCCAAACTTCGCCAGCAAGGCCATGACTTAACTGTCATCAATGCCAGTATCTCTGGGGATACCACAGGCAATGGACTCGCAAGGCTGCCAACCCTATTAGACCGTCATCAACCAGATTACGTCATAATCGAGCTAGGTGCGAATGATGGTTTACGAGGGTTTCCTCCTAAAACGATTCGTAACAATTTAGCGATGATGATCGAAGACATTCAAGCCAGTGGCGCTCAGAGCTTGCTAATGCAAATTCAAGTTCCCCCTAATTATGGTAAACGATACAGCCAGCTGTTTAGCGCACTCTACCCAGCGTTAAGTCAGGAATATTCGTCGCCTTTGCTGCCCTTTTTTCTTGAAGAGGTGATTTTGAAGCAAGAGTGGATGATGGATGATGGCCTTCACCCGAAAGCGGAAGCACAGCCGTGGATCGCGGATTACATGGCGTCAGAGGTTATTAAAGTATTAGAAATCAATAATAGCGGCAATTAGGTAGAAAAAAGCAAACTCCCTTTATCTATTCGCCAATAGATTCATGATAAATAATAAAAGCAGGAAGCACATGACAAGCTCAATTTTAATCACTGGCTGCAGTACAGGTATTGGTCGCCACTGTGCCTTTGCCCTTCATAAAGCGGGTTATAACGTAGTAGCCAGTTGCCGAAAACAACATGATGTCGATGAATTGCAATCTCAAGGTTTGCAATGTGTTCAACTTGATTTAGCAGATACAGATTCGATTCATCAAGGCCTAAAACAAGCGCTTGCACTGACAGAAGGTAAATTAGATGTGTTGTTTAATAACGGCGCATATGGCCAAGCGGGCGCGTTAGAAGATCTTCCCACTCAAGCTTTACGTGAACAGTTTGAAACCAATGTATTTGGTTGGCATGAACTAACACAAGCCGTTATTCCCCTTATGCTCAAGCAAGGCAGTGGTAAAATTGTTCAAAACAGCTCAGTGCTGGGTTTAGTCGCAATGAAATATCGCGGGGCATACAATGCCAGTAAATTCGCCCTGGAAGGCTATACCGACACATTGCGTCTTGAATTAATGGATACACCAATCAAGGTCAGCTTGATTGAGCCCGGTCCCATCGAGAGTCACTTCCGTGAAAATGCGAAAAATGCATTCGAAAAACACATCAATATTGATGAGTCTCGCCATATTGATAATTACCATAAGACACTGGAACGATTGGGTAAATCTTCACCATCTAATAAATTTACACTGACATCAGAAGCCGTTTTACGCCCTTTATTACATATAATTGGCAGTGATAAGCCAAAGGCACGCTATTTTGTCACACAGCCAACATATCTCTTTGGTTTCTTACGCAGAGTGCTACCTTCTAGCATACTCGATAAAATACTAAGTAAAAGCGTCTAAGCTAGACACCGCATAGCCTAAAGCAAAGGCCATTCATAATACTTGTGATGGTCTTAATCTCGATTCTCTCATCATTAACACAGTCCAAAAATAACACTCTATTTAACCCATACGCTCATATGTGACCCTTTAAAGTCAGCTAAATAACTTTTCTAGTCCGATATAGCGCGATTTAATCAAAAAGTACCACTAACGTAATATTACTGTCATAGAGTGATTGTAAATTAGTCACTATCAGAGATAGCTACACCGCAACTATTAATTATAAAAAGAACATTATGAGGAACGCTCATGTCCTTACGACAGTTAAATATGCTTTGTGTTTGTGTGACACTTGCATTGCTTCTAACCTTTAACGGTTAAAAGGAGAGCCTCGCTCTCCTTTTTGCTTTTTAGCCCCCCAGCATCCCCTTGATATTAACGCCACGATCCCCATATAGTGAGTATCAAACAGTTTATGGAATGAATGGCATGTACCAAAACTCAGCTATCGAAATCAACGAACAAAATTTACAGCAAGTTATTGAGCAATCAATGCAGACTCCTGTTGCTATTAGCTTTTGGGCGCCATCAATGCCTGAAACTATTGAAGTTAACGCTTTACTCAATAGGCTGGCTGCTGAGTACCAAGGTTTACTCACCGTCGCAACATTGAACTGTGAAGCGCAACCAGCAGTCGCACAACAATTTGGCGTTCGTGGCCTTCCTACTGTTGCCCTATTCAAAAATGGTCAACCAGCTGACGGTTCTGCTGGCCCGCAAACAGAAGATAGTCTGCGTACCATGCTGGCAAAATATTTACCAAGCCAAGATGAAATTGCGCTAAAACAAGCATTGAATTTGGTTGATACCCAAGCCTTTAATCAAGCACTGCCGATACTACGAGAGCTTGCACCTAAATTCCCACAACAAGCTATTGTCACACTTGCGATTGCAGAATGTTTAGTTGAAACGATGCAATTTGATGAAGCAGAAACCTTACTTGCAACCATTACCATGCAAGATCAAGATGCTAAATATAAGGGCCTGATGGCAAAACTAGAACTTCATAAACAAGCAAGTGAGTCACCTGAAATTCGCTTACTCGAAGAAAAACTAGCTTCAGACCCTAGTGATAAACAAGTTGCCTACGAGCTTGCACTACAATACAGCCAAGTGAACCGCCAAGAAGAGTCATTAGAATTGTTGATTGGTTTACTGCGAAAAGACATGAACTTCGCAGATGGCAATGCGAAAAAAACGATGATGGACATCCTTGCCGCCCTTGGTCAAGGGAATGCGATTGCCGCACTGTACCGTCGCCAGCTTTACTCGCTACTGTACTAATGTCACTAACTGACCAAAGTTAGCCACGTACTAAGTGGTCACTCCTCTGTCAAAAAAGCCATATTCAATATGGCTTTTTTTGCATCTATTACTTTGATTTTAGACGTAAATTTATTTCACACCAGCCTAAAAAGCAATTGTCTGTTATTTAGATTGGTTTAAAGCCATAACTTACGACGCTTCTTTCGCATTGCAACATGACGATGATAAGAACGACGGATTTTGTAATCCTTCAATAATCGGACAAGTAGCACCTTCATTACCAGGGCATTGATTGGTTAATGTTTCTAAGGTGTGCTTCATTTGCTGTAATTCGGCAATTTTGTGATCAATTTCGATCAGCTTTTCTTGTGCTTTTTCTTTCACATCGGCACTTTTTCGCTCAGGATCACGAGATAATCCCAGCAAGGCTTTTGCTTCATCCAAGGTAAATCCAACCAAACGCGCACGTCGAATCAAATTGAGTTCGGCAATGTGGCTCTCGTTATAGCGGCGATAACCATTACTCGCCCGCTGCGGTGAACTAATAATGCCTTTATCTTCATAAAACCGAATCGTCTTGGTGCTCAAATCGGTTTTTTTAGCTATATCGCTAATGTTCATTTTTTTACCTTTTGTTTTACACGCCAATCACACGTAAACATCCATCACAGCCATGTTTATTAGCATTGCATAAATACTGTTGACCTTCCAGTTGATGGAAGGTTTATTCTATGCCTAACTCGTAAATAATCGACAGTGGGCTAGCACCTTCACTTACGTTATCGCTAACCATACTGCCGCCTTATACCTATTTGATTAAGGTTAAAACTATGGCTGAATTTCATCTACCTTTAAGCCAAGTTCGCTGCATGAACTGCGCTAATAAAATAAAGGCCGCACTAACTGCGCTACCCAATACCACCGCCGATGTTGATACAAAACAAGCAAGGGTGAGCACTGAAGAACCCTTACATACGGTCTTTACCGCTATCGAACATCTCGGCTATGGCGTCGGTCAGCAACATTCATTACCCCTAGCAGGTTTGTCATGCGGACGCTGTGTTGCCAAAGTGCAGCAAGTTTTCGATCAACACCCACTCGTCAGTAAAGCCACAGTCACTAAACACCAACTCGATATTTCAGGGCTTATTTCCACGCAAGAAATCAGCGAAATTGTCACAGTCTTAGGTTACCGTGTTGAACAACAGCCGACTATCACCTTGGCACTCAGTGGACTAAGCTGCGGAAAGTGTGTCGCAAAAGTAGAGAAAGTACTTAGCGAACAAGCGGATATCAGCCAGTTTAGTGTGACTAAAAATACCGCTGTCATTTCCAGTGCCCTTACAACAGCCACCCTCATTGAGCTCATTGAACAATTAGGCTTTCAAGCCAGCGTCACACCACCTGAGTTTCGCGATACCACGGCGAGCACGGATAATGAAACCTCGGCAGTGACTAAAAGTGCAGGTGTAGAAACAGACCAAGAACAACATCAAGCCAATACTAACAATGACATTGAAACAACAACTCAGGCTGAAGATCCAGCTAACCAACAAACGACGCAGTTTTTACTAACCGGCATGACATGCGCAAGCTGTGTTTCTTCAGTAGAGAAAGCAATTCTCGGTGTCGCAGGTGTACAAACCGCCAATATTAACTTGGCTGAACGCACAGCTTTGGTCAGTGGTACTGCCGTAAATATCGATATTATTACCGCCGTTATCGAAGCAGGTTACGGTGCAGAAGTCAGCGAAGATGAACACGCTCGTCGCCAACGCCAACAAGAACAACAAACCACCAGCTATAAAACCCACATTCGCAATGCAATAATCGCCCTCAGCATAGGTATTCCCTTGATGGCGTGGGGCGTATTTGGTGGCAGTATGATGATTGAATCAGAGGCAAGCCAAATAGGTTGGGGATTAATCGGCCTAATTACGCTAGGTCTCTTAGTCACGACGGGGCGTCATTTTTATGTGAATGCGTATAAAGCCTTCCTTCATCACCGCGCTAGCATGGATACCTTGGTTGCGTTAGGCACTGGGGCTGCGTGGCTCTACTCTACTCTGGTGGTCATTGCGCCTGATTGGTTCCCCCCACAAGCACGCCACGTGTATTACGAAGCGTCCGCGATGATCCTTGGTTTAATCACCCTTGGTCATGCACTCGAAGCGAAAGCGCGTACGCGTACTTCTCAAGCCATTGAACGATTGATCGATCTTCAGCCTCAAACCGCTATCATCGTTCACAATGGTGAAGAAATCGAGGTCGCGCTTGATCAGGTTCAAAAAGGCATGTTGGTACGTTTACGTCCCGGATCAAAAGTGCCCGTTGATGGCGTTGTAGAGCAAGGCGATACCTATATTGATGAATCCATGCTAACAGGTGAACCACTTGCGGTGAATAAACAGCAAGGTGACACCATCCATGCAGGCACCATCAATCAACATGGCAGCCTACTGTTCAAAGCGGAACAAATTGGTAACGACACTATGCTGGCGCGTATCATCCAACTGGTTCGCCAAGCGCAAAGCAGTAAACCGGCATTGGCCAAATTGGCCGATTCTATTTCAGCGATCTTTGTGCCCGCAGTAATGATCATTGCGACCATCACCGCGATGGCGTGGTACTACTTTGGTCCACAACCTTCCGCTGTGTATATGTTAGTCACAGCAACCACAGTGCTCATTATCGCCTGTCCATGTGCACTTGGCTTAGCCACTCCAATGTCGGTTACCGTGGGTATTGGCCGAGCAGCTGAATACGGTGTACTCATTCGAGATGCCGAAGCGATGCAAGTTGCCGCCAACATCGATACTGTCGTATTAGATAAAACGGGCACAATTACCGAAGGTAAACCTCGCGTTACTGAAACCATTAGCTATGGCAGTCACAACAAACAGACTCTATTAGCGTTAGCCGCGAGTTTAGAGCTGCATTCAGAGCACCCGCTTGCCAAAGCCTTTGTACAAGAAGCGCAGGCACAATCGCTCACCCTGAATGATAACGTTCAGTTTAAAGCAATACCGGGTTTAGGTGTTGTTGGCAGCCTTGGCACACCTGCAACGGATACTCACTATGAGCTACTGCTGGGCAATGCCTCCCTACTGGAGCAACATGGTATCTCGACGGAAATGGCACAAGCAGACAACCAGAAGCTAGCGCAAACAGGTGCCACGGTTGTTTTCTTTGCGGTAAACCACGCACTCGCAGGAGTGTTTGCAGTCAGTGATCCACTGCGCGCCGATTCTGCAGAGGCAATCAGTCGCTTAAAAGCGATGAAGCTCAATGTGGTGATGTTGACTGGCGATACAGAAGCCACCGCTCAAGCGATAGCGCAACAAGCAGGAATTGATCGCGTAATCGCAGGTGTATTACCTGATGGAAAAGCCCAATTAATTACCGACCTTCAACAACAAGGGCAACGAATTGCAATGGTAGGAGATGGTATTAATGATGCCCCAGCCCTCGCTCAAGCAGAAGTTGGTTTAGCCATGGGTGGCGGCAGTGATGTCGCAATTGAAAGCGCGCAATTTACCTTGATGCGTCACTCGCTTCACGGCGTTGCAGATGCATTACAGCTTTCTCAAGCCACACTGAACAATATGAAGCAGAATCTCTTTGGCGCATTTATTTATAACTCGCTAGGGATCCCTGTTGCAGCGGGTCTACTATTTCCGTTTACAGGTACTTTACTCAGCCCTGTCGTTGCAGGGGCAGCAATGGCCTTGTCTTCCATTACGGTCGTCAGTAACGCTAACCGACTACGCCTATTCACACCCAATAAAAAGGAGAGCTAAGATGGTACTCATTATCGGGGTTGCACTCATCGCATTTATTGTTTGGTGGTTTTGGTTATGCCAATAAGAGTGAGTCATTGTTCAGAAAATCACTAACAAAAAACACTCACACCAAGCAATAAATTACTGTGACGACATAACATTAACGCACTATAAGGATAAATTGTTCAACTTAAAGGGCTATGATATACCTAAGTTAAACAATGACCTTTGGTGCGTTATGCTGAAATCTTTCTTCACGAAACTGTTTATCGTTTTCCCTTTTTTAGCATCTTCTGCTTTTGCTGATCCTATGGTTTGGCATGCTACTGATGGCCATCGCCAATTTACGATCTTAGGCTCGATCCATGTGGGTACACAAGATATGTACCCCCTACCTGAAATTTTCCTTAATCACTGGCAAGCCGCTGATGGACTGATAGTCGAAGCCAATATTCTTGACACCAAGATGCCTTCATTCACCTTTAATCCACCATTAACCCACTCATTACTCAGCGAATCAGACACACTAAAGCTCAACAAAATAGCCAAACAATTGAAGCTAAAACCCAATGATCTGGCTTATGCTCCACCATGGTATAGCGTAATGAGTATTCAGCTCGCGCTTGCTTATAACCTCGGGCTTCAAGCCGATTTAGGCATTGATTATATTTTGCTAGAACGTGCCGCTAATCAATCGATGCCTATTCATCAACTCGAAAGTGTCGCTAAGCAGCTTGATATGATGAAAAAGCTACCTAAAAATGGATTAGATATGCTGCTTGAGACCATTAAGGATTGGGATGAAGTCGATGATCAACTCGACTGTCTCATTGCGGCTTGGCAAGATGGCGATAAAGAAAAACTCGAGAGTTTATTTGCTGCTAGCAGTTACTCAGATGAAACCGATTTTATGTTGATCGACCAGCGTAATATCAATTGGGTAGAACAACTGAACGATACCCAAAAATACCCAGCGGGAAATTACATGCTAGTAGTAGGTGCATTTCATTTAATCGGTCCACAAGGCTTACCTAGCCTTTTGAAAGAAGAAGGGTTTAGCGTTCAGTTACTCACTCAAGGTAGTCAATCACAGTGCGAATGGTAAATACTCTATCGCTTACCAGTCTTCAAATTTTACGCTCGATACCTGAGGATTAAACATGCAAATAAGAGCATTTTTATTGTCATTTATTTTACTGACAGGCTGCACATACATTCCTGATGATATAGAGCCGGTAAAAGCCTTCGACATTAATCGCTTTCTAGGCCAATGGTACGAAGTGGCAAGACTCGATCATTCATTTGAGTCTGGGCTATCCAATGTCACCGCGACTTATGAAATGCGTAAGGATCAAGGAATCAATGTTGTTAACCGTGGATTTTCTGCAGATAAAGAACAATGGAGTGAGGCAATAGGTAAAGCTTACTTCGTCGATAAAACCGATGTTGGTCATCTCAAAGTCTCTTTTTGGGGACCTTTCTATTCATCGTATGTCGTTTTCGAATTAGGGGATAATTACGATTACGCCTTTGTTTCAGGCTATAACAAAGATTATTTATGGCTGCTGTCACGCACACCGCAAGTGGATCCTAGCATCATGAAGAAGTTTCTCGCCGATGCTAAAAAGAAAGGATTTGATACATCGAAATTAATCATGGTTGAACACTCATAGTCATTGAGTGTTCACGCCATTCTACAAAGCTGCGATGCGCGAACAAGCTGCACTATTCACTGCGCCATCTACTACAGAAGTCCACATTCGCTTAAAAAAAGCCTCGTCTTTCGACGAGGCTTTTTTCATTATCATTTTTCCACGAAACACTTAGTAGTGTGCGCTTTGATGCTTACAACGGTAAATATCAGCGTATACCGACGTTGGTGCACCACCGGATGTCGACACTATTTTCTTAATCTGATAACGGTTACCCGACATCATATACGTATCGTTCGCAAGGTTAATATAAACGCCTTCCGGTGAAGTTTTATCAATAAACTGCGTACCCAAAACTTTACAGGTAGCGTTTTCAATTTCAGCAAAAGTGATCGCTTTAACCAAATGTGCCCCAGGCAATAGCTGGGCAACATCCGACGTTGTCAGTTCAGGCTTCTTCTCTTGAATTTTTTCACCACATTGATAGATAGCAGCAACCACACTTGTTGGACGATTTTTCCTAGTCGCAAGTACTTCTACGACACTGTAGTGATTACCACCACTCGCGTAAGCCACATTTTTCAGCTCTAAGTCGACATTATTAGGATGCGCATTTTGAATTGTATGCGTTTTAATTAAATCGCAATTTAAGAAACGAACAGAATGTTCTGAAATTTCAGAGACACTTTCAGCACCAGGATTGAGTTGGATTTTTTTAGTTACACAGCCAGTCAATGCGAAAAGAATACCAGCAAAAATGATTACATGTTTCATAACAGACACTTAAAAGAATACAGAGCTGAGATACTACCACCCATATGTGCGGAGTCTAATAAAAGCACTATTTAGTAAGCTCATTAACTATTAATCGAATAAAAAGCATTCGACTCATAAAGCCAGACAATAAGTTCTTAATTATCAGCGTACTAAAAAAGTGTCTAGTGGTGAGAGTTTAGGTGGTAAATGAAGAGGCAATTCGCTTAAACGAAAAAAGCCTCGTCTTTCGACGAGGCTTTCTAAAGGTGGTCGGTGAAGAGGGATTCGAACCCCCGACCCTCTGGTCCCAAACCAGATGCGCTACCAAGCTGCGCTATTCACCGAGCTGTATGTTTTAAATCCTACCAGATTTTTCTGCTCAACTTACATTCAACAGAAATAAGGTGGTCGGTGAAGAGGGATTCGAACCCCCGACCCTCTGGTCCCAAACCAGATGCGCTACCAAGCTGCGCTATTC
>NZ_NOIF01000074.1 GCF_002265265.1 Photobacterium sanguinicancri
CTAGAATTTAGTAATTATTGAACTAATCAACGTCCTCTCCCCCGCAATAACATCCGCTTAATTACCACCAAACAGGTATCTCAGTTTCCTCATCGATAGTCTCTAACATCACCAACAACTGATCTGTAACTGAGCTAGATTGATATTCTTTACCCAATACCATACAACATGATTTTGTCCAAATAGAGTGAAAGCTTGCTATTGGTTGAGCGCTCGAGGTTAGTGAAATAACCTCTTTAACCTTATTGAAGATGGCAAAACGTGCAGCGTAATTCTTAACAAGGTAGATATAACAGCCATAGTCGATGATAAAAATACACAGTCTGTAGTAAAACAAAAAACGCAGCTAAAAAGCTGCGTTTAATTGAGGGGGAAAATTTAGTCGAGGAAAACAATATGAATGTTTTGGGTTTAGCCTAGTAGGCTTTGGAATAACAACAATGAGCCCATGCCACTTAATACCACCCATACTAAATCAAAGCGTAAGCTCACAATGGTACAAACAATCGCTGCCAATACGCGTGGGTTTTCAAGGCTGAATACCATGTTTGAGCCTGCACCTAGAATCTCAACAGCAATAATTGCTGGCAATACAGTTACTGGTACAAAGCGTAGTGTTCGCTTCATACGTTCAGACATTTCAAATGAGCCCGCCATGCCAATCACTGAAAAGCGAATCGCGAAAGTTACCGCAGCCATACCTAAGGTAAAGATTAAAAATGTAGTCATGTCCATGTTATGCGCCTTCTACTTCAGTTACTTGATTTGCTTCTTGTTGTTTACGTTGTTCTTTTTCTGTCGCAAGGTCCATCTGGTAACCCGCGAGTACACCAATTGCTGCCGCAATCACTAAACCAAGTGAATGTGGCAAACCTGAGAGTAAAATACCCGAGATAGTAGCCACTACTGCTGCAACAATACATTCGCGACTTTTTACTTGTGGAATAACAATGGCAATAAAGGCTGCAACCATCGCGAACTCTAACCCATAGTTAGCAATATCAGGGAAAGATGAACCTACTAGCGCTCCCATCAAGTTAGCCAGCACCCAGTTTCCCCAGAAGCCAAACATTGCTGCAAGGTAAAACCAATGACGGCCTTCTTTTTCTTTACGGAATTCTGTAATCGTTGACGCATACACCTCATCTGTCAGGCCGTATGACATCAGCATCCGAATATGTAGCGGGTATTCTTTCGCATGCTCTGATACCGATGCACTGTATAACACATGACGTAAATTAATGATGAAGGTAGTCAGCATAATCACCGCCATACTTGCGCCTGACTGGAATAAGCCCAGCGCTACCATTTGGGCAGAACCGGCAAAAACAGTAAATGCCCATAGCGTACTCTGCATAATATCCATTCCCGCCTGGATACTGACAGCACCCACGATGAATGAAAATGGGAATGCCCCAATACACAAAGGTGCAATCGCTTTAAAACCAGCGCTCATTAATTGTTTTTTCATTGCTTCAACTCTTAAAAATAAAGTTCAAAATTATTTGCAGGTGCAAATATATTGGACATTGTTATTTTCAACAAGCGATTAATTACAGATAACCAAAAAGTGTTAACTGGATCAAGTTATTCAGGCGAAACCCAGATAAAACAAGACAAAACACACATGCGCCGACTTATTTAAAGAGCGACAACTTCAATTTTTTTAAAATTACCAATTGCAAGATGCAAATTATTTTGTATTATAAGTGCAAATTAAATTGCATGCGGCACAATAAAAACCGCTTAGCATTCGTATCAATGACAAAGGCCAAACCCATGAAAACTGTTGTAACTTCTGAAAATGCTCCAGCTGCTATCGGTCCATACTCTCACGGCACTGCGTACAACAACCTCATCTTTACTTCAGGTCAGTTACCAGTAGATGCAGCAACCAGCAAAGTGGCTGAAGGCGGTATTACTGCACAATCTATTCAATCCCTTAAAAACCTAGTGAGTGTTGTTGAAGCAGGTGGTGGTGATGTGAATACCATTTTAAAAACAACTTGCTACTTAGCAGACATCGCTGATTTCGCCGCATTTAACGAAGTGTACAAAACAGTTTTTGAAACCGACTGCCCTGCACGTAGCTGTTTCGCAGTAAAAGATCTGCCATTAGGCGTTCTAGTTGAAGTTGAAGCAATCGCTCACGCTAAATAAGGGATACGTCATGAAAGCACAATGGAAACAGTACATCAGCATCATCAACTCTGTGGTTAAACCGGCATTGGGTTGTACTGAACCAATCTCAGCGGCTTATGCCTCATCAGCGGTTGCAAATATGCTAGGTGGCACACCTGAGACTTTGAAAGTGTTTGTTTCTGATAACCTTTACAAAAACTCAATGGGCGTTTTTGTACCAGGTACAGGTAAAATTGGCCTTCATATCGCTTCAGCAGCAGGTGCTGTCGCGGGTGATTTTGATGCGGGCTTAGAAGTGCTGGCTAAAATCACGCCAAGTGATGTAGAACAAGCGCAGGCACTCATTGATGCAGGCAAGGTTGAAGTTTCTCGCTACAACACCAGTGAATTTATTTTCTGCCGCGTAATTGCAACCAAAGGTGCAGATACAGCAGAAATCACCATCAGTGGTGGCCATACTCGTATCGAAGAAAAGCGCTTTAACGATGAAGTGATCTTCACTGCAAGTAAAGAACAAGGTGCAGTATCCACAGCATCGATCTGTGAAGGTGTAGACATCAGCATTCGCGATATCTATGACTTTGCTACTCAAGCGGACTTTGCTGACATTGCATTTATTCTTGAAGCTAAAAAGTTAAATAGCGCATTAGCGAAAGAAGGGATGGATAACCCTTATGGCCTACAAATTGGCCGTACAATGGATAGCAGTATGGAAGACGGCATGATGGGCAAATGCCTATCTAACGAAATCCTGATGTACACCTCTGCTGCATCGGATGCTCGTATGGGTGGTGCTACTCTACCGGCAATGAGTAACTACGGTAGTGGTAACCAAGGTATCGCAGCGACGGTGCCTGTTGTAAAAACAGCTGAGTTCGTTGGTGCAAATGACGAAACCTTAGCACGCGCCCTTATTATGAGCCACTTAGGCGCGGTATACATTAAGTCTTACTACCCACCACTTTCTGCATTTTGTGGTAACACAGCCACCAGCTCAGCAGCAGCAATGGCGATGGTTTACCTACGTGGTGGTGACTTTGAGCAATCTTGCTTTGCTATCCAAAACGTACTGAGCGACACCACAGGTATGGTCTGTGACGGTGCCAAAGCAACATGTGCAATGAAAGTTGGCAGCTCTTCACAAGCCGCAGTTAAATCTATGCTTCTTGCAATGAATAACCACGCAGCAGCGATGCAGGGTGTTATTTCACGTGATGTTGAAAAAACTATCCGTAACATTGGCCGCATGGTAAGTGCAGGAATGGGACAAACAGATAAAGAAATTATTGAAATTATGTCTGTTTAAAGTCCATAATCGCCACCTCTACGGGTGGCGATTGTATTCACACTCAAGTAATCACAGTAGCAAACGAAAACAGTTTCACTTGCATGCTTATTCATAATCCACCAGGAAATACGGGGAAGAATGCAGCTAGTCAGAATGTTTTCGTTTGCTTTAAAAGGAAATGGAAAATGCTAGTCACCTTATCCGTGAGCGATAAGCTAATCCTCGATGCAATGTGCAATGTCGTTGATGGTATCGCTGCGATGTATGGCCAACACACCGAAGTGGCGCTACATAGTTTAGACATTGAGAATCCATCCATTATTAAAATTGCTAATGGTCACGTCACCGAACGTGGTATCGGTGCGCCGATCACTAACTTAGCACTAGAAAAACTGAAAACTGGGGCCGATGTTTCAGAACCTTATTTCAGCCGTTGTTCTCAAGGTAAGTTAATTCGCTCTGTCACTACCATTATTCGCAATGATGTAGGCACTGCTATTGCGCTACTGTGCATCAATGCAGATATGGATGCCCCTATCCATTCATTTTTGAGCTCGATGCTACCCAATACACTTCCTCTTGATTCAGCAGCGGTATCGCCTGAAACATTTGCCAAAAATCCAGATGAGATGCTGAATGATTCTATTGAACGAATCAAAAATGCCACGATGGAAGATCGATCGATCCCAACACACAAACGTAGCCGTGTTATTGTTGAGCAACTGTTTGAAAATGGGGTCTTCAACATAAAAGATGCCATTGTGATCACCGCTGAATCTCTAGGCGTATCACGCGATACTGTTTACCGCTATTTACGTGACCTTAAAAAATAGTGATGTAAAAAATGTCGTTATCAATCTTTTATTAAGGCGCACATTGCGCCTTTTTCTTTGCGCTAAATTCACCACCCACAAGCAAAATGCTACCCTAGCCCTCAGGATTATTACCGTACGTGCCTAAGGACGAAATACATGCAATTCACTATTGTTGGAGCTGGCGCCATTGGTTGCCTTTGGGCGGCCTCACTTGCAAAAGCCCACTCAGTTCATCTATGGACACGTAACTCACAGCCTTATAACGAATTTAATTTCACGCCATTCGAACGAGCATCAACCCCTGAACCATCAGAAACGCTCAACGTCCCCAGTAACCAAGCACAGTTACTTCAGCAAAGTGATTGCGTACTTATTACGGTAAAAGCTTTTCAAGTTGAGCAAGCAATAAAAACAATTCAACCTTGGCTTTCGCCTTTCACGCCAGTCATTGTCATGCATAATGGCATGGGAAGCCAAGCGGCGGCATTAGCCGCACTCCCTAATAACCCTCTCTTGTATGCCACAACCTCACAAGCAGCCTTCAAGCCAAAGGTTCATCACATACAACACACAGGGATCGGGCAAACATGGCTTGGCGCGATTAACTCGACCGCACAATCCATGCAGGCTTTAGCTGAAATATTGAATCAAGCATTAGCCCCTTGCCAATGGCACCACGATATTCAGCAACCACTGTGGCAAAAGCTCGCAATTAACTGTGCAATCAACCCATTAACTACATTGCATCAGTGCAAGAATGGCGACCTAGCGCAGCAACAATATCAAACAGCACTCGTCAGTATTTGCCAAGAAGTTGCAGACATCATGTGCGCAGAGGGTTATGTCACGACAACAGAAACACTCAAAGATCAGGTAGATCGGGTTATTCATGCGACAGCCAATAATCTTTCTTCAATGAATCAAGATGTTTGTCACCACCGCCCGACGGAAATCGACTATATTACTGGGCATATTGTGCGACGTGGTCAACACTACAATATACGCACACCTTTTAATGCCCAGCTTTGGCAACAAATTAAAACAATGGAGCAAAAAGCCTCATGACCTTTCTACATACATCCACTCCGAAGATTGCGGTTTGTATTGCCCCTGGTACAGAAGAGATGGAAGCCATTACGGCAATTGACGTCCTTCGTCGAGCCAACTTTGATGTCACCATTGCAAGCGTCGCTTCTGATGGTGCATTAATCGTTGAAGGCTCTCGTGGCATCAAACTGGTTGCTGACATCGCATTAGTTGAAGTGGCAGATATTGAATTTGATTGTGTAGTACTACCGGGTGGCCTCGGGGGGGCGGAGTGCTTCCGTGATAGCCCGTTACTGGTCGAATTCGTCAATCAGCATCGTTATGACGGTAAATTAGTCGCGGCAATCTGTGCGACACCTGCAGTTTTGTTGCAACACCACAATATGTACCCCGAAGCTTATATGACAGCGCACCCAGCCCTTATTGATCAGATATCAGCCAGTAAGCGCAAAGTGAAACGGGTATTTTTTGATACCAACCATAATCTACTGACTAGCCAAGGGCCAGGTACAGCGCAAGAATTTGCGTTAGATATTGTAGTACAACTTGCAGGAAAAGAGTGCGCAGCTGAAGTGGCGGGCCCTATGGTGGTGTGGCCTAATATGCATTACGACGTATTTCCACAAAAGTAGTCGATAGCAATGATCATCAGCGCCTGATCTAACGCTTCATACGTTTGCAAGTAATAAAAAACCCAGCACATAGGCTGGGTTTCTTTTTACTAACGGTTAATGACAATTACACAATGCCATCCACTCAAGTTATACGCGCAATTAAGGGCGATATACTTTTACGTTAGCAAAACCATTTTCTGTTAAGTACAGCGCCTGTAAACGGCTCATTACGCCGCGGTCACAGTACAGCAGGTAGGTTTTGTCTTGTGGTAAATCGCCAAACTTAGTCGCTAGTTTGTAGAAAGGTAAGTGCTGAACTTCAACACCTTCAATCACTAGTGGACTCTCGTCTTCTTCATCTGGGCTACGAATATCCAGTACGATCGCGCCTTTTTCGATCTGATCGACTAATTCAATTTCAGGTGCTTGTTCTTGGCTTTCTTTTTCAATATCACGAATATCCATGACACGAGCCTCAGTCACCACACGATCTAATATCGTGAAATCAAATTTCGCTTCTTCGATTTCAAGCTTATCTTTCGATGCTTTTACCGTTGGGTTCTTCGAAATCACACCACAGAATTCAGGCATGGTTTTCGCGAACTCTTCAGTACCGATATCACGTGCAACATTGATGATGTCTTCTTTATCCCAGTTAATCAGTGGGCGAAGGATCAAGGTATCTGTTACGTTGTCGATCATACGAAGGTTAGTCAGCGTCTGGCTAGATACCTGACCCAATGCTTCACCAGTAACAAGCGCTTGAATACCAAAACGATTTG
This sequence comes from Photobacterium sanguinicancri, assembly GCF_002265265.1. GTDB lineage: Bacteria > Pseudomonadota > Gammaproteobacteria > Enterobacterales > Vibrionaceae > Photobacterium > Photobacterium sanguinicancri. The sequence continues at coordinate 6,689 of NZ_NOIF01000074.1, forward strand.
CTACTTTGCCAGCGGCACGCATAAACATACGCTTCAGCACGACACCCATCTGACCGTTTTCAACTTTCTCTAGGATTTCACCAACAACAGGTTCGAAGTCTATAGAGATAAACTTCACTTTTGCCGACGAACCATACTTCTGCCATAAGAAGTGTGATACCTGCTTAACACCAATTTCGTGTGCAGGGCCACCTAAGTTGAAGAAACAGTAATGCACTTTACTACCGCGCTTAATGTGCAAGTAGCTAGAAACACCTGAATCGAAGCCGCCTGAAATCAGACTTAACACATCTTCTTGGGTACCCATAGGGAAACCACCAAGGCCTTTATGACGCGCCAGCACTTGGTTCAAGATGTTATTTTCAACTTCGATATTAACGGTAACGTCTGGTTTCTTCAGCTTCACTTTTGCAGATTCGACTGCTTGGTTTAAACCACCACCAACATAACGCTCAAGTTCAATCGAGGTAAAGTCATGCTTACCTACACGTTTTGCACGTACACAGAAGGTTTTACCTTCGATATCTTCACGTACAAGATCTAACGTTTTCTCGTAGATATCGTGCATGTCAGTGAAATCAGTTTGATTCACTTCTAGCACATGGTGAATACCAGAGGTTCGCGTTAACGCAGCAAGTACCTGCTCGCGCATCGTCTCATCTTTTACCGTTACTTCGATGTAAGTACGACGATTGACAACCGATACAGTATCAGTCAAACGCAGAAGAATAATGCGAATATTGCTATCAAGGATCTTAGTAAAGCGCTTACGAATAGACTCACTCTTTACAAAAATCTCTGGATGGGGTTTTACGATAAATTTCATAACACGCTTCGCTACACAGGGCCAAACTAAAGGCGCGAATTATACAGCAAGCTCGCTGCCGCTGAAACCAGCAGAGACGGTTACTCAACGAATAATCTTTTGATTTACCGATTGTTGAGCTGCATTCGATAATGTGATCGCTATCAATTTGGCTACAAAGCGCATCTACCTATGAAAAACAGAGGCAGACTCACCCAACTTGTCAGCGATGGTAGTAATACCTTAGTAAGGATTATCAGGGGGTTCAACCTCACGCCATCAAGTTGATGGCGTGAAGATTGTAATTATGGCTGGGGAACACTCGATACATCTTCTGAATAATGCGGCTTGCCTTGCATGATCGAAATCTCAACTCGGCGGTTAGCACGGCGTTCTTCTTCTGTTTTATTTTTGTTCAATGGGGCAGTATCAGCCAAACCAACAACGCGTAAACGCTTGTGGTCAAAACCTTCCACTTTTTCCATTTCTTGGGCGATAGAAACAGCACGTTGCGCTGATAAATCCCAATTTGAACGGTATAGCTCAGAATCTAACTTCTGGTTATCGGTATGCCCACTAACTCGGATCACACCCGGAATATCTCGCACCAAATCGGCAACTTGACGAACTAGCGGTCGAAACTTAGGTTGTAGAAATGCGGAACCCGCAGGGAATGCCCCTTTTTCTTTAATCCGAATCACCACCTGCTGACCGAAGTTTTCAACTTCTATTGCTCCCTCATCGATCTCACGATCTAGGGCTTGCTGTAACATCTCCAACAGTTGCGCTTGTGATGGGCTTTCTTCTGATTCACTGCTTTGGCTATCTTGGGTCGATTTTTCTGCCGTTTGTCCACCCGTTAATTTACCCGCATCACGTTTAGTGCCTCCCGCGCGATCGGATTCTCCTTCATGGAAATCGAGTGAACGCTGTGTCATGTCTATCGTTTGCTGCATGATCACTTCAATTGGCGTTGGTTCCGGCCGGCCAGGACGAAACTCTTGTGCGATTACGCTGGTGCCTTTCGGTATGTCCTTCACTTCAAGCATGTTCTGAACACCAAACGCAAACTTCATCGAGCCTGCAATCTGCTTAAATTTCAGTACATCCATTTCAGAGAACGACAACAGTAGTACGAAGAAACACATCAGTAATGACATCAAGTCAGCGAATGTGCCCATCCACGGGGGTAACCCAGGTGGCGGACATTTGCATTCTTCTTCCATTTCTAGCCCCCCTTACCCTTCTGGATCGAATGAGCGTTTCTTCTCATTAAGGTAGTTTTTCAGGTAGCCGTCGATAACACGGGGATTCTGGCCATCTTGGATCGCTAAGACGCCATCCAGAATTAGCATTCGATTCAGTTTTTCTTGGTCTTTACGTAGCGTCAGTTTTGCAGCGATAGGTAAAGTCACCATGTTGGCAAATATTGCACCGTACAAGGTAGTTAAAAGTGCAACGGCCATCGCTGGGCCGATAGATTTGGGGTCATCCATGTTTGATAGCATGGCAACAAGACCGATCAATGTACCAATCATCCCCATCGCAGGGGCGACATCGCCTAATGCCTTAAATATACCAATACCTTGCTCATGGCGATCGTTGGTCAGCACAATGTCTTTTTGTAACGCGGAGCGCACCACATCTGCATCATGGCCATCGACTAATAAATCGACGCCTTTACGTAAAAAGGAATTTTCAACCTGCATTTCTTCTAGTGCAAGGAAACCACCTTTACGCGCCGCATCTGCCATTTCAACAATTTTAGCAATCAGATCTTCAGGCACATCTGTTTTGAACATGAAGGCTTTGCCAGCAATTTTAGTGGCCCCAAAAAACTGTCCGACGCTATATTGCATCAATACGACAAAGAATGATCCACAGAAAACAATCAATATTGACTGTGTATCTATGAACATACCAATGCTGCCACCGAGTACCATTGCCATTACAACAAAGGCAAATGACCCGATTAGGCCTATAAGGGTTGCCAAATCCACCAGAAACTCTCCAACTTGCGATGCGTTACGAAAAACCAATGTATTCTACCGAACTACTAGTGTATCGGCACCCTCCAAAATTGATTTAGCGCAGATAAGTGAAAAGGTGAAAATTACTGTTCTGACACACACATTGATGTGCGATAATTTGACGCTACCCAGTCACTGCGTTATTTTTCCTGCACTTTCAAAATAGTGATACTCTTATGGCAGCTAAAAAACCCGAAAATATGGCGTTTGAAGACGCACTTGATGAACTTGATGCGATTGTAGCTGAGCTCGAATCTGGCGACATTTCACTTGAAAATGCGCTTAAAAAGTTTGAACGTGGTATTGCATTAGCCCGTAATAGCCAACAAAAACTGACTCAAGCGGAACAACGTGTCGATATTTTGCTTCAAGCTGATGACGAAGCACCTCTGACCGAATTTGATACCCATAATGAATAACACTTTTTCTCTGTCACAGTCTCTGACGTTCTTTCAAGAACGAAGTAATCAGCAACTCGCTTCTTGGCTTGCGGCTCAACCTCATTCAGATCAATCGCTATTAAAAGCGATGAAACATGGAACGTTACTTGGTGGAAAGCGCGCACGCCCTTTTCTTACTTATGTGACAGGGGAAATGCTCGGGACTTCATTAGAAGACCTTGATGCGCCAGCGGCAGCCGTAGAATGCATTCATGCGTACTCGTTAATTCATGACGATTTACCTGCAATGGACGATGACGAATTACGTCGCGGCCAGCCAACATGTCATATTGAATTTGACGAAGCCATTGCGATTTTGGCCGGCGATGCACTACAAACATTGGCATTTGAAATTTTGGCTGATGGCCAATTAAATCCAAATGCAGAATCACAACGTATTACTATGGTTAAAGAGCTCGCTCGTGCCTCTGGTGCGGCTGGCATGTGTTTGGGGCAATCGCTTGATCTTGAAGCAGAAGGCCAACGAGTGGGTTTAGCCCAACTTGAAACCATTCACAAAAAGAAAACAGGCGCGTTAATTCGCTGTGCTATTCGCTTAGGCGCATTAGCCGCAGGCGAAAAAGGCGTGGCAATATTGCCGCAGCTGAACAAATACGCCGAAGCTGTAGGGCTAGCATTCCAAGTACAAGACGACATTCTTGATGTAATTGGTGATACTGAAACGTTAGGCAAACCACAAGGTTCTGATGTTGAACTGGAAAAAAGCACTTATCCTGCTTTACTTGGTTTAGCTGGTGCACAAGAAAAAGCACAGCAACTTTATCAAGAAGCGCTACACGCGCTGGATGCAATCCCCTACAATACAAAACAATTAGAAGTTTTTGCCCGATATGTCATCGAGCGCAATAACTAAAATCAGTAAAAGCGCCGAATTGTTATGACACTGGATATCTCAAAATTCCCTCATCTGGCACTCGCTAATACGCCCGATGAGCTTCGTTTATTACCGCAAGACAGCTTGCCTGCGGTATGTGACGAACTACGTACCTACTTACTGAACTCAGTAAGCCAAACCAGCGGCCACTTTGCTTCTGGCCTTGGCGCAGTTGAACTAACTGTCGCCTTGCACTACGTCTACAATACCCCGTTCGATCATTTGATCTGGGATGTAGGCCACCAAGCATATCCGCACAAAATTTTAACGGGACGACGTGACCAGATGTCGACCATTCGCCAAAAAGGCGGGGTTCACCCGTTTCCTTGGCGTGAAGAAAGTGAATACGACGTATTGTCTGTCGGTCACTCTTCAACCTCTATCAGCGCTGGCCTAGGTATGGCCATCGCAGCTGAAAAAGAAGGCCTTAACCGTAAGGTCGTTAGCGTAATCGGCGATGGTGCTATCACGGCAGGTATGGCATTTGAAGCCATGAACCACGCCGGTGATGTTCACTCTGACATGTTAGTTGTGCTTAATGACAATGAGATGTCAATTTCAGAAAATGTGGGTGCATTAAACAACCACCTTGCACGAGTTCTTTCTGGAAGTCTTTATAGTACGATCCGCGAAGGCGGCAAGAAAGTGCTGGCAGGCGCACCACCAATCAAAGAGTTGGTGAAACGCGCTGAAGAACATATCAAAGGTATGGTCGTACCTGGCACGCTATTTGAGGAATTAGGCTTTAACTACATAGGTCCTGTTGATGGTCACGATGTGGAAGAGCTGGTTAAAACATTGAAGAATATGCGCAACCTTAAAGGGCCGCAATTTCTTCATATTATGACCAAAAAAGGTAAGGGCTATGCCCCTGCTGAAGCAGACCCAATTAACTATCACGCCGTACCTAAGTTTGATTTAACCAAGAACCCGTTGCCAAAAGCGAAAAATGCTAAGCCAACCTTCTCCAATATTTTTGGTGATTGGCTGTGTGATATGGCTGAACAAGACGACAAGCTCATGGCGATTACGCCAGCGATGCGAGAAGGTTCAGGCATGGTACGTTTCTCTAAAGAATACCCGAGCCAATATTTTGATGTTGCGATTGCAGAGCAACACGCAGTGACGCTTGCAACGGGCATGGCAATTGGTGGTTACAACCCTGTTGTAGCGATTTATTCCACCTTCTTACAGCGTGGTTATGATCAACTGATCCACGATGTAGCTATCATGGATCTACCCGTGATGTTTGCTATCGACCGCGGTGGTTTAGTCGGTGCAGATGGTCAAACACACCAAGGTGCATTTGATTTAAGCTTCATGCGTTGTATTCCTAATATGACGATCATGACACCAAGCGATGAAAATGAATGCCGCCAAATGCTCTACACTGGCCATTTGCATCAAGGGCCAAGTGCTGTGCGTTACCCTCGTGGTAGTGGTACAGGCATTGCTGCAGATAAAGCAATGACAGCATTGGAGATTGGTAAAGGAATTGTGCGCCGTAAAGGCGAGAAAATCGCAATACTAAACTTCGGTACGACATTAAGCTATGCGCTAGAAGCAGCCGAAAACTTAAATGCAACGGTTGCTGATATGCGCTTTGTGAAGCCACTTGATGAAGCTTTGATTCAAGAGCTTGCTGCAACCCATGATGTACTTGTCACTGTAGAAGAAAATGCCATTGCTGGCGGTGCAGGTAGCGGTGTAATTGAATACATGATGAAAGCGAAATGCTTGAAACCTGTATTAAACATTGGCTTGCCAGATCGCTTTGTCGAACAAGGTACACAGCAAGAGTTGCATGCAATGCTGGGTATTGATGGGATTGGTATTGAGCGTCAAATTCGCGAATACATGGCTTAACAGCCAACACTCGCTAAATAGCATTAAAAAACGGACTTCTCTGAAGTCCGTTTTTATAGTTATCAGATACAATACGTTACTCTACTTTTTTTAGTACGACACCTTCATATCCACCCAACTCTAGGTACCGAGTAGATGCACCTAAGGTGCCATCAGGCATAACGCGACGATAATCGCCCGGCAGCGACACCCGCAATGGTTTAGTCTGCATAAACGCAGTGTTATTCGGCTCATTCATCGCACGGTACACCACCAACCCTTTGCTGTACTGTCGTGCAATTACCCCATGCCGCGGGAAATCACTGCCCCACCCTGAGCGGTAGAGCCAAAACCAGTTAGCCGGTGCGACGCTAATATCCCCGAGCATAGTGCTGGATGTTTTTGCTTTAATATCTACGTCGTTGGTTTTATTGCGCCAAGACACAATCCGATGCCCTTTCGGCGCGATTGTCGGCTGCCCTATATCGACCTTCAGCATAGCGCTCGGTTGATAAACCCAGTTTTTAGGCACACCTTGACGATACCAGTTTTTATCCGTTGTATTACCGCTACCGTAATAAAAGCCAGCATTCCAACTATGATAATAAGTACGTTGAGGAATATTAAAAAGATAATAGAGCGCGAGCCCAGTTTCGATATCTTGGTGCCAAGCCGTCGATAATAACGGGGCAACCTGACTACGCCCGCCTTTCATCGAGACCATGATTAAACTCTTATCCCCTTGGCGAGCCAAAGCAAAATTATCCCAGTACCGATACAAGCGATCTAGCCCCATCGCTGGACTAAGGTAATGCTCACGTAACCAAACATCCACCACATCGCGTAGCGCTTGTGGCCACCCGTCGTAATGCCAAAGGTTTAAATCCGAAATATTCGCGGCCAACCAATGCGTTTTAGTGTGGGTTTTAACCAAGGCTAAAAAATCTGCCATTTGCTTGGCGTAATACAACGACGCTTCATCATTACCTGCCTTGAATGGCAGTTCTTGCAGCTGCCCACCAGCCTCGACTGTAAATTGATTATTACCTAGCAGCTTAGCCATATCGTCATTATAAGCGCCGCTTAATCCTTGCTGCTCCCAATCATAGCGATACCACTTAGCATGGAGATCATTCAATAATTTATTACCGAAATTTAAACGATACCAACAAGTACCCGGCCACATATGACCCGCAGGGATCAAGCGCGCTTGATGGCGGAAACGGGCACTCGCCTTAAAATTTTTACGAGAATAAAATTCTTGGTCGCTGACAACGCCATCTTGATTACGGTCATTCACCGAGTCCCAACCCGGTATCACCAAACGTTGATCTTGATAGTTAAGCCAAGGCTTAAATGCGACTCGCTCCACCTTGCTATTGGCCTGCCAGTTCAGTTTCAGTATCCACACTTGTAAACCATCACTCAGCGCTTGTTTCCCTGTGTTCAGTTCTCGTCCTTCAATCCTTGCCGACGAGCTTTGCCACGGGTACTGAATATCCAGCGAGCCTTGCCACTCCCCTTGGTCATGCTGCCAATCACTATGAATCGGCTTCCACTGCGCAATCCCTTCACTAGGGCTGGATAATGCAATGGCTTGCTGCACTTTAGGTGCAATATCAGCGGCGATGACGAGAGAGTTGGATGGGTACGACGAGAGCACGACCAGCTCATCATTAGGCTGCATAGTGAGCGGAAAGCGTGCTGTGGCGTAATTACCGTTGCGAATAAGAATGACATGGAAGGGAGAACCTTCAAGTAAATAACTCACGCCTTGGCTAATTGAAGCGGCTTCGAGCTGGGTATCTTCTGAAAAGTGCAAGTAGAGATCTTCAAGATCTAAGCCTGTTAGTGCACTCTGTTTACTAAGCCATGCGGTTGGTTTTCCAGGTTTACAATCCAGTTTTTGGCTGTACATATAGCCCATACTGATGAGCTTCTTATTCATCACTTTATCTTGCATGCTGCCAAATACAATATCAGCATGTTGCGCTTCCCAACGCTTTACATCATTTGCAGAATCGAGTGCTGACGTAGTTAAAGGAGCTTCCCAGCTACCAGGTAGCACCCAGCCCGTACCTGTCGATGGATATACCTGAGCTTGCACGATAACGCTGATTGAACTGAACAGACTGACGACCACAGCTAACCAATTGACCTTCATAACACCCTGCCTTATAACCAAGACCCTCGCCCAGACTGATTGGCGCTGATATAGAATTAAGACTAGACGAACAATGGCTTATACCAATATAAATAAGTATTACCGTCAATAATTGAAAAACAAAAAGCCGCTTATCAATATAAGCGGCTTTCAGAAAAGTCTTTATATAGGGTTAGTAACCCAGGCTTACCAACCTAACCAATGACCGACTCCCCAAAGGGAGATCATCGCCATAAAGCCCGCTAAAACATCATCAACCATGATGCCAAAACCACCATGTACATGTTTATCAAGCCAACTAATCGGCCAAGGTTTTATCATGTCGAAAAAACGAAATAAGATGAATCCGGTCAATACCCACTCCCAGCTCAGTGCAGGTGCTATTGCCATGGTGATCCAAAAGCCGACAAATTCATCCCACACAATACTGCCATGATCATGGACTTGCATATCATCTGATGTTTTCTGACAGATGGTGATACCAATAATCGCCGCGATAAAAGTGATCGCTAAATACACAGTAAATGGCAACTGAGTCATTAGCATATAAAAAGGGATCGCAGCAACAGTGCCCATGGTACCTGGGACAATCGGAGACAATCCGCTGCCAAAACCAGTTGCTAATAAGTGCCATGGGTTGCGTAATTGAATGTGTTCTCTTGGGTCCGTCAAACCTTACTCCGCAAAATGATCATAACCATGCAACTGCCAATCAATGGCTTTGCCTGCTGATTGTAACGTAACATCACACCCAGGATAAAGCTGACCAATACACGTTGCTGTTACACCGGTATGAGCAAGCGCTACATCAACGGCTCCACGATGCGCTTCTGGCACAGTAAAGCAGAGTTCGTATTCTTCGCCACTGGTGAGTGCTAATTGCTGTGCTTTTGCCAGATCGGGTTCAAATTCACGTAATTCTTCAGAAAGAGGGAGCTTTTCAACATGAATCACCGCCCCTAAGCCTGAACGCTTTAAGATATGACCTAAATCAGAAACGACACCATCAGAAATATCGAGTGCAGCAGAAGCGATACCACGCAACGCCTGCCCAGCCAAGATACGGGGTTGAGCAAGATAATGGCGCTGAATCAGTGTATTAGCTAAATTAACATCATCAAGTTTACGTTCACCTAAAATCAGTGCCAAACCTGCCGCACTGTCACCTAAGTTACCTGTAACATACACCCAGTCACCATTACTGGCACCACCGCGTGTTAATGCTTGGCCTTGAGGGATAAAACCATGAACGGTTAACGTAATACTAAGAGGACCTTTGGTGGTATCACCACCGACAAGCTGGACATTATAATATTCAGCCAGAGCAAAGAAACCTTGGCAAAAACCATCAAGCCATGTTTCATCTGGTGTTGGCATAGTGAGCGCTAATGATACCCAAGCAGGCGTTGCGCCCATTGCAGCCAAGTCACTCAAATTCGATGCCAGCGCTTTATGAGCGATCCATTTAGGGTCAGCATCAGCCAAAAAATGTGTGCCAGCAACTAATGAGTCTGTGCTCACCGCAAGTTGACAGCCTTCTGGCACTTTAAGTAATGCGCAGTCATCACCAATGGCGAGTTCTACATCACGGCGTTCAACCGCTTGTTGCTCGAAATAACGAGCAATTAAATCAAATTCATTTCCAGCCATAATACAATTACTTAGAAAGAAAAATACAATTACTTAGAAAGAAAAAAGGCCAGCTAAGCTGGCCTCTATTAATCAGAATCGATTATTTGTTTTTGCGAAGGCTTGGTGCCGCTTTATCAAGTACACCATTCACAAATTTGTGACTATCTTCAGCACCAAACATTTTCGCTAGTTCGATAGCTTCGTTGATAACCACTTTGAAAGGTACGTCTTCACGCTTAACCATTTCGTACATAGATAGACGAAGTAACGCTAGCTCCATCTGGTCCAAATCTTGTAGTGGACGAGATAGGTATGGACGCATTTTGCTATCAAGTTCTTGATGATTAAGAACAACACCTGTTAGTAGATCACGGAAGTACTCTACATCACTGTGTGGTGCAGCAAGTACAGGTGCATCTGCTTGGTGTTCTTCTTCTTCAAACTTATCGCCAGATAGGAAATGAAGTTCGATATTAGCAACATTATCTTTAGTAATCTGCCAAGAATAAATAGCTTGCACAGCAAACTGACGTGCATTACGACGTGCGGCTGGTTTCACATTAACCCCCATTAGGATTCAATTTGGGACAGAACATTTACCATTTCAAGCGCGCTAAGTGCAGCCTCTGCCCCTTTATTACCAGCCTTGGTACCGGCACGCTCGATGGCTTGTTCGATAGAATCGACAGTTAGAACGCCAAACGCTACTGGAGTATTAAACTCAAGAGCGACTTGCGCTAAACCTTTATTACACTCACCGGCAACATAATCGAAGTGTGGGGTTCCACCACGGATCACAGAGCCTAACGCGATAATCGCGTCGTAACGATCGCTTTTAGCAACTTGCTGTGCAACCAATGGTAGTTCGTATGCTCCAGGGCAACGAACAACAGTGATATTGTCTTCGCTAACTTGGCCTTGACGTTTCAGTGCATCTAGTGCGCCTGAAAGTAGGCTTTCGTTAATAAAGCTGTTGAAGCGAGCGATTACAATAGCAACTTTTGCATTTGGTGCCGCGATGGCGCCTTCAATTACCTTCATGGGCCTTCCTGTGACTATGTCTTTCCGGTTTGAGAAACCGCGGGAGTCTACCACACTTAGTAGTAGCGTCGCTACGGTCAAACGGTGGAATCTCATTATTGATGAAAATTTGTTATCAGCACTCTGTTATCGAGCTAGCTGATTAACTTAAACGCCTCACTGAAAAAATCGCAGGGATGATATCAGTGAGGCATAGCCTTATTGGCTAGAATTACTCACAAATGTACTCAACCGCTTCTAGGCCAAAGCCTGAAAGCGAATGGTAGCGTTGTGTGCTTGATGATAGCAGACGCATCTTCGATACACCTAGATCAGATAAGATCTGAGAACCAACGCCCACCTGACGAGATTGATCTTTTGGATTCAATTTCACCTTAGGTTGGCCTGTGGTATCCGCTGATAAATTCTTCACCTTTGCAATAACAGCCTCTTGGCTTTCTTGCTTACTCAGCACAACCAATACACCGCCTTCTTTGGCAATACGTTGCATGGCATTTGGCAACGTCCACTGAGTCGCACCTGAATGAAGAATATCTTTAAACGTATCTTGCAAGTGAACACGTACTATCGTTGGCTGTTCTGCTTCAACATCGCCTTTACGCAGCGCGTAGTGTACTTGGTTATCGATAGTGTCACGGTATGTGATCATATCGAACTCACCAAATTCAGTCGGTAACTTACATTCAGCAATACGTTCAATCGTTGTTTCATTGTTATTACGGTATTCAATCAAATCCGCAATCGTGCCCAGTTTTAAACCGTGTTTTTCGGCAAAAACTTCAAGCTGAGGACGGCGCGCCATGGTGCCATCTTCATTTAAAATTTCAACAATCACACTTGATGGCTCTAAACCCGCTAGGCGTGCAATATCACAACCGGCTTCAGTGTGACCAGCACGAGACAATACGCCACCTGCTTGTGCCATCAATGGGAAAATATGTCCCGGCATTACGATGTCTGCAGCCGATGCGTTAGCAGCAACAGCTGCCTCCACAGTGCGCGAGCGATCAGCCGCAGAGATACCAGTCGTTACGCCTTGTGCCGCTTCAATCGATACGGTGAAGTTAGTACTAAATTGTTCCGTATTCTCTTGTACCATTAACGGTAAATTAAGCTGCTGACAACGCGCTTGAGTCAGCGTAAGACAAATCAAACCACGGCCATTGGTTGCCATGAAGTTAATCGCTTCTGGTGTGATTTTTTCGGCAGCAATAATTAAATCGCCTTCATTCTCGCGATCTTCATCATCCATCAAGATAACCATCTTACCTTGGCGGATGTCATCAATAATCTCTTTTGCGCTGCTTAAAGCCATCTTAATCCCCTTAACTTAGAAAACCGCTTAACCTAAAAAGCCGCTACGTGCGAGCAGATCCATTGTCACTTCGGACTTCTTATCTGCAGCTTTGTCACCTAACATTAGACGCTCAAGATAACGAGCAATCACATCTACTTCTAAGTTCACCTTACGGCCAACTTTGAAAGCTTCCATCGTCGTTTCTGCCGCTGTATGCGGCACAATGGTCAGCTTAAATTCATTACCACGAATCGCATTGATAGTAAGACTGATACCATCAATCGCCACCGAGCCTTTCTCTGCTAAATATTTAGCTAAATTATCCGGAGCACTCACCCAAAATTCAATAGCACGGCCAGTATGCTGACGCTCAATGATCTCACCGACGTTATCAACATGACCCGATACCATATGGCCACCAAAACGCGTAGTTGGCAGCATTGCCTTTTCAAGGTTAACAACCTGCCCGGCTTGATAATCGACGAATGCTGTTCGCTTTAATGTTTCTAACGACAAGTCAGCAACGTAACCATTGCCTGTTAGTTGCACGACGGTGAGGCAAACACCGTTAGTCGCAATACTGTCGCCTAACTTTACATCGCCTAAATCCAAATCACCTGACGCAACCGTCACTGAAATGTCTTCACCTTTTGGGGTTAACGCAGTAATAGTGCCGACTGCTTCAATAATACCTGTAAACATGAATATTTTTCCTTTCCGCAGATTACGGTGTTAAACCTGCCCTGATACGCTAGCTGTGATACGAATATCAGGGCCTACGGTACGTACATCTGAAATCGTTAATGTTGGAACGTGGGACATCGACGTTAAGCCCAACAAATCGACTAAACCACGACTATCACTTCCCATTAGTTTAGGGGCTTGATAGAGGATAAGCTCATCCACTAATTTCGCGTTGATCAGTGCACCAGCCAAACCAGCACCCGCTTCCACCCAAATATGATTAATATCATGATCCCGCACTAACTGTTGCATCAGCGCTTTAAGGTCTAGCTGTGCTGCATTAGTACTCGTAGTGTCAGTTATCTCAACATCAGTGCTTGGCACCATGATCTGCGAAACCGACTCAGGCCAAGTAAGCTGATCACACTGGTGACGAGCAAGCAATGTCTGTCCTGGCAGTTGAGCAAGGCGACAAGTTGGGGAAACACGATTTTGGCTATCGATAATAATGCGCGTCGGTTGGCGTAGATTGTCTTGCGGTGAATCGCTTTGAGGGTAATCGGCTTGAATATCAGCACTCAACTCAGACCAACGGACATTCAATGAAGGGTCATCAGCTAACACGGTTGCGCTGGTTGATAAAATAGCACCCGATTGAGCACGGTAGGCTTGAACATCAGCACGCGCTTGCGGGCTAGTGATCCACTTACTCTCACCATTGGCTAACGCTGTTCGACCATCAAGGCTGGCTGCTAGCTTGAGTTGTACAAATGGCAGACCTGTTTTCATCCGTTTAATGAAACCACGATTAAGCGCTTTGGCGTCGGCTTCAAGTAAACCTGTTTGCACCTCAATACCCGCCGCTTCAAGCATTGCGATGCCACGTCCTGCGACCTTAGGATTTGGATCCACCATGGCACAGACAACACGCGTAACATTCGCCTTAACGAGCGCTTCAGCACAAGGAGGGGTTCGGCCATAATGAGAGCATGGCTCTAGCGTGACATAAGCGGTAGCACCTTTGGCACGCTCACCCGCTTCACGAAGCGCAAAAACTTCGGCATGGGGTTGCCCAGCTTGATAATGATAACCTTGACCAACAATGTGATCGCCTTGAGCAATCACACAGCCAACATTAGGGTTAGGGGCCGTAGTAAAACGACCACGCTTTGCTAATTGCAAAGCGTGTAACATCATAGAATGATCTAGAGAAGAAAACATGCGTGGCTACTTTTCTAATTTAGCGATTTCTTCGCCAAATTCTCGGATATCTTCAAAGCTGCGATAAACAGAGGCAAAACGGATATACGCCACCTTATCAAGCTCTTTTAACGCTTCCATGACCAAGTTACCGATCATGTCAGACGCAACTTCACGCTCACCTGTCGCACGTAATTGAGACTTAATGGTATTGATCGCTTTTTCAATATCATCTGCGCTTACAGGACGTTTTTCTAACGCTCGTTGAATACCACCACGCAACTTATCTTCGTTGAATGGGTCACGGTTTCCATTTGTTTTAATTACACGCGGCATCACCAATTCAGCCGTTTCAAACGTGGTATAACGTTCATTACAAGCTAAACATTGACGACGACGACGTACTTGGTGGCCATCGGCAACCAAGCGAGAATCGATTACTTTGGTGTCATTGGCACCACAAAAAGGACAGTGCATCGTGCCTCCTCATTTTCGTCGAATCAGTGTACCGCATTTCAAACGTTTATTGAGTATATATCCGCGGTTTTTACGCTTATTTACTGCCTTATTATTCCCTAACGCAAAACGACACCTTAAAGGTGCCGTTTATTTATACGCGAGATACGAAATTAAGCGTAAACAGGAAGGCGCTTACAAATCTCTAGTACTTTCGCTTTAGTCGCTTCAATCACCGCTGGGTTCTCGATATCATCAAGAATGTCACAAATCCAACCCGCAAGTTGTTTAGTGTCTTCAGCCGTAAAGCCACGGCGTGTGATAGAAGGCGTACCGATACGGATACCCGAAGTAACAAATGGGCTACGAGGATCGTTTGGTACACTGTTCTTGTTCACGGTAATGTTTGCAGCACCTAGCGCGGCATCTGCTTCTTTACCTGTGATGTTTTTGTTGATTAGGTCAACAAGGAACAGGTGGTTTTCAGTGCTACCAGAAACGATGTTGTAACCGCGCTCTAGGAATTCACCAACCATTACTTTTGCGTTTTCAACAACGCGCGCTTGGTATTCTTTAAACTCAGGTTCCATGGCTTCTTTGAATGCTACCGCTTTTGCAGCAATAACATGCATTAGTGGGCCACCTTGGCCACCAGGGAATACAGCAGAGTTCAGTTTCTTGTAAAGATCTTCGCCTTCACAAGAAAGAATTAGACCACCACGAGGACCAGCAAGCGTTTTATGCGTTGTTGTTGTAACAACGTGTGCATGAGGTACTGGGTTAGGGTAAACACCCGCAGCAATCAGGCCAGCAACGTGTGCCATATCAACGAAGAAGTATGCGCCAACTTTATCTGCGATTTCACGCATGCGCGCCCAATCACAAATTTGAGAGTAAGCAGAGAAACCACCGATGATCATTTTCGGCTTGTGCTCTACAGCAAGTGCTTCCATTTCTTCGTAATCAATCTGACCTGCTTCATCAATGCCGTAAGGAATGATGTTGTAAAGCTTACCAGAGAAGTTTACTGGTGAGCCGTGTGTTAGGTGACCACCGTGTGCCAAGCTCATACCAAGTACAGTATCGCCAGCATTAAGCAGTGCCATGTAAACAGCGTTATTTGCTTGAGAACCTGAGTGAGGCTGTACGTTCGCGTACTCGGCACCAAATAGCTGACATGCACGATCAATCGCAAGTTGTTCAGCTTTATCGACGAATTCACAACCACCGTAGTAACGCTTACCAGGGTAACCTTCAGCGTATTTGTTAGTTAGCTGAGAACCTTGTGCTTCCATTACACGTGGGCTTGTGTAGTTTTCAGAAGCAATTAACTCGATGTGCTCTTCTTGACGTGCAGTTTCTTCCTGAATAGCTGCAAACAGTTCAGCGTCGTAATCGGCAATATTCATGTCGCGCTTTAGCATCTGTATCTCCTGACTCAGATAGGTATAACCACAAAATTCTAACAAAAACTGGATTCACGCAAAGCGAGTAACCATGCGGACGCAAACGTTTTCGTCTAACCAGTAACTGGTGCCATATTTTACATAAATTGATCTAAATCAGATACCCTTCAAATTACTTTTTATTGGATTTATTCATGTTTATTTTCAATGTCACCATGAATTCGTTTCATCTTGGCTACAATTTGAGGCTAAGCCTGTAAAGATCAAGTAGATAGATTTATCAAGAAAGT
>NZ_NOIF01000075.1 GCF_002265265.1 Photobacterium sanguinicancri
ATGCCTCTGCAACTGCAGATACCGAAGTCCATAAGATAGCCCAATCCCAATACAAGTCCAAAGCCAAAGCCAATGCCAAAGCCAAAGCCGCGATTGATAATATTTAAACTCGATAAGTGCAAAAATTTGCTTAAAAATGCACACCCCAGCAATGAAAAATAAAATTCCATATTTAAATCTGCATAACATCAGGATTCTTCGTATAAATAAGGTGTATCTCACTAAAAGTGCAACATAGGCATGATTAATGGTTACAGGTAGACTGTTTGAAATGATTTCTTACAATATTGGTTGTATTAACATTGATTTAACATCGATGTGTGCGGTGTCTGAAAAACAACACGTTGCAATGTTACAAAATGTAAATTTATGAAAAATAATGTGATTGAGTCGAGGTGGTATATTTAGGTGGTATGAAAAGTGTGCGATTCATGGGAAAATGCATCTGTCAATCGAGTAGCACGTTGAAAGGATGCTTTCTAATTTATTTGCACTAAAGAGGTGTGTATGAAACTTGGTATTATTTTCCTTATCTCTATCGTCGCTGGTATTTTTTCGGGCGAGCACTATCACTCTTTTGTTGCCGGTTTTGCGGTTGCAGCAATTGCAGTCGGCAGTGGTTACTGGCTAGCGTTTCGAAGTTCAACACGTTATCCGCAACTTGCTTTACTCATGTTGCTGCTAGGCCTTGCGGCTAAAATGGTAGTCACTGTGGTGGGGGTGATGTGGAGTTTAGAAGCGAACCTGATCAATTCTCCAATTGTGTTCTCATTGTCTTATTTGTTCTTCTCTATTGTTGTGACATACGGTTATTCAAAACTGCGTGAATACCAAATGCAAAAACTTAGTGTAAAAGAGAAGCAAAAATTGCAAACGCAACCTGCGTAATGCGAATTTAACCCTCTTCAAAAAAACGGGCTATCATGAGATAGCCCGTTTTTTTATGCATATCGATTAGTGGTGTGAGAAGTTCTCACCTTTTGCCAAGCGATCGTACAAAATTACGTTAACAGCGGCTGCTAAGTTCATGCAGCCTTTTGTTGGTACATAGATAGTTTCGCGACAAAAACTAGTGATCTCTTTTTTCAAGCTGCCATCTTCAGGGCCAAAAATATAAAAAGCACGTTCTGGGTGTTTGTAATCGGGTAGTGGTTTTGCATCATCGGATAGCTCCACTGCAACTGGTACACAACCTAAAGGCAATACAGCTTTAAGATCTTCAACGCCGATCAGTGGGATATCGCGATGTACGTTTTTGGTGTCGGTGCAAAACTGTTTGGCAAGGTCATATCGTGTACCCGTATAAAAAACAGAATTCACGCCGTAACAGCCTGCGGCACGCATCACTGAACCAACATTTTCAGGGGTCTTAGGGTTAAAAAGCCCTACACAAGAGTAACCTTTGCTCATAACACTCATCTTCAAAATTAAATGAAGCCGAATTATACGGATTTTTGCGATAAAAATCAGGAGATTTATATCTTCTTGAATCTGTTACGTAATAGCGTGGCTTTGACCTCCGTTCTTCTAAGAATATCAAGGCGATAAGTTGTTGAATCGAGACTTATGTCCTATCGTATTATTATGATAATTATGCGTTTTTTAGCTTTTGTTGTGCTTGCGAGTATGATCGGCGGGAGATTTTTATGCAGAGGAAGTTATCGTTAGCTGTTGCAATAGTAATGATGAGTGCGCAGTTTGTTCATGCGGAAGTAGTAGAAACTACCCGCTTAATTGGTTTTGGTGAAGCAAAATACCCACGTGATTTCGCCCATTTTGAATATGTTAACCCCCAAGCGGTAAAAGGGGGAAACATCACTTATTCTCGTGTTGGTACCTTTGATAGTTTTAATCGTTTTGGTACGCGTGGTGTTTCTGCTGCGGGTGCAGAAGCTATTTACGACACCTTATTTCTGCCCTCAGAAGATGAAATAGAAAGCTATTATCCGCTCATAGCCAGTAAGGCTCGCTATAACGATGATTATGCGTGGATGGAAATCGACCTGAATCCTAATGCTGTTTTTCACGACGGTCATCCCATAACCGCTGAAGATGTTGCCTTTACCTTCATGAAGTTCTCAACTGAAGGGGTGCCGCAATATCGAATTTACTACAAAGACGTTAAGTCGGTAGAAGCGAAGTCCACACGAACGGTTCGGATAGAGATGGCGAAACCTAATCGAGAAATTTTACTTTCGTTAGTACAAGGTATGGCGGTATTACCTAAGCACTATTGGGAAGGTAAAGACTTGGGTGAGCCTCTTAATGAGCCACCTTTAGGTAGCGGTATTTATAAAGTCTCGGATTATAAGGCGGGGCAAAGTGTTACTTACGCGAGAGTCAAAGACTACTGGGCGGCTGATTTACCGGTGAATGTTGGTCGTCATAATTTCGATACTATTCGTTATGATTATTACCGTGACGAGACGGTAACGCTTGAAGCGTTTAAAGCGGGAGAATACGATTTTCGCCAAGAGAATGTTGCTAAGTTTTGGGCGACGCTTTATCAGGGCAAAAACTTTGATAATGGTCTGATTAAGAAAGAAGAAATCGCCCACGAAATTCCACAGTCGATGCAGGCTTTTGTTTTTAATACCGAACGTAATGTTTTCAAAGATGTTCGAGTGAGAGAAGCATTGAATTATGCGCTCGACTTTTCATGGATGAACAAGACGCTTTTTTATGATCAATACACACGCACTCGTAGCTACTTTCAAAATACAGATTATGAAGCGAAAAATTTGCCATCTGAGGCAGAGAAAACCTTACTTGAACCCATTAAAGGTCAGATACCCGCACGTGTTTTTACCCAAGCATATCAACCGCCAATATCTGATGGTTCAGGGCGTATTCGTACTAACTTAAGAAAAGCCCTTAGCCTGCTGAAAGAAGCTGGGTGGGAGCTAAGCAATAAGGTGATGACGAATATTAAAACGGGGGAATCCCTTGATTTTGAACTGCTGATTTACAGCCCAACCACAGAACGCATCGCCATTCCTGTTCAGAAAAATTTGAAACTGATTGGTGTGAACATGAAGATTCGCACCGTGGATACTACGCAGTATGTGAAACGCCTTCGTGACCGAGATTTTGACATGGTTTCGCATGGGTATGGGGCTAATCGTTATCCAAGCCGTAACTTGTTGATTGCATGGAACAGTAACTATATCGACAGTTCTTATAATACCGCGGGAGTAAAAGACCCTGCGGCTGATTATCTGACTCAAAAGATTGCAGAGAACCAAGATGATCCTGAATTACTGTTAGATTACGGCCGTGCCTTAGACCGTGTATTGCAGTGGAATTTCTATGTCATCCCACAGTGGCATTTGAGTAAATTTAGAATTGCGACTTGGGATAAATTCGCGCGTCCTGCTATTCGTCCGAAATACACCCTAGGGGAAGATACCTGGTGGGTTGATGCAGAGAAAGTGAAAAGATTGCCGAAGAAGCGCCAATAGAGCTGTATCTGTAATGGCTGCATGATGGGTGCGTAATGAGCACGAACTGACTAAGGTAAAATAATCATAAGGAGTGTTGGCACTGGTGTGGCCAACAAAATGGTATGGCTGCATATATTCTTCGACGATTGTTACTGGTTATCCCCACATTGTGGGCCATCATCACCATTAATTTCTTTGTTATTCAGATTGCGCCTGGAGGCCCTGTTGAACAAGCTGTTGCACAGTTAGAGGGGCATTCTTCTGGCATCATGGAGCGATTTTCAGGTGGTGGTCAAGAAGTTGCTTTAACGGAAGGTAACGGGGAGCAAGGAACGGGGTATCGAGGATCCCGAGGGCTAGATCCTGAGGTGATTGAAGCCATCAAGAAGCAGTTTGGTTTTGATAAGCCTATGCACGAACGCTATTTTGATATGCTTAAAAACTACGCCACCTTTAACTTTGGCGATAGCTTATTTAAAGGTGGCAACGTTATCGATCTTATTATTGATAGGTTGCCTGTTTCTATTTCGTTGGGGTTGTGGAGTACCATTATCATTTACATGGTCTCTATTCCTTTAGGGATAGCCAAAGCCATTCATCACGGTTCGCGCTTTGATATTTGGAGTAGTGCCGTTGTTATTGTTGGTTATGCTATTCCAGGCTTCTTGTTTGCGATTTTACTGATTATTTTCTTTGCTAGTGGCAATTACTTTAGCTGGTTTCCATTACGCGGCTTAGTGTCGCCAGATTGGGAACAACTTAATTGGTACCAACAAATTGGCGATTACTTCTGGCATTTGGCGTTGCCAACCTTGGCGATGGTGGTAGGCGGTTTCGCCACATTGACCATGCTGACGAAAAATTCCTTCCTTGATGAAATCAATAAACAGTATGTGGTGACAGCTCGCGCAAAAGGGCTAGATGAAAATAACATTCTCTATCGCCATGTGTTTCGTAACGCAATGCTGATCATTATCGCGGGTTTTCCAAGTGCTTTTATCAGTATGTTTTTTACCGGTTCAATGCTGATAGAGGTGATGTTCTCGCTTGAAGGTATTGGCCTGCTCGGTTTTGAATCGACTATCCAACGTGATTACCCAGTGGTGTTTAGTTCTTTGTATATCATGACCTTGCTCGGGCTGTTACTGAATATTCTCTCTGATATCACCTACACCTTGGTGGATCCCCGCATTGATTTTGAGGCGCGCTAATGGCAATGAATCCATTAACACAGCAGCGCTGGCTGCGTTTTAAAGCCCACCGCCGAGGTTACTTATCGCTATGGATTTTCTCTGTATTATTTCTTGTTAGTTTATTTGCTGAATTAATATCGAATGACAAACCCTTATTGATTCATTTTGAATCGCAATGGTATTTCCCAGTTGTTGAGCAATATGCAGAAACTGAGTTTGGTGGGGAGTTTGCAACAGAAGCTGATTATACCGACCCATTTGTTATCGATCTGATTGAACAAAAGGGCTACATGGTTTGGCCGCTAATTCGCTTTAGTTACGATACCATCAATTACAACCTAGCTGGGCCTGCACCGTCACCTCCTGATGCGGTTAATTGGCTTGGCACCGATGATAAAGGGCGAGATGTACTTGCTCGTATTATCTATGGCTTTCGTATCTCAGTGTTGTTTGGTTTTGCTTTAACGGTTATTTCAACCATAGTCGGTGTCGTCGTGGGGGCGTGTCAGGGTTACTACGGTGGGTGGCTAGACTTAATGGGGCAACGCTTCATTGAAGTGTGGTCAGGCATGCCGACCTTGTTTTTACTCATCATCCTTTCCAGTTTTGTCGAACCTAATTTTTGGTGGCTGTTAGGGATTATGGTGCTGTTTAGTTGGATGGGGCTTGTCGGTGTGGTGCGAGCGGAGTTCTTGCGGTGCCGAAACTTTGATTATGTGCGTGCGGCACAAGCGTTGGGAGTCAGCGATAGCCGAATTATTTTACGGCACATGCTACCGAACGCCATGGTTGCCTCACTGACCATGATGCCTTTTATATTGAGTGGCTCAGTGACCACCTTAACGTCTCTCGATTTTCTTGGTTTTGGTCTTCCCGCTGGCTCGCCTTCGTTAGGGGAACTGTTAGCGCAAGGTAAAACCAACCTTCAAGCGCCATGGCTTGGTTTATCAGCTTTTGCTGTTTTGTCTGTCATGCTGAGTTTACTTGTATTTATCGGCGAAGCGGTGCGTGATGCCTTCGACCCTCACCAGCAAGGATAAGCCGTTATGCCTAAAACGTTACTCACAATAAACAACTTATCGGTAGGTTTTGCCAGAGGGCAAGATGTAAACCAAGTTACACAAGATGTGAGCGTCAGTATTAACCGAGGTGAAACGCTCGCGTTAGTAGGGGAAAGTGGTTCGGGAAAATCAGTGACTGCGAATGCCATTTTACGCTTATTGCCAAAAGCGACAGCACGCTACATCAACGGCACCATTGATTATGACAATATTGATATGTTGAGTTGCAGTGAGCGTGAAATGCGAGGGTTACGGGGTAACCGCATTGGCATGATTTTCCAAGAACCTATGATGTCACTTAATCCATTGCACCGTATTGGGCAGCAGTTATGCGAAACCTTAGCTATTCATCGAGGTATGCGATCTAAGCAAGCTGAACAGCATGCCCTGACTTGGCTAAATAAGGTCGGTATTCGTAATCCAGAAAAACGCTTGAATGCTTATCCTCACGAATTATCAGGCGGTGAACGTCAACGTGTCATGATAGCAATGGCTTTGGTGAACGAGCCTGAATTATTGATTGCAGATGAACCTACAACGGCGCTAGATGTGTCGGTCCAAGCGCAGATCCTCGATTTGTTGAAAAGCTTACAGCAAGAAATGGGCATGGCTATGCTGTTTATTACGCATGACTTGAGCATTGTTCGTCAAATTGCGGATAGGGTCGCTGTGATGCAACTCGGTCGGGTCGTTGAAACCGATGACAAACAGGTTATATTTACCAACCCAAGCCATCCCTATACCAGAAAGCTGATAGATTCAGACCCGAAAGGATCACCCGTTCCCGTTAATATGCAGTCCGAACCTTTATTCAACGTTGATGGTTTACGTGTGTGGTTTCCGATAAAAGGCGGGCTTCTCAAGCGTACAATTGATCATGTGAAAGCTGTAACTGATGTCAATTTTTTTTTGCGAAAAGGCCACAGTGTTGGTTTGGTCGGAGAAAGTGGTAGTGGAAAATCAACAACGGGTATGGCGGTATTAAAGTTGCTTGAAAGTGAAGGGGTTATACAGTTCGACGGACATGATATTTCTACCTTTGATCGTAAGAAAATGCTGCCATTTCGCCACAAAATGCAGGTGGTTTTTCAAGACCCATTTTCTGCTTTAAATCCTCGTATGTCTGTTGCACAAATTATCGGGGAAGGATTAAAAGTGCATGCGCAGCTTTCAGCGGATGAAGAAGATGCCGCGATTTGTAAAGTCATGGAAGAGGTTGAGCTTGATATCACCACTAGGCACCGCTTCCCTAATGAATTCTCTGGTGGTCAGCGTCAGCGGATTGCTATCGCACGTGCGTTGGTATTGAAGCCTGAATTCATTTTGTTGGATGAACCAACATCGTCATTAGATCGTACCGTTCAATCACAAGTATTGGATTTGCTGAAAGCATTACAACAAAAGTATGGATTAAGTTATTTATTCATTAGCCATGATCTGAATGTCGTGAAATCCCTATGTCATTACACATTAGTGCTTCGACAAGGGAAAGTGGTAGAGCACGGTGAAACAGCGGCGTTATTCACCGAGCCACAACATGAATATACGCAGCAATTAGTTAGCTTGTCTGCTGTTAATAAAATTGCATGATTATTCTTGTTTTATCTGTATCGTTTGAATAGCAAAGGTGATATACCTTAGTTATTCAAGGTATTACAGGGACAGAGTAGAAATGGATAAGATCAATACGGTTGCAATTGTTGGCGGTACACACGGTAATGAATATTCGGGTATTTATCTACTACGTCATTGGGATAAGCAGCCTGAGATAATTTCGCGCAGTACCTTTTCAACGGAAACCGTACTCGCCAATGCAAAAGCGTTTGAGCAAAACAAGCGTTATGTTGATTTTGATTTAAATCGTCAGTTTAGCCATGAAGATTTGAATAACCCGAACCTTCGTGGCTATGAGCAGTGCTTGGCAAAATCCCTTAATCAGCAGTTGGGGCCTAAAGGTGATGCTAAAACCGATTTTATTATCGATTTGCACAATACCACCAGTAATATGGGACCTTCACTGATCTTATTACAATCTGATGCATTCAATCGTCAGATGGGAGCATATGTTAAACAGCATATGCCATCAGCGGTTGTGGTGTTTGAAGACCATGCGACAGTAGAACAGCACTTCTTTTTAAGCTCTATGTCACCCCAAGGCGTAATTGTCGAGGTCGGGCCGCAACCTCAGTCAGTTATTCGCCAAGATGTACTCGATTGGATGGCGGAGATGACCAAGCATATCCTCGATTTTATTGAGCTACATAATCGAGGTGAAGTGCCTGTTTTACGAGAAAAATTAGAAGCATTTAAATACAAAGAAACGCTATCACTACCTTTAGATGACGACGGTGAGCGAGCGGGTATGGTCCACCACTCAGTTCAAGATGGTGATTTCAAGCCATTGAAAAATGGTGACCCAATATTTACCTTATTTGATGGTACTGAAGTGTGCTGGGAAGGGGATTATATCGCATACCCACACTTCATTAATGAAGCCGCGTATTACGATAATAATCTAGCGATGTCTTTGGCTGAAAAAATTATAGTGAATGTCAACTAGGCAATGCGTTAGTTGCTATGTAATTGTCTGCGATTCTTTATGGTCTTGATGTTTAATGTGAACGCTTAACTAAGATGTCGATAGAGCGAGTAATCTTAATCACTTATCTAGATCATATTAATGGTCATTTCCGTGATTGACCTCGCATCTTAGTGGTAGTTACGTATATAATCGCCTGCTACGAATATTACTCGAATGCTGACATCATGAACCGTAAAAAGAAAGTGAACCAGATCCTTAAAAAAAGGATGAAACAAGCTAACGCTAAGATCCATAAAAGCAACAAGCCTCGTTATGTTTCTAAGGCTGATCGTGCAAAAATGGAGCAAGAAGAAGCTCTGGCTGCACAAAATGACACAGTTGCGACTGCAGAAGTAGATTCTGAGTCGAAAGCTGACGCAGAATAATATTGCGAGTCAATTCGATATCTTAGTGTCACTCAACGAGAATTTCATTGAGTGACACTGATTTATTGAATGTGTACGAGCTTATAAAGGAAGTTGCTAGCGACACAGTGTGGTGGCGTTTTTAATCTTGTTAGGAATACCTGGCAGAATAAGATTACAAAGGCCAACATATCGATTCGCGATATGAATAAATATAGAACGTGTTTTAGTGGGGAAGAAAATGATTTCAAAGTGGGCAATACGATTTAATCAGATGGCTGAACTGGTTGCCTCTTGGAGTAAAGACCCTTCTACGCAAGTAGGAGCGGTTATCACCAAGCACAACCGCATAGTTTCAGTTGGTTTTAATGGTTATCCGCACGGTATTTCTGACAGCGCAGAAACTGATGATCGTGACATGAAATATTTGAAGACGTTACATGCAGAAGAGAATGCCATTCTTTTTGCTAAGCGTGATCTCGATGATTGTGAAGTTTGGGTGACACACTTCCCGTGCCCTAATTGTGCAGCGAAGATTATCCAGACAGGTATTACTGCGGTGCATTGCCCTGAACAAAGTGAAGACTTTTTATCGCGCTGGGGTGAAAAGATCAAAGTAAGCCAAGATATGTTCGAGCAAGCGAATGTAAAAGTAGATTGGCTACCTGTTGATGAGCTGAAAGAAGCGCCTTAACCTTATTTAGGACGAGCCAAGATTCAAATAAAAAGAGAGTAGCCTGAGCTACTCTCTTTTTTTATGTTTAACCCTTAACCCTTAACCCTTAACTCTTCGATTTAAATCAAGCAGTATGATGATGAGTTTATTAGCTGTAGTTGTGCTCTGTACCCATCTGGAATACTGAGGTGACGGCAAGAGCATCGCTAAGTAGAGTGATGTTTGCTTTATAGCCTTTAGCAATTTTGCCGTAGTGATTATTTATGCCTAGTGCTTTAGCAGGGTAAAGGCTAGCAAGTCTTAGCGCTTCTTCTTTTGATACGCCAACATGATTGATGAGATTTTTCACACCTTCAATCATGGTGATAGCAGCGCCTGCAATGGTGCCATCAGCGTAGTGACATTTACCATCGGTTACGTAGGCTTTTGTGCCTGCCATGTCGTATTCAGTCATATCGGTACCCGCCGGGTTAACAGCGTCGGTCACCATAAAGAGTTTGTCGCCTAATTGCTGATGTGCAATACGTACCGATGCATACGACGAGTGAATACCATCGACAATAATACCGGCATGTGGCTTTTGATCGAAGATATAACCGACCGTACCTGGTTCACGCGAACCTAATGGTGTCATCGCATTATAAAGATGTGTTGCCATAGTCAGGCCGTTTTTCTCTGCACATTCGTCATAAGTTGAATTAGTGTGACCAAGTGAAACAGTAATACCAGCGTCGGTCAGAATATCTATCACACTCTGAGATGTATTTTCTGGTGCTAGCGTGATCACGCTGATATGAGCTGCGTTATCAGCAAGGTAACGGGCCGTGGCTTCGTCTAATTCACGAATACAGTCTTCCTGGTGTGCGCCTTTTTTAGCTTTACTGATAAATGGCCCTTCAAGGTGTAAACCTAAGATACCTTCCGCTGCTGGATTCGCGATATCAGCCACCATACCGACTACTGCTTTCATTGGTTCTTCACGGCTAGTGATGAATGTAGGCAAGTATTGCGTTGTGCCATGACTAAGGTTAGTCGCGTTCATGGTATCAAGAGTGGCTTTACGGATATCTGTGTTAAGCAGTACACCGCCACAACCATTGAGTTGGATATCTATGAATCCTGCCGTTGCCAATGCCCCTTTACCATCAATGACGACTTCTGGCAGCGTTGCTTGATCTAATGGCAGTACATCAATGATTTCATCACCTTGTAGGATGATTGCTTGATTTGAAAGGGTGTTAGTTCCGTCGAAAACATCAACATTGGTGATAGCACGTAAAGACATGGCATTATTCCTTATCGACCAACTCAGTCATCGTCTCTACTGGCTGGTAACACAGTCTAAATAATAAAAGCTTTGGTATTGCTCTGTGCTTACCAGTATCAGGTACGCTGAGAAAACCACTTAATTCACAATGAAAAATAAGATACTAGGAAGAAAGCGATAGGTCAATGGTTGGCTATGTTTTCACTTATAATTATACGCAAACCCAATAATGCCAGTTACATTTTGATTTGTTAGCAGGAGATGGTTAATCTTATTGATGATATATAGCCTCTCTTTATTGAGAGGCTATATATGAAAGCGTTGAGGAGTGTTTATATATTGGGTTGTTTAGTCTCTTTCACCCACTGGGATCATGATGTGTACATATGGGGTGTCTTTCCACATGACATAAGGACCACCGTTATTTGGATCGACGGGCAGCGAATCCAGTAAGCTTTGATCTGGGGTGATGATCATTAGGTGCGGACCCTCTCTAACCCACTGGTTTTCTTCGGTTTCACCTTCAGCGTAAGGGTCGATATTACTGGCCCCCTGATCGCCTGCCAGCATGTATGAAATACCGATAGTTTTAGCTTGGAATGGTTTTTTGTTCATCCAAGCATCTGCCCACTCCATCCAAGCTTCGTCCATACACATAGGTGCCTTGCCCTCGAGCTGTGGAGGGGTAGGGAAACAGGTGTATCTACTATCACCTTTTTGTAATACATTTTTTTCCCAGTCCAGCACTGTGACTTTATCTTTCAAAGTCGGTGGCGCTGCACTGAGTGCATCTTCTAACATTTCTTTCGGACTGCTATCAGCGGCGTAGAGGTTAAAAGAGAGCCCTGCTAATAGCGTACTGGTAAGTAAGATATTTAGTTTTGTATTCATAGTCATCTTCGGATTTTTATCCGCCTTAAAAAGGACGCATTTAATTATAGGTGACGCTGTCACTCCTGCATGGTGAAGTCTAATTAATTGCGATAAACACTGAGGGTAAAAGCCTGTGGATGTAAAATAGTGCTTACTTATAAGTACGTTACCCATATTAAAAGCTGCTTAGTAAATTAATTGAGATAGTACTAATTGTTAAATGTACCTTCACAGATAAATACATTATGGTGTCGCTGAATATTGTTGGAGATTGTAATGAAGCCGCAAACTGTCTTGGCCAGTGTCTCATTAGTGATTGCACTGGGCTCACTTGAGAAGAGTATTGTGACAACGCCTTTGCCTATTATTGGTGAAGAGCTAGGTGCTGGTCAGGCACTGACTTGGGTAATCACGGCGTACTTATTGGCGGCAACTGCCGTATTGCCTGTGTATGGAAAATTAAGCGACATTTTTGGTCGTGTACGCATGCTGAACATTGGTATTGTTCTTTTTGTTTTAGGCTCTATTGCTTGTGGTCTCGCGCAAGATTTACCGAGCTTAATTGCAGGGCGTGCATTGCAGGGGATTGGAGGCGGGGGACTATTAGCTCTGGCTTTTACCGTGATTGCGGATTGTATTCCTGCAAGAGAGGTGGGTAAGTATCAAGGTTATATTTCTGCAGTCTATGCGGTTTCAAGCATTGCTGGTCCACTATTAGGCGGATTTTTTGCAGAACACACAGATTGGCGCTGGGTATTTTGGATCAACTTGCCGTTAGGCGCATTAGCGATGTGGTTGGTGAACCGAAACTTGTCGCATTTAAGCAAAGGAAGGCGTTCTACATTTGATTGGCAGGGCGCTGGCTTACTTATGTTGTTGTCTACTGTGTTGCTGCTGGTGGTGTCACCAGAATCAGCAATCAGTAATTATATTCTTGTTCCGGTGTTAATTATATCGGGCATTCTATTAGTGTTGGTTGAGCGCAAACAGACAGATCCTATTTTACCTGCTCGCTTAGTGCACCTTGATGGTTACATGATGAGTGTTGGTTTGATGATGTTATCGCAGTTACTAATGTTTGCCGTGCTTGTGTATTTGCCCTTACAGATGCAATGGCAGAAGCAGATGACGGCATCAGAAAGCGGTATGTTGATGATGATCTTCATGTTCAGCATCACAACAGGAGCGTTTAGTAGCGGAAAGTTGATTGCACGTAGGGGTAAATATAAACCATTTGTTGTGGTCGGCTTTTCACTGGCTGCGATTGCGCTATGGATTTTACACAGTGATCATTATGTGTCGCTTGCTTTGGGGCTTGCAGGCTTAGGTCTCGGCTTTACTATTCCATCGCTAAGTGTGGTCGTACAAAATGTATTACCACCTGCTGATCGAGGTATAGGGATGTCGATGTTCAGTTTTGGTCGTGAACTCGGCGGGGCGATTGGTGTTGCATTTTGTTCGGCACTTTTTCATGCTCAACTGTCAACGTCGTCAGCCAGTAATGCGGTAGTAAATATCGACGGGCATAGCCAAACATCACTAGCCGATTTTGCGCCAGGCCAATTGGCCGAAGGGTTTAGCGTGATTTACGGTGGGATGGCAATCGTTGCTATTGTGGCGTTAGTACTGACTCTACTTTTGCTGCGGCATCAATCGCTGGACAACTAACGGCGTAAATAGCACTGTAAATGTATACTAAAGAGAGAAGGCGTGCGTGGCACGCCTTTTTCGTACTGGAGTGTTGCGCTTTCTTAGGGCAAAATACTCGCTTTCAAAATGACAGTGTTATTTCAGTAAACAAGTATCTACCTATTTTTACTGAAAAAGAGGTTTCCCATGTCTTGGTCCAATTGGCCATTTATTATGTCGAGCGTATTTTCTCAGCTCGCTATTGGTGCTTTTATTTCGTTAGGTTGTGTGATTTTGAGTGGCAAGCTCTGCTTTGGACAGAGTGACCGCGTTCATAGAACTATGCCAGCCTTGTGGTTAATGCTTTTTGTTTCTTTAATTTTGCGTGAAGGCAATCTTATGTTGATACAAGCGCATTCGGCATATTCACTGACCAATGAAGTACTGCTTGCTATTGTCTTTTTTGGTTCTGCGATTTGTTATTGGTTTTTTGAAAAGGGCCTAGTTGCCACGGAAGGGTTCCGTAAAGTCTTACTCGTAAATGTTATGGTTTTGGGTATAGCCTACTTAGTGAATGGCTTTGTTGTACGTTCGTCGCACTGGTTGGTGATTTCTCATTTTATGGCAACGACTATGGTCGGAGGTATGTTATTTGCTCATGCCGCATTAGTGAGATCGCAGCACAAAGTAGAAGCGGTTAACCGTATTTTCCCTATTGGCGGAATGCTACTTGCGATTGTGTGCTTTATTACAGGTGCTAGCCAACTCGGTGATCTTAAGGCGTTAGCAGAAGCTCAAAACGAAACAGGACCTTTGATTGCTCAAATTATAAGTTTAGGTTTACTCGTTGCTGCTACTGGTGTGTGGTTAATGCCAATGATTACGCGATCTAAACCAGTGCAAGGCGTAATGACATTTGCATTATTACTGATTTTCCTGTCTTCATTGTTTGCTGGGGTGGGCGTATAGCGGCCTAAACTTGGTTATCTCACCAAGCCTGAAAATAGATCATGGATAATAAAGGCGATACTAATTAGTATCGCCTTTTTGCGTTTTGGTGACGAGTTTACTCACTACTTGATGATTGAAAGCAACTGCTTAAATTGTTCACCCTTGGCAATGCGCTGCAGCTCAAACAGCGCCATTTCAGTACTGGTCATTTTAATACCCGCGAGGGCCATTTTTTCAAGCGCTAGTTGTTTATTCGCTGGATGACGAGAAGAAACAGCGTCAGTGACAACTTCCACATGATGACCCGCGTGATGAAGATCCATCGCTGTCTGATAGACACAAATATGCGCTTCGATACCAACGACCATGATGTTACTGCATTGGCTTGCTTCTAATGTGGCTTGAAACGCTTGATTACCACAGGCGCTAAAAGTATTTTTGGCGATTGGAGACTGATCCGTGAGTAAAGCCTGCAGTTCGGGGATGGTCGTACCCAGTTTATCTGGAATTTGTTCCACCCAGATAATCGGTAGCTTCATTAGCTGTGCACCTTTCACCATTACCTGTAATTGAGCAAATAGCTCATCGCGTTGGTGCATGATTTGGGCAAGTTTGCCTTGAACATCAATGATCACAAGTGCAGTGTTATCAGCATCGAGCATAATTTGTCCTTAAATATAGCGTCCGTGTGGTTGTTAATTTAACTATCGTTTATAGATAAAGTGTAGCAGCTTCATTGGCTTAGCTTATATGTTTGTGTCAAAGTAATTTGAAGTTAACGGCTGAAAAAGGCTAGGGCGGTGAGCGGGATTGTAAAGTGTAAAGATAGCACTTACTCAGCAGTTACTGTGTAAGTGCGTATCTGTTAGCTGTTGGCCATCGTAATGATTAGAAATAGTGGAAAATTGGTGCTTGGTGCATCAAAAAATTCTGGTGTGAAATGTTCCATGAATAAGCGCCAGCTAAGGTGAAAACGAGGTAATCACTAATCGCAATTTCTTTTACGTTTTGTTGAGTAGCTAACACATCTTTGGGTGTACAAAGCTGCCCAACCAATGTCACTTTTTCGAGTGTTACTTTCGGCAATAACGGTGAAGTGTCGTTATGATTGGCGACAATTGCGAATGGGTGATTATGCGATTGTGCCGCTGGGGTACGGAAATGGTGAGTACCGCCACGCCCAATAACAAAGTTTTCACCAAGATTCTTTTTAATATCGAGTACTTCCATTACATAGTACCCGCAAGCGGCACTAATAAAGCGACCACACTCAAATCTTAGCTGCCACTCTTTCATACTCTCCGTCGCAATCAAAAATTCTAATTTGTCACAAAATTCTGCCCAAGCAAAATGCGCATGCGGATCCAGGTAGTTAATACCCATTCCGCCGCCCAAATTGATAGCTAGCTTGCCAAGTTGATATTGAGACTGCCAGTGTTTAACAATGGAGAAATACTTTTGCATTAATGCAAGGTGTCGTTTCACACTTAATTGATGAGACATTAAGTGAAAGTGAAATCCTTTCAATTCAATGAGAGGGTAATCCTTTAAAACTTGCAATGTATTGGGTAATTCATTTTCGTCAAAACCAAAAGGAGTCGGTTTCCCCCCCATCGCGAGTTTACTCAGTGTTATCTCACCGATGTCGATATTCATTCTTAGATAAATAGGGACCGGTGTTTCTAATTGACGAGCTATTTCACCAATGCGTTGTAGCTCGACTAAGCTTTCAACATGAATAGCATCAACCCCCATGCGTATGGCTTGTTTAAGCTCTGAAGGTAATTTCCCCGGCCCACCAAAGATTAACGGCTTATTGAGTTGTTGTTGATCTAAGTGGGTTAACTCGCCACCAGAGGCCGCTTCAAACCCATTAACGAAAGGCGCAAGTGTTGATAGGATCTTCGGCATTGGGTTGGCTTTAGCAGCATAGAATAACTCAACATTGTTAGGAAGCACCTGAACCATAGTGCTTATATGTTGGCGTAGGTGATCTAAATCGTAAAGATAGGCACACAGTGGTTCTTCCTTATGGCTAATTGCAAGGTTTTTAATTTCGTCAATAACATGACTGGGTAGCGTTTGTTCATTTGTCATTATGTTCTCCTTAGCAACCTTCTTGAGCATTTATCCATGGCACTGGGATCATGGTGTAATTCGATTCTTTATCTGCTTTTTTCATTAACCGAGTTGTGAAGTTGTTTTTGCTTGGCATCGCACCACCTTGAAGTAGTGCTTCTAACTCAGGTTGTTTGCCATTGATTGATTGCCATTGATGTATGGCCTGTCGTAGATGCTGCCAAAGCTGTTTTTCTAAGGTTTTTTCACCATTCGCAATGAAGAAAATGGCTTCACTGACATTATTAATAAAGGTGCAATAGCCAATGCGGTTCCAGCCCTGCTCTCGAGTGTAATAAACGGACTGTTTGGCTCGCTCGGATAGACACTGTAATTGACTGTCAGGCCAGTGCTGCTGAAGAAGCTTGGTACCTTCTAAATCTCGAACCCAAACACAGCAAGGCATATTCTGGTCAAAACCAATTAAGGTGTTTTGTAAGTGAGGTTCGAATGCCACGCCGTGCTTGAAGAAGTAGTTGAACACGCCGGGTACTAAACAGTGGATATAACGCTCAAACCACAAGTTAGCTATCTGAGCGTAACTACATTGTGAGGATATCGCTTTCGAGCTGAGTTGCTTAGCTATTTGGCTTCTTCCGTTTTTATCATAAGAAAAGAGAGCACCAGCTAATGAAGGTTGGAGGTTATCGACTTCACTCAAGGTGAAATTTTCGCGATAAAGAATGCCAAAAGATTCGCGTGCTTTAATAATATTCGATTCATCGTTGTCGTCGATGCGCGATAAGTTAATGGTGGTGGCGAAAGGTTCAGCCATAACTTTGAATACAGGGTTATGTAATTGTTCCGTTTCACGCAGGGGCTTTAATATATTAGTCAGCTGTACTGCGCTATCAAGCTCATACCAAGCGTTTTTTCTGACGCAATTAGTCAATCGAACATTGATAGAGAACTTCACAAACCAATTGATATCAGGGTGATAAAGTGTTCGAACAGAGGATGTTGGATGGATTCCTTTTCCACCAGTGCCCAATGGTGTAATCAAGCCTTGGGCAATGGCTCTCTTGATCGCTGGGTTAGCTAGAATTGTATAGCTTTCCCATGGATGACATGGATATAGCACATGCTCATCACTGGCAGAATGCTCTGGTGTCAGTTTCTCTATGGCTTGCTGTGGGTGCAAACCATGACTGGTATCGCCAAGCGTATCAATAAGGTTTTTGGCAACGTTAAACCAGTACAGTGGAAATTCTGCACCCACTTCGGGTGAGCACGCAAGCAGGTCATCCATGGAAACACCAGCTCGACTTTTCGGTGTTGGATGATAAGCGTGACCCCAAAGTAAGGCTTGTTCACTCGCGATGAAGCTATTGTGATGGTTATTTTTTCCTTCGGTATGAACAAATTGTTCTGTTACTTGAAGGCTATTTGAGAGCTGCTCCATTAGCTCGGTATTAAATGGGATCGATAATGCTGATGACAGGTAGCTCAATAACCAGTTGAGCGTTTGCTCGGCTGTTAATTTATGCCATGTTTCACCCTTCTTTTTTAACCAAGGACGATCAGTAAGGCTAATTTTGCCTATCTCACTGATGTAGTTCACTGGGATAATCATCTTCGCTTTATGAATAGGGAAGTTAAGGTTAACAAGGCGTGAGCGATTGCCATGGCGCAGGGTCAGTGGCACGGTTGCATCCTTGCTTTCCCATTCTAAGTGATCGTTTGGGATCGCATACTCACGCAGGTAGCAATTGAGTATGCCCATCGTTGCTTGTAACTGTGTTTTCTCTTGGCTTGCGAGCGCATTAACGGTGCGCAAATTTGGTGTCGATAACATGTTGTTCCCATTCTTTAAACGTATAAGTGAGCATCAGAACAGCGAGAAAGCTGATTAATGATGAAATGATGAAAGGAACAGACAGATAACCAAACCCTGATACATAAGAAGCACATAAACCAGCGATAACACCTCCCCATTTTGACATTGCATCAAATCGAGAAAATACTCGCCCACTGTTAGCTTTGCTAAAGTGATGTGAGAGCGATTGATGTAAGCCGTGAAAACACAAAACAATCCCTATACCAAACAACAGACGCGCGACAATAAGAGAACTCATATAAGGAAGTAAATGAGTCAGGTTACTTATTGCCAACGTAGTAAAGCCAACGAGAAGAATACGACGGCTGGTGGTCGACCACTTATGGATCACACTCGCCAGTAGTAGGTACACAAGATGAGGTAAAGCATATAAAAAACCAATCATGGTTGAACTATCAATACTTTGTGACTGAGCAAAGGGCGCAAAGTAAGGAAAGGTAACGACCATGCAAAAAGCAAACATGAATTGCAGAATATAAAGTTGCACCATTATGTTCGAAGGCTTTATGATTTTGCTTAATTGACCATTATTTTGTGCATTTCCCGAATCGTTATTTAGGCTTTGATTATTACTGTCCTTTTGGCGTTCAGAGAGTACTGGCTGGTCTTTAGGTAAATGTAGCGTTAGCGCAAAGGCAAATAAAGGCAGTATTGCTAGCCACAAATATGCATTGAGGGGGTTTAGGCTTGAAAGGGTAAATCCCAAGCTAATAGGCGCCACAATTAATGCTAATCGTGCTGACTGCTGCGTTTTATTTAATGTTTGGCCCAGCTTTTTACGATCAGATATCTGGCTGGAGAGGTAGCTGTTTGAAGCTGCCATCGTTCCGCCGAATGTTCCTTGTACAATTAGACCAATGACAAAAGTGGGCAAGTCGGTCGCAAGACCACACAGCACAAACCCAGCGGTTAAGCCGACTTGCGCTCTCAATAGTGATAATCGCTTACTATACTTATCGGCAAATAATCCCCAGAACCGTGATGCAGTTGCTGTGCACAGTGTCGGTAATATAAACAGTATTCCAATCCACTGAGCGTCTATATTTGTTCCTAATGTTGGTATTACCATAGGAAGAAATAACGGCATCCCAAGCGCTGAAAAGGCGGCGATAAAATGGCATAGCAGCACACTATAAATGAGTTTTGTCATTCGTATTTTAGTTTCCATTTTCGCGAGATTTTATATCGCGCGAGTTCTTATTTACGTCAATTTCCATTTACATAAGTTCTAAGCTTCAGTTGTACTGATTGAGTTGATCTATGTGATTTTTCTGTAACTTCTCACTGGTTAGCTTGAGGAAGTTGGGGGCTGATTTGCCATAAAACTTGTTGATGTCCTCTGCACCTGAGGCTTGTTTAGAGAGTAAGCTTCCTGAGCTGAGTAAGTATTTGGCGTAGAAGAAATCGTCTTCTAGAAGGTGTTGACGTGCAAAGCCAGTATTGCAGCCTGCTGACTCAAGCTCATCCAGATTATTCTCTATCGAGCGACGTACAATGGTATAGAGTGTTGCTGATGTGGCTACACCTGCATGGGCCATAGCTTCAACGATAGCGGCGATATCAAGTTGAAGCGTGATTGTGGTGTACATTTGAGCAAGAGCTTGCTCGTCTTCAACTAAAATTCGTTGGTCGAGCAACTGTCCAAGCTTAACTGGCGCATGCTCTTCAAACGGTTTGAACTGTTTAGGCCAAATTCGAGCAGCGTCATTATCCTTCATTGCTAATGACATTTTCCCTTCACGAGAAATAGCAAGAATTGCATTTTGTTGGTTAGATTCAAGTGCAATACCGTATCTAAGCCACAGTGTTAAATGGGTTTGATTAAGTAAATTGACGTAATCAGTGAACCATTGAAGAATATCACCGTGGTAATATTGTTCAGCAAGGTGTTCTAAGAATAAACGTGAATCTGGCATTAAACCTGCCAGCGCAGCGACGGGGATAAGTGCTTTCTCGCTTGCGTGTTGTAGTGGATAACTTCGTACAATGTAGGCAAATGTTTTGTCTTCACCGACATGGCCACCATGCTGTTCATCGCAGTGGAAGTAAAGCCCGTTTAAGCGTTGATCAGTTTGTTCAAGGTGCGCTAATAACCGTTCAAACCAGTGGCCGTCATAGATAGTGGACGGTTTGATTAAGCGAATATTTTTGGTCCCCAAAGTACGCATCACTAAGGGGACTTTTATGTGAGTTTCTGGTGAGTTTTTAACAACGACAGTTCTCACTGATAACGTTGGAACAACGTCTAATACGGCGTTGGGTGCTTTGATTATGCCTTGTGGTAACGTATTAAGGGTACTGAAGGTTAGTGGGTGTGCAGGTATGAGTACATGGCTTAAGGCAAAATCTGCTGGCAACCCAGCGGCTTCCATCGTTGGCCAACAATCTGGCTGATCTGACGTCAACGTGACAAGCGATTTTTCAACGGCAAGCCAGTTTAGGGCAAAGCTATTTGAGTATTCTGGCGCATACTTCACCAGATCTTGTGCGTTAAAGCCAAACTTGGCGCGTGCAGTTGGATAATAAGGATGATCTAAGTAAGAGGCGATTTGATCGGCGAGTAGAAGCTGTTCATCCCATGGTGTCAACTCACTAAAAGGGTGTGAGAGCTTCTTTTTTTGGCTGTGATACGCTTTATCGCAAAGTAACCCATGGCTTTCAGCACATTGTAGCTCTTCTAAATAGGCCTCAAGAAGTGCTTGAGAACCTTCAGAAGCACATACTTTTAGCAGTTGAATCCATTGCTCATAACCACTTTGTTTGGTTATCTTGCCTTGATATTTTTGCAGCCACCCTTCATCAAAATAAAACCAGTGTTGCATATAATAGCCAGCTTCAATAGGTAGGTAGAGTGTGTGCTCCTCGATAGAGAAAATGAGCCAGTGTTGATGTGTTTTCAGTTGATCCCAATTGGCTGCAGCATCGAGTGGTGTATGAAGAATGCTTGCTTGGGAAACAATGCCAAAAAGGTCTTCACGAAGACAAGTATCGATGAGACGTTTAGTGAGGTATTTATGATGGTTTTTCATGCGAGCACCTCTTGTTCTGATACTAGGTCACAGGCGTTGATAGCTTGTTGCAGCGGTAGCTGAAGTGGCTTACCAGTAGGTGAGGCAACTGAGATCCGAGCTAAGTAATCTTTATTTGAATGGCTTATTGTTAACGTTTTTCCTGCTCGGCAGAGTACTTGGCACTGAGTGATAATGCCATCGAGTTGAAATTTATTGGATTTGGTGTTTCCGGTAATAATACCGCTATGTTCAGCAATAATATAATGCACTTCTGCAGAGCCTGATATTGCTAAGGGCTTATCAATTTTCCAACCTTGATGGAGTTGCAGGATGGTTTCAAACCAAGAGTATGGCGCTAAGTTATTAAGTAAAAACTCACGTCCATCACCTATACTTCGATAGTTAATTTCAACTAATACTGGACCTGTTTTAGTGAGAATAAATTCACTATGACAAACACCTAACCCGATACCAAATTCAGTCAATTGTTGTAAACAAGCATCTTGGTGTTTTTCACTAAGAGGGCCGTTCCAACTCGCGGATGTTTCAATAAAGTATGGCGGTTTTGACAATTGAACATCGAAGCCACCAATAGGTATTATTGTCTGACCATCACTCAGTGTTTCTAATGTTATTAATGGGCCTTGAATATATTCTTCTAACAATATTAGCGTGTTAGGTTGTTTTTGCCAAAATTGCTGACAATATTTATTTAATTCTTTTTCGTCATTACAAAGCTGAACATCCATACTTGCGACGCCTTCACGTGGCTTAGCAACTAGTGGAAATAGTAGCGATACAGGTAAGTTTTGGTCAGATTGGATTAACCAACTTTTAATATTAGGCAAATCTTTTTCATCAAGAGTTTCTCGTGTTAGCTGTTTGTTTTTAGCTTTGAGACATACTTCCCATGATTTTGCTGGTAGCTTAAAAAACTGAGCAGCAATAGCGGTTGAAGTCTGAAGGTGATCGCTATTACTAAATATAATGTTCGGAGAAAACCCATTTTTAATAATGGTATCGATAATGTCGAGCGGATTAAAAACATCACACTCGATAATTTGATCTGGATGAAATGATTTATCGTTAATCGCGAGATTAAGGTGATCTAATTTATGATCTGTGATTAACACTGTATGCATATTTAGTGCTTTAGCTGCGGGAACAAAGCCGTGTGTTACGGCGTCATTCACCACATGGCTAATTATAATAGCTATAGATTTCATAAGCTTTCCTAACTTTAAACTGTCGTTGATACGTGCTCACCGCTTGTGCGATTACCCGTTGTTTTCTTATGGTTATTGTTGTTATTTTGTATGCCTTGTGATGATCAGGTTGTTGTTTATTACTCTGTTTCACAAGGCATGTCTCTTATACACATCTGACGATGCCGACGAATAG
>NZ_NOIF01000076.1 GCF_002265265.1 Photobacterium sanguinicancri
TTTCAAGCAGAACACGGCATACGATATGTAGCTCCGTCTCGTGGGCTCGGAGTGGTGTATAAGAGACATAATTTATGCAGTAGTCATGAGGATCTTTATCGCGGTTGGCTTATTTATCAACGTACAGACCAACTTATTTACAATTCATCGTATTCTCGCATCAAATTTATGCAGCTAAATTTCATAAAACTCATTAAGTTAGGTATAGTAAACTTCACCGTTTAATATGAGAAAAACCATGGAAGCAGCCCAAGCCTTTAATTGGCCCATCACTGTTTATTATGAAGATACTGATGCGGGAGGGGTGGTTTATCATTCCAATTACCTAAAGTACTTTGAACGAGCAAGAACTGAACTCTTGCGAAATAGTGGTGTCAGTCAACAAGCACTGCTTGAACGTGATTTAGGATTTGTTGTTCGCCACCTTGCGATTGACTATATCAAAGGCGCTAAGTTGGATGATCAGCTGATTGTTCGTACAAAAATCAGCGAATTACGCCGTGCATCTATCGAATTTTGTCAGGATTTAGTTAACAATGATGGCCAAATCTTGTGTAAAGCCGTGGTTAAGGTAGCCTGTATCCACTCAAGCTCCATGAAGCCAACAGCCATTCCAGAAAATATTAAGTCGGAGATATCTAGTGACTGCTGAATTATCAATTCTAGACCTGTTTTTACAGGCCAGCCTGTTGGTAAAAATCGTAATGCTTATCCTATTAGGCATGTCGGTGGTCTCGTGGGCAATGATTATAAAACGCTCACAAGTATTATCAGAAGCAAGTTCAAAAGCGGCTCGCTTTGAAGATCGCTTCTGGTCTGCAAATGATTTGTCACAGCTATACCAAGAAGTACAAGCCCGTAAAGATAGCCTGATTGGTACAGAACAGATCTTTTACTCGGGTTTTAAAGAATTTGCACGTTTGCACCGCAGTAATGGCAAAGTGCCAGAGGCGGTAATGGAAGGGACTGGCCGTGCCATGCGTGTTTCGCTATCGCGCGAAGTCGACGGTCTAGAAACTAATTTACCTTTCCTTGCAACGGTTGGCTCAATCAGTCCGTACATTGGTTTGTTTGGTACCGTATGGGGCATCATGCATGCATTCATCGCGCTGGGTGCTGTAAAGCAAGCAACCCTGGCGATGGTAGCACCGGGTATTGCTGAAGCGCTTGTCGCAACAGCGATGGGTCTGTTTGCCGCGATCCCTGCCGTTATGTTCTATAAC
This sequence comes from Photobacterium sanguinicancri, assembly GCF_002265265.1. Classification (GTDB taxonomy): domain Bacteria; phylum Pseudomonadota; class Gammaproteobacteria; order Enterobacterales; family Vibrionaceae; genus Photobacterium; species Photobacterium sanguinicancri. The sequence goes on from NZ_NOIF01000076.1 coordinate 1,224, forward strand.
AAGCTGACCAACCAAGTAACGAAACTAGAGCACACTTACGCGACATTTATGGAAGAGTTCTCTAGCATTTTGCACCGCCAAGCTTTCGCTGGTAATCAGGAGCAATAAGCCATGGCTTACCAACCTAAGAAACGTAAGATGACGGCAGAAATTAATGTCGTACCTTACATCGATGTCATGTTGGTACTGCTTATCATCTTTATGGTGACAGCGCCTTTTGTTACCCAAGGGGTCGATGTTGAGTTACCCGGTACCTCTACAGCCAAAACGGTAGCCGAACTCTCTAAAGATGACAGTGGTGCGCCGATTATCATTGAAGTTGACCAGCATGGTAATTTAGGAATTAGCGTGAATAATGAAGATGTTATTCGTGGCCTTGATATGAATACCATGCTGACGCGAGTGCGTGCAGAATTACAGTTGAATCCTAAATCGACCGTATTAGTTGGTGGTGATAGTCGTGCGCAGTATGCGTATATCATCGAAACGCTAGATGCGTTAAATCGTGCGGGTGTGGCTTCGGTAGGTCTAATGACTGAACCGTTAGAGCAGTAGGAGTCATAAAGCGGATGAGAAATAATAACTACAGCACTGCTGTCATCGTTTCGTTATTACTTCATGCTTTACTACTAGTTGCGTTGCTTTGGGGAACGGATTTCTCCATGTCGAAACCAAAGCAATCTGGCAATACGATTCAAGCTGTAGTGGTTGACCCTGCTTTAGTGAATCAGCAAGCACAGCGAATTCGTCAAGAACGTGAAAGTGCAAAACAAGCTGAACGTGATCGTCTTCGTCGTTTAGAGCAACAAGCAGAAGCGTTAGAGAAACAACGTCAAGCTGAAGAAAAGCGCATACGTGAATTGAAAGCCAATAAGCTTAAAGCGGAAAAAGAAGCGCGTGTCGCGGAAAAAGAACGCAAGCGTGTTGCTGCTGAACAGCAAAAAGTAGCCGAAGAAAAACGCAAAGCTGATGCTGCCGCTAAAGTGGCGAAAGCACAAGCAGCTAAAGCGGAAGCCGAGCGTAAAGTGAAACAAGAAGCGGCGAAAAAGGCAGAACAAGAACGTGTACGTAAAGTAGAGCAGCAGCGTCAAGCAGAAGAAGCAACACGTAAAGCAGAAGAAGCACGCAAAGCGAAAGTTGCAGAGCAAAAGCGTGCAGAAGCGGCAGCCAAAAAAGCTGAAAAAGCACGAGTAGAAGCTGAACGTAAAGCCGCAGAGGCTAAAGCATTACAGCGTCAGCAAGAAGCGGCTCTTAATGATATGTTCGCCGGGCTTGAAGCAGAAACGGAACAACGTGGTGGTGCGAGAGGCCAGTTTGTGAGTGATGAAGTGGCACGATACAGTGCGATCTTTATTCAAATGATCCAGCAAAACCTTTTGGTTGATCAAAGCTTTTCGGGCAAAGAGTGCGTAATTCGCATGCGCTTGTCGGCGAATGGTTTATTGTTAGATGCAACAGAGGATGGTGGGGAAAGAACACTTTGCCGTGCTGCCAAAGCGGCGGTGGTGAAAGTGAGTCAGTTCCCAATGCCTGAAGATCCTGAAGTGATAAAGGAACTACGTGCAATCCGCCTAAGGGTAAGCCCAGAGTAAAAGGATAAATTATGAAACGTTGGATTATAGGGCTATGTCTTGCTTTCCTTGGCTTTAGCCAGTTAGCACATGCAGAGCTCGAACTTGTCATTACCGAAGGGGTTAACTCCGCTCGCCCAATTGGCGTTGTACCTTTCAAATGGGACGGTGACGGCAAATTGCCTGTAGACATTTCAAGTGTTATTGCATCTGACTTGCAGCGAAGCGGCAAATTCAGCCCAATAGCAGCCAGTAAAATGCCACAAACCCCTTATGATGAATCGCAAGTGGATTACGATGCTTGGACGTCGATGGGTGTTGATGCGCTAGTCACAGGTAAAATCAGCCAAGATGTTGATGGCAACTATGTAGTCGAATATCAACTTGTTGATGTCGTGCGCGGTCAGTTAACCAGTGGCCAAAGCCGTGGTTTGAGTGGTGGTGAGTTGGTACTCACAAGAGATCACTTATTACTGAATAACCGTTCCAAGGTTAAAGGCAAGCGCATGCGTCGTTTTGCGCATCTGGTTTCTGATTATGTTTACGAAAAGCTCACTGGTGAGCGCGGCGCATTCTTGACCCGCATAGCCTATGTGGTCATCGACGACAAAGCGAAATACCCATACCAACTTCGTGTGGCTGATTATGATGGTTTTAACGAGCGCTTAGTGCTGAAATCCCAACAGCCGCTAATGTCACCATCTTGGTCGCCAGATGGCAGCAAACTTGCGTATGTGAGCTTTGAAAATGATCAAGCGCAGATCTTCATGATGGACATCTATAAAGGTACGCGTGAAATGGTGACGTCTTTCCCACGTCATAACGGTTCGCCGCGTTTTTCACCTGACGGTAAGAAGTTAGCTATCGTACTATCTAAAAGTGGTAGCTTGCAGATCTATGTGAAAGATCTCGAAACAAAGGCACTGACTCAGATCACTCGCGGTCGTGCTAATAACACGGAAGCATTTTGGGATCCTGATGGGCAGTCTTTGGTATTTACCTCAGACAGAGGTGGTAAACCTCAGATATATCGAGTAAATTTAGCTGACGGAAAAACCCAGCGTTTGACTTGGCAGGGAAGTCAAAACCTTGGTGGTCAGCTAACACCTGATGGTCGTTACTTAGTAATGGTGCACAGATCTGATTCTGGCTACAACATTGCTAAGCAAGATCTAAAGTCTGGAGCTCTTCAAATTTTAACCAAAACATTTTTGGATGAGTCTCCAAGCATTGCACCGAATGGCGGCATGGTGATCTACAGTTCAGTGAATAATAAATCAAACGAACTGTCGTTAGTGTCGATTGACGGGCGCTTTAAAGCACGTTTACCTGCGACGAACGGGCGAGTGCGAGCACCTTCTTGGGGACCGTACCTTTAACGTTCACGTAATTAGCAAATAAGGAAAATAAAATGCAACTTAATAAAGTTTTAAAGGGGCTGGCAATTGCGCTGCCAATGATGACTCTTGCGGCTTGTAGCTCAACTGAAGGTACTGAAACTTCTGCTTCTGATACAACAAATAAAGCAGCAGAAGAAACTGTAGTAGCAACACCAGTAGAGAACACGACTCCTGTTCTTTCTGAGCAAGAACTACGCAGCCAAGAATTGCGTCAAGAGCAAACTATTTACTTCAAGTTTGATAACGCAGAAATCCAACCAGATTACCAAGCGATGCTAGAAGCACACGCAGAATACCTACGTAACAACGCAGGTCAGAACGTGATCGTTGAAGGCCACGCTGATGAGCGCGGTACACCTGAGTACAACATCGCATTGGGCGAACGTCGTGCTAACGCTGTAGCTAAATACCTACAAGCACTAGGCGTATCAGCATCTCAACTTGAAATCGTTAGCTACGGTGAAGAGAAGCCATTAGTGCTTGGTCACACTGCAGCAGATTACGCTAAGAACCGTCGTTCGGTTCTAGTGTACAAGTAATAGGTTATGACTATGAACAGTAACAAGATGCGCGTTGCCGCATTGGCGTTGCTGGTTGGTGCGGCGACCCAAGTGGTCGCCGCTCCTGCTCCCGTTACTGAGCTAAACAGTAGCAGTGCTCAGGGAAATAGCCTTGAGCGATTGGAGCGGATGCTTGAGGCAAGAAACCAAATTCAGATTGACATGCAACGTCAGCTTGAACAATTGGCTTCTGAAATGGATGAACTTCGTGGTGTTGTTGAACGTAACTCATATGATCTGAGTCAGATGTTAGAACGTCAACGTGAACTATACCGTGAAGTGGATGCACTTAGCCGCCAACCGCAAAAAGCAGCACCAGAGACAGCGGATAGCAAACCAAAATCGACAGAAACGTATACAAGTAATGTTAGCGAGAACGCTGATTACGAAAAAGCGGTAAACCTGATCTTAAAAGAAAAGGATTACAATGGCGCAGTTAAAGCGTTTGAAGGCTTTTTAGTCGCGTATCCTCAATCGGCTTATAAACCGAATGCCCATTATTGGTTGGGGCAACTTTACTTTACCAAGAATCAGCTAAAGCAAGCCGATGAGCAGTTTAAAGCTGTTGCGGATTACAGTGATTCGAACAAGCGCGCCGATGCCTTACTGAAACTCGGTGTGATTGCAGAGCGCAGTAACAATGTTGAAGAAGCGAAGAAAATGTATCAGGAAGTCGTAAAAACATACCCTGATTCCACCAGCTCTCGACAAGCGCAAGCAAGCTTGAAAAAACTCGGAAAATAAACCGTGTCAGACATCTAGAGGCCAGCACTATGCTGGCCTTTTGTTTATCTATCAGTAACTTTCGCTAGCTATCGTTAATAGCACGCTCAGTCACGGTAAGAAAAGAGGGAAAATAGCCCGGTGCTGTGTATAATGACCGAACAGTAAGGACTAGCTGATAGAGCAAGTGAGTAATGAGCTTAACATTCGATCCGTCAGAAACAATCTACCCATTTCCGCCAAAACCTGTGCCATTGAGCGACAGTGAAAAGCAGGAATACATCGCAAAAATTAAAGCCCTTCTTGAGGAAAAAGATGCGGTTTTAGTTGCCCACTATTACACCGACCCAGAAATTCAGGCCCTAGCTGAAAATACAGGTGGTTTTGTTGGCGACTCCCTCGAAATGGCCCGTTTCGGTAATCAACACCCTGCAAAAACTTTGATTATCTGTGGTGTGCGCTTTATGGGGGAATCTGCAAAAATCCTGACTCCAGAAAAGAACGTATTAATGCCGACACTCGACGCTGAGTGTTCACTTGATCTGGGCTGTCCTGCAGATAAATTTACCGAGTTTTGTGATGCTCACCCTGACCATACAGTGGTGGTGTATGCTAATACCTCTGCAGCGGTAAAAGCACGAGCTGATTGGGTGGTAACGTCAAGTATCGCCCTTGAAATCGTCGAGCATCTTGATAGCGAAGATAAGAAAATTATTTGGGGGCCAGACCGCCACTTAGGTTCATATATTGCGAATCAAACTGGCGCGGAAATGTTGCTGTGGCAAGGTGAGTGTGTTGTGCATGACGAGTTTTCAGCCAAAGCACTGCGCGACATGAAACATCTATACCCTGAAGCCGCGATTCTTGTTCATCCAGAATCCCCAGCAAGTGTGGTGGAATTAGCGGATGCTGTCGGTTCAACAAGCCAGTTGATCAAGGCAGCAAAAGAGCTGCCAAATCAGAAACTGATAGTTGCGACTGATAAAGGCATTTTCTTCAAAATGCAGCAACTTGTACCTGAGAAAGAGCTGATTGAAGCACCAACAGCTGGCTCGGGTGCAACTTGTCGTAGCTGTGCACACTGTCCGTGGATGGCAATGAATGGCCTGAAAGCGATTGAGCAAGCGCTACGCGATGGCGGTAGTGAGCATGAGATTTTTGTTGATGAAGCATTACGTGAGAAGTCACTTATCCCGTTAAATCGCATGCTGGATTTTGCTGCTGAGCTGCAATTGAAAGTAAAAGGTAACGCATAAAGAAAGTGTCACGAATCAGAGAAATAGCGATCTTAGGGTCGCTATTTTTTTTGCTATAGTCATTCCTCTGCCTGCGACTCATCGTAAATACAAACAAAGCCACTACTGATAAATAAAAATAACTGCTAAGGATACAGCATGAGCCAAATTCTACTGACAGTCGCATTGCCAATGGCACTTGCGTGGATGATGCTTTGCGTCGGCATGACACTCAGTGTCTTTGATTTTAAACGGGTATCTCAGTATCCATTTAAAGTGATTGCAGCATTGTTGGCGCAACTTATTGGGTTACCATTGCTGGCATATGCCATTATAACGTTATTGGGATTACCAGAGCCGATTGCTGTTGGCCTGTGGTTGCTAGCACTTGCGCCCGGTGGGGCGTCATCGAATGCGATTACTCACCTCAGTGGGGGAGACTCTGCACTATCTATCACTATCACCGCGATAAGCAGTGTTGTTATACCTTTTACGATGCCTCTATTATTAACCCTGTTCATGCCTGAACTTTCATTGGTTATTCCACTAAAAACGGCTATCTTGCAGTTAACCGCAGTAACGCTTTTACCTGTACTCGTTGGAATGGCATTACGTCATTACACGGATGAATCATGGTTTACCCCTTTTGCTGAAAAAGCGGGAAAGAGTGCGCTATGGGCATTGTTTTTCACCGTCATCATTACCGTATCGGCAAATACTGAAGTGTTCCATTTATTTGCATCAAAAGCGGCAGTTGCTGTCATTACGCTGTGTGTTACAGGTATGGTGATGGGGGCCTTGATTGCTCGAATCATGGGTGAAAAGTCTGCGGTTGTAAAAACATTTGCCATTGAAGTCGGCGTGCAAAATGCAGGTACTGCAATTTTTGCTGCTGTGATCTTATTGGGGCGCCCTGAGTTCGCAATTACCCCTTTGCTTTATGGAATTTTGATGAACATCCCTGCATTTGGGCTAATTTACTTTTATCGCGTGCGCCAGCGTAAGGTATTAGCGTAAAGCGTCGATCTACATACGTGTTTTGCTGATTCAAAGCACGTATAGATAGCATCAGATAATAAAAAAACGGCAGTCTCACGCGAGGCTGCCGTTTTTCGTTATAACTCTTTACGATGTAAGCTACTAGATGTTAGTTACTAGTTAAGGCATGTGCTCGTTGGGATAGGCCACATAGCATCAGAGGAACTGATTTAAATATCTCTTCAAACTGTGCAAGGCCGTCAGCACCTTCTTCTGATAGTGCTTGCATTGCATTTTCTGGATCATACAGTAGGCTGATAGACAGCAATACACCGCCTAGCAAAGCACTGTCTTCTGTATCTTCTGGCATGATGGTTTCCCAATCATCACGCGCCAATTGCCAGCCTTGTAGCAAGCCTTCAGAAAAATCGCGTGTTGCTTCTGTCACTAGCTCTTTATCATCGAGTGCACAGCCTTCAGGCCAAGACCAAGTATTTAGCAATAGTGACTCACGTGTTTCATTCCACAGGTTGATAATGGCGTTCGCATAAGATTCTAGATCTTCTTGGGTAGTAAATGGTGATACTTCCTCACCACCCCATAAGAAAGCGAGCCATTCAGCTGGGTCTAATACATGCGGTGCCGCTGCCATGGCGGTAACAAAACCGCGTGTTTGTGCTTCTGGTAGCAATTGTTCCGCTAGTTCTGGATTTTCGAGGATCACACTTAATTGTGAAGACATAATTCACTCTCAATAGTTAGTAGATAGCGGATACTATCGCCGCACCTTCTTTATATATGTTTCATTGTATCAGTAGCCCTAAATGCTATCAGCAGTAATACCATCATAAATTCATTAATATAGCGCTATTGTTGTAATTTTGAACGTTCAATAAGTTAATCGATATTTTTCATTGACCCGATAAAGGCTTAGCACTATAGTAGCCGTCCTGTTGAGCGACAAGCTTAATAGACAATGTGGTGAGGTGTCCGAGTGGCTGAAGGAGCACGCCTGGAAAGCGTGTATACGGCAACGTATCGAGGGTTCGAATCCCTCCCTCACCGCCATCATCTTTAAGGTGATAAAATTCGGAGAGATGGCTGAGTGGTCGAAAGCACCGGTCTTGAAAACCGGCGGCGGTTTATCCCGTCCTAGGGTTCAAATCCCTATCTCTCCGCCACATTCAAGAAAACCGCTGAAATTTCAGCGGTTTTTTTTCGCCTATATTTTGTGATTAGAGATAGGGCTGCGGAATTGCTGAGCTTTTTCGTATGCGTTGAAAGTAGTGAAAGGGATTTGTGCCAAATCCGATAGACCAAAAGCGCTCCGCCATATTAAAGAAAACCGCTGAAAATTCAGCGGTTTTTTTTCGCCTGTATATTGTGTAATCGATAATGCTTAACGGAATTTATGTGTCTATTCGCTTAATTAGTGACATGTGTATTTATACAGCCTGTGTAAATAGTCAGTATTCTGTGGACGTTTAAATAATGAAGCGGTAGGATAATGCGCGTGATAAGGAGGAACAGCATGAGAGCGTTATTGAGAGATAAAATACTTCAGGTTTGCTATAAGAAAATTGAGCAAAAAGGCGATAACGTTGGTGTGTCGTTTTACGCTTTTTTTGCCAACAAAAACGATAATTCTGCTTTATTAATGGAAGTGGCGACATGGTGGATAGAGACACACCAGCTCGATCACTTTGAGAAAGCAAAGAAAATCATCGAGCTAGTTAAAAAAGAAGAACTTAGTTGTAAATAGATCCAAAGGTATCTAGCTGAGTTAGGTATAAGCGCATATCAAACTCAAGCTGGTGATAGTTTGGTTCCATATGACAGCAAAGTTGATAAAAGGCCTTGTTGTGTTCTTTCTCTCGTAAGTGTGCAAGCTCGTGCACCACGATCATTCGAAGAAAGTCTTCTGGGGCTGATTTGAAAATTGCCGCAATACGTATTTCGTGTTTTGCTTTTAACTTGCCGCCTTGAACTCGAGATATAAAGGTATGTAGACCTAATGCATGGTGAATGACATTGATTTTATTATCAAAGGCTACTTTGCTGATCGGCGCTGATTTTTTTAGGTACTGATTTTTAATGCCTACCACGTAATCGTAAAGTGCTTTTTCAGTTGTGACAGCATGTGGAGTAGGGTATTTCTTCAGTAGCAGCTTAGCGAGTTGCTCTTTCTCAATTAGCTGGTGGACCTGTTCTGTTAAGTGAGCAGGGTAGCCTTGTAGATACTTCAATGTTTGCATGTGATTTATGAACTAAGAATATATAGCCGAATAGTAACGGTAACTTTTCATTGGTGCAATTTAGCGTGCTAATAATTGCAACTTGATTGTTTTTTGCTCACAGTGTTTCAGAGTAGAGCAATCCTATTTCAATGCTTTATGCCGTGATCAAAGTGTCAAAAAAAAATCTTGATTTCCGCGAGGCCAGATGTAGCAAGGGTTTACATGACTTACCCACAAAAACTGTGGATAAGTGTGTTGATGGATGTTTAGGAAGTCGGAAAAAGCGCGCGTTTGTTTCGGTTAGGTTGTTTTTTGTACGATCTTGAATGGGGCTCTAATCCGCTGATATCACTTATGATAGAGGAATCAACCTGGTTTTTAATTCACAGTTTAGTGAGTATGAGCTAGCAGGAAAAATATTGAAAAGATATGTGTGAATTGATTTACATCAAAAGTTGAATAAACTGTGGATTAATAACGTTATCTCACAAATTATCAGGATAAAATTTGTGACTCATTAGTGGATGACTAATGATGATTGTACTACTTGGGGAAGGCACTTTATCTGATGAGTTTCATCGTCAGGGGCGAGAAATTTACGCGATCAGCAATATAAAGTCAATCCTTCAAGTATGCTTATTTTTATGTGTAATTAGTTGCGTTACAGCCATGCAGGAAACTGAGCCGAGTATTGGCCTTCAATACATTGACTTCGATAGCCTAGCACGGACAATGTCTTTCATTAATTTACGTTCGAGTAGTCTAGATGAGTAAACTGTTTAAGCTTTCGTCACCCTTTTCACCTGCGGGTGATCAACCAACGGCTATCAATCAATTATTGGACGGACTTGACTCTGGTCTTGCTCATCAAACGTTACTCGGGGTTACAGGTTCTGGTAAAACTTTCACTATCGCGAATGTTATCGCCGAAACTAATCGACCAACGTTGATTTTGGCGCCGAACAAAACTCTTGCCGCCCAGCTCTACGGTGAAATGAAAGAGTTCTTCCCTGAAAATGCGGTTGAGTATTTTGTTTCGTATTACGATTATTATCAACCAGAAGCCTACGTACCCACGACGGATACTTTTATTGAAAAAGATGCCTCAGTAAATGCGCACATTGAGCAGATGCGTTTATCTGCAACAAAAGCGTTATTGGAGCGTCGTGATGTTGTCATTATTGCGTCTGTATCTGCTATTTATGGTCTGGGTGATCCAGATTCTTACTTAAAAATGATGCTACATGTTCGTCGTGGTGATGTGCTGGATCAGCGTGAGGTGTTAACTCGATTAGCTGAGCTGCAATATAAGCGTAATGATATGGCGTTTGAGCGCGGAACTTTCCGTGTCCGTGGTGAAGTGATTGATGTTTTTCCAGCAGAATCTGAGAAAGATGCCATCCGAATCGAACTCTTTGATGATGAAGTGGACTGTATTAGCTCTTTCGACCCTCTCACGGGAGCGATCATTCAACGCGACCTGCCGCGCTGTACTATTTACCCTAAAACGCACTACGTGACGCCACGTGAGCGTATTCTTGAAGCGATTGAAAGTATAAAAGTAGAGTTAGTTGATCGTCGCAAGCAGTTGACTGAAAACAATAAACTCGTAGAAGAGCAGCGCATTTCTCAGCGGACACAATTTGATATTGAAATGATGAACGAGCTAGGCTTTTGTTCTGGTATTGAAAACTATTCACGCTACTTGAGTGGTCGAGCAGAAGGCGAGCCACCTCCAACTTTGTTTGATTATTTACCAGGTGATGGCTTGTTAATCATTGATGAGTCACACGTCACTGTCTCTCAAATTGGAGCCATGTATCGAGGCGATCGATCGCGTAAAGAGAACTTAGTGGAATACGGTTTCCGTTTACCCTCGGCGCTAGATAATCGCCCGATGAAATTTGATGAGTTTGAGGCACTAGCACCGCAGACTATTTACGTGTCGGCAACCCCCGGTAATTATGAACTTGAGAAGTGTGATTCAGATATCGCAGAGCAAGTTGTACGACCTACAGGCTTACTCGATCCTGAAATTGAAGTTCGACCTGTCACCACACAGGTGGATGATCTACTTTCTGAAATTCGGCTTCGTGAAGTAAAAGGGGAACGTGTGCTGGTCACCACCCTAACTAAGCGAATGGCAGAAGATCTGACCGAGTACTTAGCAGAGCATGGTGTAAAAGTGCGTTACTTACACTCAGATATTGATACCGTCGAGCGGGTTGAAATTATTCGCGATCTTCGATTGGGTGAATTTGATGTGCTGGTAGGGATAAACCTATTACGCGAAGGGCTTGATATACCTGAGGTGTCGCTAGTCGCGATATTAGATGCTGATAAAGAAGGCTTTTTACGCTCAGAGCGGTCATTGATTCAGACTATGGGCCGTGCAGCACGTAACTTAGAAGGTAAAGCGATCTTATATGCTGATCGTATTACGGGTTCAATGGAACGGGCGATGGGAGAAACAAACCGCCGCCGTGAAAAGCAGAAAATCTATAATGAAAAAAATGGCATAGTACCGAAAGCATTAAACAAAAAAGTGGGCGATATTCTTGAACTTGGTAAAAGCAAAACGGCGAATAAAGCGGCTAAATTGCATCAAGTGGCGGAGCAAAAAGGGAACTATTCCTCGTTATCTCCTCAAGAGTTGGATGCTAAAATTAAAGTACTCGAGACTGAAATGTACGATTATGCTCAGAACTTAGAGTTTGAAAAAGCTGCTGAAACACGTGATAAAATTCACACATTACGTCAGCAGTTTATTGCTAACAGCTAACAGCTACAAATTCGCTCGCAAATAGCAACTATTAGCGGGCTTTATTGTTTTACCCACAACAGTAGCTACACACGTATCAATACCTTTCTACCAGCACTTCCTAAATAGCAGGCAAAAAAAAGCCAACCGTAATGAATTCGGTTGGCGTCATTGTTTTAGTGAAAGTATTCACAAACAACGTCAGTTGGCTAGGTTGACTCATACGAGTCACTTTATCTATTGCAGTCTTTGTGCCAACTTTTTTGTGGACGTATAAATGTACTTTTTTCAGGGTCTTTGTAATGTTTTTAGCCTAATTTTATTCTACACTGTGAAAGAAATTTGCATTTTGCGAACCGAATTGCAAACTGAAATGAGAATAATAGAAAGCAAAAAATTAATAGCCATTGTTTTTAGGTTTTGATTACACTTAATTTAAGGATGTTTAGGAGGTCGCAATGGAAAGCAAAAGTAAACAGCGTCAGGTGCTTATGGTAGAAGATACAGCATCGGTTGCTGCGCTGTATAAATCATACCTTAATCCACTAGGCCTTCAGGTTGATATTGTCGGTACAGGGCAGGAAGCGCTGGACATGATCGCATTAGCGGTGCCGGATCTTATTTTGCTCGATCTTCGCTTACCTGATATGACGGGTATGGCAGTACTTGAGTCGGTACGGCGTGATTATGGCAATGTTCCAGTGGTGATCATGACCGCTCATGGTTCAATTGATGTCGCCGTAGAAGCGATGCGTTATGGCGCGCAAGATTTTTTGATTAAGCCATGTGAAGCCGATCGACTACGTATCACGGTGAACAATGCACTTAAGCAAGAGCAAAAAACAAGTAAAAGCACCGAGTCTAAGCAGGGGGGCGCGCAGTACCAAGGTTTTATTGGCAATAGTTTACCGATGCAAGCAGTCTACCGAGTGATTGAGTCTGCGGCTTCAAGTAAAGCGACGGTTTTTATTACCGGTGAAAGTGGTACAGGTAAAGAAGTCTGCGCTGAGGCTGTTCATGCGGCCAGTCCACGTAATGACAAGCCGTTTATTGCCTTAAATTGTGCCGCTATTCCGAAAGAGCTTATTGAAAGTGAATTGTTTGGGCATATGAAAGGGGCATTTACAGGGGCCTCTACCGAACGACAAGGTGCTGTTGAGCTTGCACATAAAGGGACTCTCTTCCTCGATGAGCTATGTGAAATGGATCTGGACTTACAAAGTAAGCTACTTCGCTTCATTCAAACGGGGACGTATCAAAAAGTGGGGTCGTCCAAGACGCAGGTGGTCGATGTTCGTTTTGTTTGTGCAACTAACCGAGATCCTTGGATGGAAGTACAAGAAGGGCGTTTTCGTGAGGATTTATACTATCGTCTTCATGTTATTCCCGTGACGTTACCGCCATTACGTGAACGGGGCGATGATGTTATAGAGATTGCGCATGCTTTGTTGGCTTTGATGTCGTTAGAAGAAACTAAAAACTTCAGTCGCTTTGAAGATCAAGTGATTAATTTTTTCAATCAATACAATTGGCCGGGTAATGTTCGTGAACTACAGAATGTTATTCGTAATATTGTCGTGCTTAATGACAGCGATGAAGTGTCATTAGCGATGTTACCACCTCAGCTTAAATTGAGAAATGGCGTTGAAATTGCATCAGAGCAAGAAGCCGTTTCGCCAACACCGATGGCGAAACAACAATTAATGCCTGTGGGTGGTGATGAGCGGCAAATTATAGAACCACTATGGATTGTCGAAAAAAGGGCAATTGAAACTGCCATTGATGCCTGCAACGGCAATATCCCACGCGCAGCGGGTTTACTGGAAGTAAGTCCATCTACCATTTATCGAAAATTACAAACCTGGCAAGAAGTCGCGGGTAGTAAATAGGGAGCGAGTTATGGCGACAGCAATTAATGCAGATACAATTAAGCGACTAGCTGATGAAGTTGGTCATGAAACAGTCTCGCTCTTATTTAATGTGTTCAGTGACGAACTGCACCAATATTTACATCAACTTTCAGATCAACCGTCTGTAAATCAAGTAGGTGAAATTAGCCATGCCATAAAAAGCAGCGCTGCAAGTTTTGGGGCGGATGAATTAGCGGCAATGGCACAAGAATGTGAATCACGCGTCAAGCAAGGTCAAGATGAATGGATGACAAACCATTTGCCTGAATTCAGACAAATGGTGCAAGGTATGGCAAAAGAGTATAAAGCCTTAGCGGCTGACGACCAGTTTATCGATCGCATTCTTTAGTTTTGTGCGGTCATGTCGCCAATTATGGTTGCTGGCCGCAAGATCTTCCACAAACTGTTCATAGCGTGGTGGAATGTTTGATAGGTTGGTTTCTGTGATAATACCATCAACATAACGACCACCCATTGCACGTTCGCACCAGTGCAGCATCGTTTCTAGGCTCATCATTCCTGCTGGGCCTTTTTCATTATCTAAGTTTGTAATAAAGATAATACGCGCAGAAGAGGCTTTAAGACCTGCTGCAATTTCTTTTAGCAGTAATGGCGGCATAACACTGGTTAAAAAGCTACCAGGGCCAAGTAATATAAGGTCGGCATCTTCTATGGCTAGAACCGCTTCCTTTGTGGCGGGTACCGCTGGCTCAACATATAAACGTTGAGGCACTTCACTCAATTCATCTACGCTGGTTTCACCATGGATAATTTCCCCCGTTGGTGTCATGGCTGATAAATCCGCAGGGTGCTCTGTCATTGGCACAATATGCGTTTCAACTTTTAGCATGTCACGAATAAGATTGATGGCATCTAAAGGGCGAATACTCATGTTATCTAATGCTGTTAGCATCAAGTTACCTAAGTTATGACCACTTAGCTCCCCCGTTCCTTTGAAGCGATATTCAAAAATCATTGAGCCGACTGACGGCTCGGTGATCAATTGATTGATACAATTACGGGTATCACCCCATGCAATACCACCCTGACAAGCACGGATCCTGCCAGTAGAGCCGCCATTATCTGTGGTAGTAACAATACCAGTGACCTGAGAACCATAGTCTGACAACGCAGATAGCATACGGCCTAAACCATGGCCGCCACCAATGGCAACGATCTTAGTCGAATTTTTAGATGTGGAATTTGTCATATTGTTGCAGTTAATTGTGATCATAGACGTAAATCAGTGTACCTAATCCATCTACAGAATACACGCTGCTGTTTTCAATATGACAGTGCTGTCACTTTATGTGTTATTGGACGGATAAAAAAGTACAAAAAAATACCCCCATGAAGGGGGCTAGCAGAAAGGAAATTGGCAGTCGTTATAGAGCAGTAATCGCTGGTGGAGCCAAAGTAGGCTAATGTGGTTCTAGCATCATGCTCATGAGATAATCACAAGTATCTAAGCAATTAGGCGTATTGATCAATGCTTGTTTCTCTTGCGCCGGTACGGGCAATATTTCTAACCAGCGCTGACAGAGCCAGCTCAAGTTATTAAATTCTTTGTGTTGATGAAGACCTGCAAGTTCAGGGTATTTTTCAAACATGATTTGCAGTTTGTCCGCCAGCAGCTGTTGGTCATTCGCTATTTCAGTTTCAGGCCATTGTGGTAAAGACTTAAAGTCTGCAAAAATTGCCCCATCTTCATCATGCTGTTCAAGTGATTTTATACAGAAGTTTTCATGTGCATATAAGGTTGCGATTAAAGCGCCGTCGTTTTTGGATGTGTCAAAATCTTCCACGGTTACTCGCGTACCAATTTGGGTGTAATGCGATGAGTTATTGTCGTCAATCATACAAACACCAAAACCAATATCAGAGGTAAGAGCGTGCTTAAAGGCTTCCATTTGCGATCCTGGAGCAACCCTCATTGGCATCTTCCCTTTAGGTAACACGTGACGTTTTTGGAATAATACTGGGATTAAATTAGCCATTGTCTGCTCCATTTTTGTTATTGATTCTAGATATTAAAGACAATGCATAAGTGATGCCGAAACTGCCAAAGGCTACATATATGTTGTTAGCTGTTATTTAGCGCATAAAAATCCCTTTCTATTCTCAACTTGCAATCGCAATTTACGAAAACCTATGCAAAATGCGAATTACTTAGTGTTGCAGATAGTTCGCATCGCACTATCACTGGGTAACAGCTCAAGGTGTCCAAGTTCATCAAAGTACCACCCCTTGATAAGGCCTTTCTCCATCATGTCATTAAAGTTGTCGATGACGCCTTGTGCCTCGCGATAAGCGGCTTGTGGCTCTATGCCATCTTCACGTTGCAAGTAGAGTGCTATGTCGTCCAGTGTTGCGGACTCAATAATATTGACCATAATAACCTCACATTTATTAAGAAAATTTACCGATATTCACTTTAGTAGTATTGTCGTGAATCACCATGAAAGGTAGAATGCAGCACGTTTTTTTCATTGATTTTGTCAATAATTCAAAATCTCTGGTACTTTTAATAATAAGATTTAGCCGTTATCGCTCATTGTCGAAGCCCATTTTTGGTGTTTGTTCTTCACTCTGCGATAGCAGCCATAGCTCCGAGCCTTGATTGCTAAGTTGCTATTTGTTCGATGGATATCTTTATCTCTACGAACTGAATGCGATAAGTGATCAATGCCAGTGACTGATTGTCACCAGGGTCGTTTTAGAAATGGAACGGCCTCCCGTATTTGGAAAGGTGTCCAATGGCAATACAATTTGAAGATAGTTTTCAGCGTAAATTTTATTATTTACGCCTTTCTGTTACCGATGTGTGTAACTTTAAATGTACTTATTGCCTGCCTGACGGTTACCGTCCGGAAGGTCATAAGAAACCCTCATTTCTAACGCTTGATGAAATCGAGCGTGTCACTGGCGCGTTTGCACAGTGTGGTACAAGTAAAGTCCGAATTACAGGTGGTGAACCCAGTTTACGCCGTGATTTCACCGACATTATTCGTACTGTTGCTGATCAGCCTGGTATTACCAAAGTCGCTACTACGACTAACGGTTACCGCATGGCTAAGCATGTGCATGAATGGCGCGAAGCTGGCTTAACCAACATTAATGTCAGTGTTGATAGTCTTGACCCTAAAATGTTCTACCAGATCACTGGCGAGAATATGTTTAATCAGGTGATGGAAGGGATCGACGCTGCCTTTGATGCGGGTTTTGAGCAAGTGAAAATCAATACCGTTTTGCTTAAAGATCTTAACTCACAAGAGTTGCCTAAATTTCTTGATTGGATTAAAACACGTCCAATTCAATTGCGCTTTATTGAGTTAATGCAAACCGGTGAGATGGACAATTTGTTCAAGAAACACCATGTCTCAGGGGTAAGTATTCGTAATCACCTGATTGCGAATGGCTGGATTTTGAAACTCAAAAGCAGCAATGATGGCCCCGCTCAGGTTTTTTGTCATCCAGACTACATGGGTGAGATTGGCCTCATCATGCCGTACGAAAAAGACTTTTGCCAAAGTTGTAATCGTCTGCGTGTTTCTGCAAAAGGTAAGCTTCACCTTTGTCTATTTGGTGACCAAGGTATCGAATTACGTGATTTACTAGAGCAAAACGAGCAACGTGATGCTTTAATTGCCCGCATTCAAGGCGGTTTGCAACAAAAATCAGTAAGTCACTTTTTGCAAGACGGAAACACGGGTATGACCCCACACCTAGCCTCTATTGGCGGTTAATTCTATCGCAGAGTAGGCGCATGCTTACTCTGTGCGAACATCATTCTGAGAACTCAAAAACATGACCCAATTTACCCACATCAATGCTTCTGGCGAAGCGAACATGGTGGATGTTTCTGCGAAAACTGACACTGTCCGTGAAGCGCGCGCTGAAGCTTTTGTTCATATGGCTCCTGAAACGTTAGCACTCATTGTCTCTGGCGATCACCATAAAGGTGATGTTTTCGCAACAGCACGTATTGCGGGCATTCAAGCCGCTAAGAAAACATGGGATTTGATCCCTCTTTGCCATCCATTGCTGCTTTCTAAAGTTGAAGTGCAGTTAGAAGCCATTGAAGCTGAAAGCAAAGTACGCATTGAATCTTGCTGTAAATTGGCAGGTAAAACAGGTGTTGAAATGGAAGCACTGACTGCAGCATCTGTTGCGGCGTTGACTATCTATGACATGTGTAAAGCTGTTCAGAAAGACATGGTGATAGATCAAGTCCGTCTACTTGAGAAGACGGGTGGTAAATCAGGTCATTTTAAGGTGGAAGTATGATTAACGTCCTTTTCTTTGCCCAAGTAAAAGAGCTTGTGGGTACAGACAAACTTGAGATTGCTGCTGAATTTACAACGGCTGATGCACTACGCGAACATTTAGCACAACGCGGTGATAAGTGGGAATTAGCTTTAGAGAAAGGCAAATTGCTCGTTGCTGTTAACCAAACCATTTGTGCGTTAGATAGCGCGATTACTGATGGTGACGAAGTGGCTTTCTTCCCACCTGTAACTGGGGGTTAAGAATGATCTCAGTACAAGAAGCAGATTTCTCTGTTGCTGAAGAATACGAGCGCTTAGCACAAGGTACCAGTGCTGGCGCTGTTGTCACTTTCATTGGTAAAGTGCGTGATTTTAACCAAGGTGACGATGTTACTGGATTATCGCTTGAGCATTACCCTGGCATGACGGAAAAGTCGCTAGAGAAAATTGTTGAGCAAGCGAATGCGCGCTGGCCATTAATTGCTACACGTGTCATTCACCGTGTAGGCGATTTAGAGCTGGGCGATCAAATTGTGTTTGTTGGCGTATCAAGTGCACACCGTGGCGCTGCTTTTCAGGCATGTGAGTTCATTATGGATTACTTGAAAACACAAGCGCCGTTTTGGAAGAAAGAGCGTACAGCGGAAGCAACTCGTTGGGTTGATGCGCGTGATACCGACACAAGCGCTGCAGATCGCTGGAATCAAGATTAACCGATTATTTAGCGATAAAGTGAGTATTGAGAGAAAGGAGCTTATTAGCTCCTTTTTTTATGGCTTCATTTCCTGTCCTGTCCTGTCCTGTCCTGTCCTGTCCTGTCCTGTCCTGTCCTGTGTGCCAACCTTTAAGCGCATTGATCTGTTCAAATAATATGTGGTCGTGAAACGGCAGATGTATATCAATCCTACCCATTATCAAATCCTTCTTGTTAGTTTAATCCTATGCCTATTTCTACCTGTTTTCTTAGGCAATATTTTGTTTGGCTCATCAATTGAATTGATATTCTTGAATGCTATTTTGACTACATTTTCATTTGTTGCTTTTTCTAATGAAAGGCGTGAAAACTGTTATTTAGATAAGCATTCATTTCTTTTTTTAGCTGCTTATGAATATAAAAGACACTTTTTGCTAATTTATTACGCTTGTTTTAGCTTGGTCTTTAAGTTTGAATCCCTTTAATTCAGGGGGCTTTGAGTGGTGAATAGGGAGTGTGAATAATCTTTCTTGTATATTCGGGTTTTGTTTCATAAAACACTGTGCTATGTTCAATTTAACAGCATAAATAACCTGTATATGTGAATGGTTATATTTTATTTGAGTGTGTTAAATGTGTTACGCGATTAAGTATCATGCAATAGAAGGAGAGACATTATGATCAGGAGCGATCGCTTACTCTACGACATTGCCCCAGAAGGCTTTGGTGAACGTCATTGTGAATCTTGGGATACTTGGCGGGTGCGAGCACATACCATGTTGCCGCAGTTTCCTGATGAAGTATTAGAGCAGTGGCTTTATCGCCATTGGAAAGGGGTACTGTGCAATTGGGGATGGCTAGACTTCAGTGCGATGAATTTTACGAAACAGTCGTGGAGCAGTGATAAGATCTTATCTGAGATCTGTACACCACATGATGATGTGATTGACAAGCTATCTCGTCGTATGAGCAACCCTATTTTTCAGCGCAGTTGGCTTGTACAAAACATGCAAGACACTGGTACCTGGCCTGTAGCACCGATTGTACTTGAGTATGAGCGTGATTTGTACGCCACCAATGGCCGTGTACTAAAAGCGCCATTTAATTTACTGGAAGGTCATCACCGCTTTGCTTACTTAAAGAACTTGTCTGAGAATCATGAGTTCATCCAAGATAAGCATGAAATATGGGTCGCTAAGATCCCAGTACATTAAAGTATTACGCTAGTAGTTAAATTTACACTATATAGAGAGGGTCGATTAATCGGCCTTCTTTTTTTTTCGCCTAGCAAGCTCAAGGTAGCATCGTTGCTCTGCTGCTGCTAGTTCAAGTTGCACGGCTTGTAAGTCGGTTTGTTGTTGTGTAAGGGTACGTTGGCGTTGCTGCAAGGTGTATAGCGTTCTACTGAGGTGCTTTTCATCAGCATTCTCGGTATCGTATAGTTCAAATAACTCACGCATCTCACTTAAGCTAAAGCCAACCCGTTTTCCGCGTAAGGTTAACTTTAACCTTGCTCTGTCTTGACGAGAAAAAATACGCTGTTGGCCCTGACGAGCGGGGGAGAGTAAGCCTTGATCTTCGTAGAAACGTATACTGCGCGGTGTGATATCAAACTCAGAGGATAGTTCTGAAATTGAAAATGTTTTTATAATGTCTTTCGTTTTTTCCATCGTGGAAAATACCCTTCAGTTAATCATCCTTATTAACTATCTTAGATCTACGTATTTCCGCTCTGTAATGCAATACCTTATTTATTCGCTACCTGATGTCGGTAGCTCGATTACATGTACGCTCTGGCTGCGTGGTTCATTAGTATGCTGCGCACAAAAAATAGCCCCTGACATTCAGGGGCTACGAGGTTGTGCTGTATGTGTTAACGAGTAACTTATTTAGCACTGTTTGCTTCGTCTTTCGCTTTATGCGCTGGTGGCACGTAGCCATGACGAACACGGGAAGGACTTGGGCGTGAGAAACAACCAGCTGGTCTCATATGTAAACTCTCGACTTCTACTTACGGAACGGGAACGGAATGAGAAAAAGCATAAAAAGCCAGGAAAAACTCTTAATGCAACTCTCATTTTTGATAGTAGCGTCATTGAGTGGTTGTAGGTACTTGAATTCTTCGTAAAAACAGCGATGTGAAAAGTTAATCTATTGGTTGTTTTTTTATGCTTTTTTGTTATTAAAAGTGAGCTGAGACACGCACAAATTGTGCCATGCTTATTAGTGCTAAACAGAAATACGTTTGGCACTGTTTAACATTGGAGGGTTGAATGAAACATAGACGTGTATCAAACAAACGCATGAAGCAATTGTTGGCTGAAGTGGGTATTGGTCAAGATAACCATGAAAATGAAGAACAAGCATTGCTAGAGAAAAAACAGCAATCGGTTAATCCAGACAAACAACTAATTAACATTGATAGTCAAAATAAATAGAATTGAG
>NZ_NOIF01000077.1 GCF_002265265.1 Photobacterium sanguinicancri
AAGTTACTATTTATTAAGTGAAAATTGTTTATTATTATGAATATATCAATATTGAGAGCTAAGTGTTCAGAGAACGTGCGGAATTGTGTCGTTACTTAATGATTTTGGTCGCGAGTTGCTGCATAATCATTGGATGTTCCGTTTGATATAATCGAACTTTGATGGATTAAGTGAGAGGATTCACGATGAAAATAATTGGCATTCTGCTACTCATAGTCTGCTTTCTGATCACCTTAGCGCTTGGGGCACAAAACCAAGAGCTGGTGAATTTCAATTACCTTGTTGCTCAAGGTGAGTTCCAGTTATCAACATTGCTTGGTATTGCATTCGGTGGTGGTTTTGCTATCGGTTGGTTGATCTGTGGCCTTCTATATTTAAAAGCTCGTGTTTCAAAAAATCTACTGACTAAAAAAGTTGCTAAGCAACAAAAAGAGTTGGAGCAGCTTCGTGCCGCACCAGCGAAGGACTAATTAATGCTTGAGTTGTTGTTCCTGTTATTACCCATTGCTGCCGCTTATGGCTGGTATATGGGTAACAGGAACGCACGTAACGATCGCCAAGAGCAGTCTCATCACATGTCACGCCAATACGTGACGGGTTTAAATCTATTACTCTCTGATCAATCAGACAAAGCCGTAGATTTATTTATTGAGCTGCTACAGGTTGATAGTGAAACAATCGACACTCACCTTGCACTCGGAAACCTTTTTCGTAGTCGAGGTGAAGTTGATCGCGCAATTCGCATTCACCAAAACCTTATCGCTCGCCCGAATCTAACAATTGATCAGCGTAATCTTGCGTTGCAACAATTAGCAAAAGATTACATGGCTGCAGGTTTTCTTGATCGCGCTGAAAAGATATTTAAACAACTGCTTGATGAGCCCGATCATCGTAAAGCAGCTCTTCAACAATTACTTTCCATCTACCAGCAAACCCGTGAATGGGAACACGCGATAGAGATGGCGACGCAACTTGTTAAAATGGGTAAGACAAAGTTAAAGCACGATATTGCACATTATTGGTGTGAGTTATCGATGTTAGAACTTGGTGCTCAAAACCCAGACAAGGCCAAGCAGCATCTTAAAAAAGCCTTATCAGTAGATAAAACCTGCGTACGTGCGACCATAGCGACTGCACGTATTATGATCTCTGAAAAAGAATATAAATCGGCTGCAAAACAGTTAGAACGTATAGCTGAACAAGATGTTGATTTTATAAGTGAAGGATTGCCGTTATTGCTTCAATGCTATGAAGCGATGGGGAATGAAACTGCATGGCTTAAATACCTACAAAATTCGGTCGATCACAAAGCCGGTGCTACCGCTGAACTGATGTTGGCTGATGAGATTTTTAAGCACGATGGTGCTGCGCTTGCTCAGGCATTTATGACGCGTCAGCTCACTAAAAATCCGACCATGAAGGGTTTTTATCAGTTGATGGATTACCACCTTGATGAAGCCGAAGATGGTCGAGCTAAAGACAGTTTAACATCGCTGCGTAAGTTGGTGGGTGAACAGCTTAAACTTAAGCCTCATTACCGTTGCCGCAACTGTGGTTTTGCTACGCACTCTTTATATTGGCAGTGCCCATCTTGTAAACGTTGGGGTACCGTTAAGCCAATCCGTGGTTTAGATGGTGAATAATGTTTCATTTGGTCGCTGTTTTATAGCTTAGAGCCCACTTTTAATTTGAGTGGGCTTTTTTGTAGATAAAAGATGGTTTTTTTTGCTCTAAATTCATTACTTGATTTTTTATTGGCTTTTTGACGTTGTATTTAGAGTGGTTGAAATTTTAATGGTGATAACAAACGATTGGCTAGTGGCGAATAGTGTTGGTTTTGTCCTCTTTGTAGGTAAAAGCAATTAAGTCTCGAAAAAAAACAATTTTCATGTACAATCCTGCCGCAGACAGGAAACTGTACGTGACTGATTTATTGATAAAGCAGGAGATGCAATGTTAGACCCAAAAGTGATTGTCGCTCTCGACTACCCAAACCAAGATGATGCGTTAGCTTTTGTTGACCGTATTGAACCGGGAAGTTGTCGACTTAAAGTTGGCAAAGAGATGTTTACTTATTTTGGCCCTGACTTTGTGCGTAAACTGCATGATCGGGGTCATTCTGTATTTCTAGACTTAAAGTTTCATGATATTCCCAATACATGTTCCCGCGCCGTAGCTGCTGCTGCTGATATGGGAGTGTGGATGGTGAATGTTCACGCGACAGGTGGTGAGCGCATGATGGCCGCATCACGTGAAATTCTGGAACCTTATGGTAAAGATCGCCCATTACTGATAGCAGTAACGGTACTGACAAGTATGGAAGCATCTGATTTAGCGGGTGTGGGTATCCAGTGTGCGCCACAAGAGCATGTATTAAACCTTGCCAACTTGACTAAGAACAGCGGCTTAGACGGTGTAGTTTGCTCAGCGCAAGAAGCATCAATGCTAAAAGCGCAGCTTGGCCAAGAATTTAAGCTAATTACCCCTGGGATTCGCCCTGCTGGTAGTGCTGCGGGTGATCAGCGTCGTGTGATGACACCGACTGAAGCAGTACAAGCGGGTTCTGATTACCTTGTCATTGGTCGTCCTATTACAAAAGCGATAGACCCAGCAGCTGTGTTAGCTGAGATTAATTCATCGTTAGTATAATTAGCCTTAGTCATAATTTTTAAAATAACGCCTCGCAGCAATGTGAGGCGTTTTTTTGTTGTTGATTAGCAATAATCGAAATTTATATTTGTCGAGTCATTATGCCATGTGTCAAAATGTCGTCATTCCCTCTGGCTATATAAGTAACTGGCAAATATGATTAAAAGTAGCGGTATTCGAGGTTTCACCTTGATTGAGCTAGTCATTGTTATTGTTATTCTCGGAATTTTAGCCGTTACGGCAGCACCGCGTTTTCTTGATTTGCAGCACGACGCCCGTAAAGCAACACTTGCTGGGATGAAAGCCGCTATGGCATCTGCATCAGAACAAGTTTACGCGAAATCGATAATCAGCGGGCTTGATCAGTCCGCATCTGGTGCTGTGGCCATGAATGGTCGTTCGATTATGGTAATTTATGGTTATCCTAAGAGTCGATATAAAGACGTTTGGAGCGAACTATTGGTGGGTGAGTTCGGGGAAGTGCCTTATGAGGATGCTAGTAAGTATGAGTGGATGTGGCATAACCCCTCTCCTGGCAAAGATGGGCTTTATATCATGCCGAGAAATTTCACTAATAAAAAGCAGAATTGCTATGTAATGTACCTGCCACCGAGTTCCAATTCTGTGGGGAATTACACCTTAGAGATGGTTGATACGGGCTGCTAATTCAGCCCGTACCAAAACCTAATTTAGCAGCAAATCTTAGGTGTTGCGCCACTAATACGGCTACTGCGGTCGTGTGATGGCGCGGCAAAGTGACTATCTAACAGCTTCTGCGTTAAAGGATGCTGAGGGTTGCTGAATACATCGGCCGTTTTGCCTGATTCCACAACTTCACCTTCATGCATTACCATGACTTTGTCAGTAAAGTGCTTAATTACCCCCATGTGTTGTGATACATAAATGTACGACAATCCCATCTCTTCTTGCAGTTCAAATAATAAATTAATGATTTGCGAACGCATCGACATATCTAGGCCGTTCAAAGCTTCATCAGCCACGATAATACAAGGCTGAAGGATTAACGCACGGGCTAAAGATACACGCTGTTTTTGACCTGTTGCCAACATTTGCGGGTAGAAGTAAGCATGTTCAGGTAATAGGCCGACACGCTTTAAGGTCTCCATAATACGGCGTTCACGAGCTTGTGGCGTCATATTGGTATTTCGTTTTAGTGGACCTTCAAGGATCTTCCCGATCTGGATGCGCGGGTTAAGTGACGTGTTCGGATCCTGAAAAATCATTCGGATCAATTTACAACGTGTTTGAAAATCATTAGGCGACAAAGGATCACCGTTAACACGGATGATACCTTCTGTCGGTTCTACAACACCGGCTAACATTTTAGCGAGTGTTGATTTTCCTGAACCGTTCTCGCCCATAAAAGCCATGGTTTCACCTGCTTCTAAAGAGAAAGAAATCGGCTTAACGGCTTCAATAGTACGGCGGCGAAATAACCCCGAACGGTAGTGATAATCTTTTTTTAAGTTCTCGACTTCAAGTAAAGCACTCATTTGTTACCGTCCTCCATGTTTAGCGGGAAATGGCAGCTAAACTTATGGTTTTTAATTTTCCGTCGCTTAGGTACTTCTACACATTTGCGTTGTGCGTGTGGGCAACGTGGCCCAAGGCGACAGCCTATTGGCAAATGCTGTAGCGGTGGGATAGAGCCAGCCAAGGTTTCTAACTTACTTTTGTGCGGAATATCTTTACTAAAATCAGGCATCGCTCGTAATAATGCTTCGGTATACGGGTGATGTGGCGATTCTATTAATTGCTTTCGGTTACCAGACTCGACGGATTGACCACAGTACATCACTGTAATTTTGTCAGCCCATTGAGTGACCGTTGTTAAGTCATGGCTAACTAATAGAATCGTTGTGTTGCCCAGTTGATTCATTCGGCTCAGTAAGCGGAAAATTTGCGCTTGAGTGATTGGATCAAGATCATTTGTGGGTTCATCGGCTATCAGTAGGCGAGGGCGGTTTGCAATTGCCATCGCAATCATCACTTTTTGGCACTCACCATCCGTTAATTCATACGGGTAGCTATTCATCACACGGCGGTGTTCTTTGATACCGACTTTATGCAATAGCGCAATGGCTTGCTTTTGACGCCAACGAAAACGTTGCCACCATTTTCCGTTAAACGACGACGACGGGATCGCTTCTTCTAGCTGATCGCCCACACGTTCTGATGGATCCAGACACGATGACGGTTCTTGGAAAATCATCGCTATTTCACGACCAACTATTTTACGACGTTCACGTGGTGATAAAGTAAGAAGATCTATATTACCAAGACGTAAACGGTCAGCACTGATACGCCAGTTATCTTTGCTAACCCCTGCAATGGCTTTTGCAACCAAGCTTTTACCAGAGCCTGATTCCCCAACAAGGCCACGAATTTCACCTTCATTAAGCGTTAAGCTCATGCGATCGACGGCTTTAACCATACCTTGAGGGGTATCGATTTCGATCGTTAGGTTACGTATATCCAGTAATGGCATTAGTCTATTCCCGCATTCAAGGCTTGGCGGAGTCCTTCACCAACTAAGTTAATAATTAATACGCTGAACATAATGGCAAGGCCTGGCAATGTGACGGTCCAAGGTGCAAGGTAAATCAACTCAACGGAGTCGCCTAGCATTGCTCCCCACTCTGGAGATGGCGCTTGTGCGCCTAAACCAAGGAATCCAAGTGCTGCAATATCTAAAATTGCAATGGAAATAGCACGAGTGAGCTCTGTAGTAATTGTGGTTAAAATGTTGGGTAAAATCGAGTGATACAGCAGATAGAAATCGTTAGCACCATCTAAGCGGGCAGCAATGATGTAATCTTTTTCGACTTCGTTGTGTACCGCAGTATAAATAGCGCGAATAAAACGAGGGATCAAGGCTAACCAAATCGCAAACAAGATATTGGTTTCCCCTGGCCCCATATAAGCCACGACGATAATCGCTAGCAGTAGGGAAGGAATCGATAATACCGTATCAAGGATGTGGTTGAGAAAGCTCGATTTAAGCCCACGCGTCATTCCTGCTAACACACCAATAAAGATACCTATCACACTAGAGGCAAACGCGATTAGTAAGGCATAGCCAAACGTTAGCTGAGAGCCTAATAGTAAACGGCTAAGAATATCACGGCCAAGATCATCCGTGCCGAAGAAAAACTCCACATGGCCAGATTGGTCCCACGATGGTGGCATTAATAATTCGCCCACTTGAATATGCGGCAAATAAGGGGCTAGCCAGTGTGCACTTAACGTCAGTAATAGCGTTAAGCATAAGCACCATAAACCAAACATCGCGAGAGAGTTGCTACGAAAGTCTTGGCGAGAACGCTCCCATTGTGTCGGGATTTTCTGTTCCTGATAAATATTATTTGATGGCATACCATTCCTTCCGTACTAGGGGGTTTATTGCCGCGCCCGTTAAGTCAGAGAAGATGTTGGCAATAAGAGTAAAGCTCGCCACCGTAATAACACCAGCTTGAATAGCCACATAGTTTTGATCTGAGATTGCATCCAGTAACCAACGGCCAATACCCGGCCAGTTGAAAATAGACTCCGTCAGCATCGCGAAAGTCATCATGGTTGAAAATTGCATACCAAGTTTTGGAATAATCGGTGGAATAGCATTTTTTCTCACGTGACGAATAATAATTTCAAAAGTAGACAGCCCTTTGGTATGAGCTACTTTGATGTAGTTTTGGGTCATTACTTCAGCGACAGATGCACGGGTCAAGCGGATCACTTCGGTTGTTGGTGCTGTTGCTAAAACTAAAGTGGGTAAAATCAGATGATGGATAACATCGATTAACGCTTCTGCGCGATACGGCTTTTCTGATAACAAGACATCGATAATTGCAAACCCCGTGACATGCTGAATTTCATACAACAAGCTGTAGCGCCCAGCGACAGGTAGCCAGCCTAAATTTAATGAAAAAAGCAATATAAGCAGCATCGCGAGCCAAAATAGCGGGATGGAATAACCCACTAATGCCAGTGATGAAATGATTGTGTCGATAGGACGACCTTGGCGAACACCTGCTAAAGTACCTAGTGGAATACCAATAATCAGGGATAAACCAAACGCAAAGAAGCACAGTTCTAGTGTCGCGGGGAATACCGTTAGCACTTCTTGTAAAATAGGCGAACCATCTTGATTGAGGCCTAAATTACCAGCAAGCAGGTTTTCGATATAAATAAGCCAACCACTCCAAAAGGGTTGATTGCTCCAAAGCGATGTTTGGTCGAGGCGCAGAATACTGAACCCGATCATCGTGAGTATCGCGAGCGTAATAATAAAAAGATTAAGCCGGCGGATAGTATAAATAAACATGGTAATTACTCGCTTCGGTACACGCTAGAAAAAGATCGTGTACCGAATGGACTCATTTGTAGGCCACCAAGAGAACGATGGTGAACTTGGAAATGCACGCCATGTGCCAACGGAACAATGGGTACTTCTTGGTCGATAACATCTTGAGCGTGGTGGTAATAGCTGACACGTTGATCAAGCTTATTGGTGCGAGAAGCAAGCTCTAACAAATTATCGAACGAAAGATTACACCAGTTTGCGACATTCAAACCGGCTTGTTTTGCGTCACACGATAGCAAAGGTCGTAAGAAGTTATCAGGATCGCCGCTATCCGCAATCCAACCTGTTAATACCATATCAAAGTCATTACTTATGGCGCTCAAGCGATCTTGCTTTTCAATCGTGACATTGAGAATAATGCCAACCGCAGCAAGATCAGCTTGAATCAGTTCTGCTGTTTTCTTCGGGCTCGGGTTATAAGGACGAGGAGCGAGCGGAACTAACAAGCTTAGTGTCATGCCCGGTTCAATACCGGCTTTTTTTAATAGTTCACGAGCGAGTTCAGGATTGTAACCTTGTGCTTTACTGGTGTGGTTATATGCCCATGACATAGGGGGAAGCAGGCTTTTTGCTTCAGTCCCTGTTCCGTAATATACCGAATTAAGTAGATTCTCGCGGTTAATTGCAGCATTAATTGCTTGGCGAACCGTGATGTTTTTTACGGAATTTTTGTCATTATTGAATGCAAGAAAAGCGACATTCATACCCGTTTGCGCCAGTAGTTCAAACTCTGGGTCATCTGAAATGACGGGTAGCTGGCTGGCCACGGGCGAGGATAAAACATCACACTCTTTGCTCAGTAACTTTGCTAGGTCTCCCGTGCCATGGGATGCAATATCAAAGATAACTTGCTCCATAGGGGCTGCACCACGCCAATATCCCCAATGGCGTTTTAGGCGGATCACATTATTAGGTACGTAAGAGTCTAAATAAAATGGTCCAGAACCGATTGGCTTCATGTCTAGTTGGTCAAGTTGACCTGATTTTAGTAGTTGTTGACCATACTCCTGAGAATAAATCACAGCGTATGTTGTCGCCAAGTTTGATAAAAATGCATTATCAGGGCGGTTCAGCGTAAAGGTGACAGTGTTAGTGTCTACAACTTCAATATCTTTAATCAAGTGGCTAAAGCCGATACTTTCAAACCATGGGTAACGACCACCAGAAGCCTGATTGAAAGGGTGGTTAGGCTCTGTCACACGCTTAAAGCTAAAGACAACATCTTGCGCATTAAGCGGCCGTGAGGGTTTGAACCAAGAGGTCGTCTGGAATTCAACGCCAGTGCGCAAGTGGAAGGTATAGACTAAGCCATCGCCACTGATATCCCAGCTACGTGCGAGCCCTGGCAGCGGTTGGTGGCTGACAGAATCAAGTTGTAGTAAGCGGTCAAAAAGTTGAGCGGCTAATGTGTCGGCAGTGAGCCCACTATCGGTTAGCTGAGGGTTAAATGTGGCTGGCGTATTTTGCCCACAATAAATAAAACCTCGGCTGCGCGTATTGCTGTCTTGGGGAGGTTCTTGGCAGCCAACTAAGCTAACCAGCCCCCAACAAGCGAGCAGGCAACGACTAAAGACGTTCATAAGGAAAGGGTATTTGTGAAAATAAGCATACAAATTTATCACTTTCTCTCCTAAGCACCAAGTCAGCAGTGATAATAACCATTGAAAATATCGTGTTTTAGCAATATTAGCTGTTAAACCGTAGGCATATTGTTCAACCGTACTATCCTAAAGTGGTGGTCGTGAACTGTTTACGGCACATTCGAAAGTCCATCTTGGATACACTAAGGCAAAAACTTTCTTTGCTGATGAGCGATAGAGGGTGCTGAGCTCTTTTCTAAAATCGACGTTGGGTATTGTCGACCACCTAATTAAACGTAAACGAGAGAAGTTTTTACCGCTGACACTAATGACTAGGATCGCTACCAACAAGTTGATATTTCCTGAGTAGTCCTCTTAATTGATGGTAGCTCAATCCTAACTGATCAGCGGCTCGGCGTTGATTGAATTGAGATTGCTTTAATGCATGCTGAATTACACTGATTTCTTGTTGTTGTTGCCACTGTCGAAAATCAATGGGCAAGGTTGGCAGTATACGGTCAGTATCAGTATGTGATATTGGCTCTACAGCGTCATTTGCTGGTGGGGTAATGGGGGGGGGGCTGTCATTTTTCTTAAGTGTATTTTCTTGCCAAGGTGGAGTAAATGGGTCTGTAATAATGTCATCGACTGGGATATCTTCTTGGCTATGACGAAAGACAGAACGTTCAACGACATTTTTTAATTCCCGAATATTTCCCGGCCACTGGTAATCTACTAAAGCACGGCGTGCATCATAAGAGAACCCAGCGAAATAGCCGTAGCCCATCTCTCGACACATTCTCACCGCGTAGTATTCAGCTAAGGGTAATATGTCTTCTTGTCGTTTGCGCAGCGGGGGTAAATGAATAATATCGAATGCTAAGCGGTCTAAAAGGTCTGACCGAAATTTTCCATCGCGAGCGAGTTGTGGTAAATCCGCATTGGTTGCACAAATCAAACGGACATTCGCTTGGCAGGTTTTACTGCCGCCAACCCGTTCATATTCACCATACTCTATGACGCGTAATAGCTTTTCTTGTACGCCAAGCGGAGCGGTGGCGAGTTCGTCGAGGAAAAGAGTCCCTTCTTCTGCTCGCTCAAAGCGCCCCTGATGGCGACCTTTAGCCCCAGTGAATGCCCCTGCTTCATGGCCAAACAATTCAGAATCAATCACCCCTTCACTT
This sequence comes from Photobacterium sanguinicancri, assembly GCF_002265265.1. Lineage (GTDB taxonomy): Bacteria > Pseudomonadota > Gammaproteobacteria > Enterobacterales > Vibrionaceae > Photobacterium > Photobacterium sanguinicancri. Next base: position 9,798 of record NZ_NOIF01000077.1, read on the forward strand.
AGCGCTGCGCAGTTTAGAGTGATTAATGGCTGATCCCAACGTTTTGATAAATAATGTATTCGTTGTGCGATCAACTCTTTACCTGTGCCTCGTTCCCCAAGGATCAATAATGGTCGATTAAGGGAAGCTAGTCGAGATGCTGTATCTAGCACACTGAGAAAAGCTTCAGACTCACCAATTAAATTATCCTGTTTTTGCATGGTTAATCTCGCTAATTGTTGGCGTAATATTCCACACACTAGCAGTGTGTTAAATAAAAGGCAAAGTTAAGTATCTGATTAATAATAAATTAAAAGTTGGCATGAAGCTTGATATACCTATAAGCATGACAAGTGAGTCAGCTGATTAATTAGACCAGATTTACACTCAGCTTGTTGAATATCTTTTAGATACACAGTTTTTGATGGGTGCACACCAAACGGTAATTTGCACTCGTCCATTCAACGAGGAGAGACATTATGGGTATTTTTTCACGCTTTGCAGATATCGTGAACGCGAACGTTAATTCACTGCTTGATAAAGCGGAAGATCCACAAAAAATGATCCGCCTGATTATTCAGGAAATGGAAGACACATTAGTCGAAGTACGTACATCGTCTGCACGCGCTTTAGCTGATAAGAAAGAACTACACCGCCGTATTGAATCACTGCAAGCACAAGCGGATGATTGGCAGCAAAAAGCAAGCCTAGCGTTACAAAAAGGCCGTGACGACTTGGCACGTGCAGCTTTGATTGAAAAGCAAAAACTGAGCGATGTGGTGTTAACGCTGAACGAAGAGTACAAGCTGGTTGAAGACACAATCAATAAACTCTCTGGCGAAGTGGCAGAGCTTGAGCGTAAGTTACAAGAAACGCGAGCTCGTCAACAAGCATTAGTGATGCGTCATAAAACGGCGGGTAACCGTCGCGATGTCCGTCGCCAACTTGATACCGGTAAAGTTGACGAGGCAATGTCGAAGTTTGAACAATATGAACGTCGTATCGATGAAATGGAAGCCGAAGCAGACAGCTATAATCTTGGCCGTGGTAAAAACCTAGAGCAAGAGTTTGCGGATCTACAAGCGCAAGACGAAATTGAAAAAGAGTTAGAGCGCCTCAAAGCAAATATTAAGGATAAAGAGTAAGATAGCCTTTATATTGATTGGGATGTGTTTTGCTGCGCGAATAGGAGATAACGAATGTCGATGGGATTTATTGTTGGTCCATTAATTGTGTTCATGGTGATTGTTGCCCCTTTGTGGTTGATATTACACTATCGGAGTAAGCGCCATGCGTCGCAAGGTTTATCCAGTGAGGATCAGGAAAAGCTACAGGCGCTCGTTGTTCGTGCAGAACATATGCAAACGCGTATTGTAACACTGGAAAAAATCCTGGATGCAGAGGCACCACAGTGGAGGCATAAGCAATGAGCAAGATGCTTTATCGTGACCCCAAAAATGGCAAGCTGGGTGGTGTGTGTGCCGGTGTGGCAGAATACTTTGGGCTAGAAGTTTGGCTTGTGCGTATTCTTACCGTTTCTGCATTCTTATTAGGATTGGGTTTTGTTGTTCTGGTGGGGTATGTCGCTGCATGCCTTATTCTCGACAAGATGCCAGATGAACGTAGCCAACAGCAGTATGTTTATAAAGAACATAATGTGAAACAGAAATCATGGCAGGCGGGCTTACCGCCAGAGCAAGTGCTTCGCAACGTCGAACTCGAGTTGGATCACATAGAAAAGGATGTGCGTGACATCGAAGCATATGTCACTTCTTCCACCTTCAACGTACAACGTGAATTTAAGAACTTGTAAGTGTTTCGTTCATTATTGAAAGCAGGCTTCGGCCTGCTTTTCGCATTTTCATCTCGCCATGTTGTACTTTAATCACGATGCTTTTACTTATTGACGCTGCATTTATACTTTAGTTTCAGTGAATAGGTTTATTCATCCAAGGTTAATTTTCACTACAGTAAAGTGGCTAACATAGGCTGGTAACGATTTTGACGTTCATTTTTATGCTTATGTTTTTTTCGCAGGAATTGCTATGAACCGAATTGGTAATGAATTTAATAAATTGGTGAACCGCAGCCTTGATCGCCATGTTCGTTTGGCAGTCACTGGGTTATCTCGTGCGGGTAAAACAGCATTTATCACCTCGTTAATTAATCAGTTGATGCATGTCAGTACTAACCCACGCTTGCCGCTATTTACGGCAGTACGTGATGGGCACTTACTAGGCGCAAAGCGTGTACCACAGCTTGATTTACACGTGCCTAAGTTTGCTTACGATGAAGGGATGAACTCTCTTCTTGCTACACCGTCAGCATGGCCTGAGCCCACTAAAGATGTGAGCCAAACACGGTTAGCATTACGTTATAAACCGCAAAAAGGGCCAATGAAGCTGCTGCAAGATACTGCAACCTTATACTTGGATATTGTTGATTACCCTGGAGAATGGCTGCTGGATTTACCACTGCTTGATATGAGCTTTACTGAGTGGTCAGCACAACAAGCCAAATTAATGAAAGGGCAGCGCGAAGCACTTGCTCAGAAGTGGTTAGCTTTAGGTGCAGAATTGGACCCTTTTGCGCCTGCTGACGAAGCGCAAATAGAAGCCATTTCTAAAGCCTTCACAGATTACCTCTACGCGTGTAAATCGGAAGGGGGATTGCATTGGGTACAGCCTGGTCGTTTTGTATTACCGGGTGAATTAGCAGGTGCACCTGTATTACAGTTTTTTCCTTTTGCATGGCTTAAACATCACAGTGAAGCTGAGTTAGCTCAGGCCGATGAACACAGTAACTTTGCCATGCTAGAGCAGCGTTATAAGTATTATCAGCAACATGTCGTGAAAGCCTTTTACCGCGATCATTTTTCGAAGTTTGATCGCCAAATTATCTTGGTGGATTGCTTAGCGCCACTAAATACCGGTCCAGAATCGTTTAACGATATGCGTCAAGCGCTCGATCAATTGATGCAAAGCTTTAAATATGGTCGAAGTTCTTTAATGCGCCGTTTGTTTTCGCCAAGGATTGATAAAGTTCTGTTTGCGGCGACCAAAGCTGATCATGTGACGCCAGAGCAGCACCCTAACTTAGTGAGTTTACTGCAACAGATGGTCAATGAAGCATGGCAGACCGCGTCGTTTGAAGGCATAAAAATGGATTGTTTGAGTCTATCGTCTATTCAAGCAACAGAGCCTGGCTTTGTGTCTTATCACGGCCAGCAGATGCCCGCATTACGTGGGAATGACATGGATGATCAGCCACAAACGATTTATCCAGGAGAAGTGCCGCGCCGCTTACCCAATGACACCTATTGGGAACAAAACGGGTTTGATTTTGTGAACTTCAGGCCATTAGCACAACAAAGTGATGAACCATTGCCACATATCCGTATGGATAAGGCATTGGAATATTTATTGGGGGACAAATTAAAATGAGCCAACAACCTCAAGAATTAAAAAGAAAAGTGGTATTTGATGAGCCAAAAGAGGCGGAGCCTGATCTTGAGCTAAACACGCAACTCAAGTTTGCGGGTGACGAGACTTTTTTACCTGAAACAACATCGAATACGGATGCAGAAACAGACCTTGAAAATGATTTAGAAAGAAGTCTAGCTAAGCCAAAGAAAGGCAGTGGTTGGTTTAAAGGCTTATTGGTTGCAGGTGCCGCGATGGTAGGCTGGCAAACAGTCGATTATGTGGTTACTGCTTACCAAGGTGGTGACTGGCTAGCATTGGGGTGGAGCGGCATTACTGCGGCAATCGCCACTATGGGGATCACAGCTTTAGGGCGCGAATTGTTTAAGTTACGTCGCTTAAAACAGCGACAAAGTGAACGCGATCAAGCTCAAGCATTATTGGATGCTGATGGTATGGGGCAGGGTAAAGCATTCTGTACCAAACTTGCTAAACAAAGCGGGATTCATAATGAACATGCGGGTTATGATCGCTGGCAACAATCATTAGCGGCAACGCATAATGACCGTGAAGTGATTGTACTTTATGATCAAATGGTTATGTCACAACAGGATAAGTTGGCGCGACGCTTGGTGAGCAAATATTCAAGCGAAGCGGCACTCATGGTGGCACTAAGCCCTCTGGCGATTGCAGATATGCTGCTGGTGGCTTGGCGTAACTTTAGATTGATTGAGCAAATCTCGGTAGTTTATGGGGTTGAACTGGGTTACTGGTCTCGCATTCGTTTGGTGAAACTGGTACTCGCTAATATGGCGTTAGCGGGGGCGAGCGAAGTCGTTGCTGATACGGGCATGAATATGCTGTCGATGGACATTGCTGGTCGTGTATCTACCCGCGTGGCACAAGGTGTCGGTGTTGGGTTACTGACTGCAAGGTTAGGCTTAAAAGCAATGGCAATAATGCGTCCATTACCATGGCAAGAGGGGACTCAACCTAAGTTGGGTGAAATTCGCCGTGATTTATTGTCTCAATTAACCAAAAAGCAAGATGAGTCGTAATTACCAGCTTGTTTAACGCTTTCCAATATACCGCAGAAAAAGGCAACGTTTTGTTGCCTTTATTTTAAGCTTATCTCCCCCCTCGCTTACTTTTAAGTCGATGTTAGTGTCATGCTCGCTGAATCGATAAATTCGATAATGTGACTACAACATAAACTCAGTCTAATTTTGATGCGCTTAGCTGATCTTGAGCACATTTAAACAGATATTTTGTCTTGGGTATCAGGCACTACTTGACTCAAATTGCACATCAACGCACACTTCAACTGTCAGGAAAAGTTGACACTTCTGGAGTGGAAAATATGAGGCTACAAGTCTTTTGTGAAGATCGTTTAGGAATAACCCGTGAATTACTGGATATTCTGACTAACCAACAAATCGATCTTCGTGGAATTGAAATTGATCGCATCGGTATTATTTATTTGAATTGTCCTGAGATTGAATTTGATCTATTCAGTCAATTGATGTCACAAATACGCCAACTTGATGGCGTGACAGATGTGCGAAAAATTCAGTTCATGCCCAGTGAACGAGAGCATAAAGAGCTAAGTGCCCTATTGGAAACTCTGCCTGATCCTGTTTTCTCTATTAACCTGCACGGTAAAATTGATCTCGCCAATGAATCCGCTGAACGCTTGATTGGTAAACCGCGAGAAGAGATTTTAGGCGAGACTATCCAAACGATTCTGGGCTTTAACTTTCAGCAGTGGTTAGAAAATCAAGCTGGAGAGCACCGCAGTGAAATGGCTGTGATTTCAGGCTTAGATTACATGATGGAAATTATGCCTGTGTTTGTGGCAGACGATAATGAAGAGTCTGTCATGGCTAGTGCTGTAGTACTGCTTAAATCGTTATCTGAAGCTAAAATGCCGATCGCCATGCGTAAAATCAGTGGCGATAATGGTTTTGAGCACCTTGTTGGTCAGTCATCGCGCTTTAAACATTTACTGTCGCAGGCTAAAAAGCTTGCATTGCTTGATGCACCGTTGTTGATCCAAGGTGAAACGGGGACAGGCAAAGAAATGCTAGCGCGTGCCTGTCATCAGCGGTCTGTTAGGCGTGATCAGCCATTCATGGTCGTGAACTGTGTATCGATGCCAGATAATGCTGCAGAAACCGAGTTATTTGGTTTTGCAGGCAGTGCGACAGAGCCAAGTAAAAAAGGGATATTTGAACAAGCGGATGGTGGCACTGTTTTCTTGTACGAAATCGGTGAAATGTCGGCTCACCTTCAAATTAAACTATTGCGCTTTTTACAAGATGGTACTTTCCGTCGAGTGGGTGAAGAGCATGAAATCAAAGTTGATTTACGTGTTATTTGCTCAACACAAAAGAAGTTGCCTGATTTGATCACTGCTGGGCAGTTCCGTGAAGATTTATATTATCGTTTAAATGTTTTGGCGTTAGTCGTGCCGCCACTGCGTGAACGTACTGCAGATATCGTACCGTTAGCCGATTTATTTCTATCACAATTTGCTCAAGAACTTCAGCAACCTAAACCGAGTATTTCCGATAAATTAGCCCAATACCTAAGCCAATATGCGTGGCCAGGTAATATCCGTCAGCTAAGAAATGTGTTGTTCCGTGCCATGACGCAAGTTGATGGTGGTGAGCTAGAAATTGAAGATATTCAATTACCTGAAAATGAAACAACCAGTATTATTAGTGATGAAATTCTTGATGGGTCTTTAGATGACATTATGAAAAGGTATGAGTCAGGTATTCTTACTAACTTATACCGCAGTTATCCATCGACGCGTAAATTAGCGAAAAGGCTTGGGGTCTCCCATACCGCAGTTGCCAATAAGTTACGTGAGTATCAAATTAATAAGTAGCCGCACTGAAGGGCGGCTGCTTAGCATCACCTCTGCGACTTATGTGCAGAAATTAAGGCAAGTTGCCCTGTTTCAAGCGCGTGTAATTGCTGAATAACGTCATCACCGAAGTGATAGCGAGACGAAATATTTTTCTCAACACGGTGGCAGGGGATGACGATGGGAATCGGGTTTACATTTCTCGCCATGCCGACAGCACTGGCGGCATGGGGTAACCCAATACGTTGGGCTATCTGCTGGTAGGTCTGCTGGTGATTAAACGGAATATGGCGCAGTGCTTGCCATACTTTAATTTGAAAATCTGTACCTTGTGGGGCAATCGAAAACGTGAATTTTTTCCGTTTACCTTCAAAATACTCAGTTAACTCATGAGTATAAGGCTGCATTTTTGTTGGCTCATGCTCCCAACGCTTGTCGGGACTGAAACCAGGGCTGCAAATGGTGAGTTGGCGCAGACCTTGTGAGTCTGCCAGCAAGAAAATTCTACCAATATCAGTATCAAGATAGTCGAAATACATAGTTACGGCTTAAGGGACTAATTTGTTTAATTCTATTATAAACCGTTCATCAAATTTAGCAGTTGATGATCTGAAAATTCGTCTAATTGGTAACAAAGATGCGGAACTGATTACAGCTTATTACCAAAAAAACCGAGCTTACCTTCAACCTTGGGAACCTTTACGGGAAGAGCACTTCTACATGTTAGAGGGCTGGGAAAAGCGCTTAATTCAACTGACTGAATTACAGAAGCACCACCTTGCTTATTATTTCATTATCTTCAAAGCAGGAAGCGAAGAAATTTGTGGTGTTGTCAATTTTAGTAATTTAGTGAAGCACCCTTTTCATGCTTGCCATGTTGGCTATTCACTTGCTGAACACTCTCAAGGGCTCGGCATTATGCGTCGTGCTGTGGCAGCAACAGTGCAATGGATATTTGAAGAGCATAATTTCCATCGGGTGATGGCGGGTTATATGCCACGTAATGACAGAAGTGCCAAGGTGCTATCATCGTTAGGCTTTGAAAAAGAAGGCTATGCGAAAGACTATTTATTGATTAATGGTGCGTGGGAAGACCACATCCTTACATCAAAAATCAACCCGAACTGGAAAGTGTTGTGATCGCAGAGATTGCCATATTGTAGTCATTGGGTGCGTATCTATCACCGCCGGTTTCAACCTGACCTTGTGACCATATTTTGTAGAAAGTATAAAAAAGGCTTGCGCAGTGCAAGCCCTTTGGCATTTTTAGCGGTGCAATTGCTAGCAGCGCGTATTACTCAACAGTAAGGATACGCATGTTGTTGGTTGAACCAACGGTATCCATAACATCACCTTGAGTGATGATCACGAGATCACCCGTTGCTAGGTAGTGTTGTTCTTTTAGCACAGCTACTGCGTGTTTAGCTGCGTCTAGGCCTGCATCGCTTTCACGATCGAAGAAGATCGGTGTTACACCACGAAATAGTGCAGCTCGATTTAGCGTGCTTTCGTTACGTGACATAGCGAAAACCGGTAAACCAGATGAGATACGAGACATCATTAGCGGTGTACGACCAGATTCAGTCATTGTTACCATCGCTTTAACGCCTTCCATGTGGTTAGCTGCGTACATGGTAGACATTGCAATCGTTTCTTCTGGAGATTCAAACGTACGTGCTAGACGGTGGTTTGAAACATTGATGCTTGGCTCTTTTTCAGCACCCAGACATACACTTGCCATTGCTGTTACGGTTTCAACAGGGAAGTCACCTGCAGCTGTTTCAGCTGATAGCATCACTGCATCTGTACCATCAAGAACCGCATTTGCTACGTCCATGACTTCTGCACGAGTTGGCATTGGGCTAGTGATCATTGATTCCATCATTTGTGTCGCAGTAATAACTGTACGGTTTAGACTGCGTGCACGACGGATCAGTTTCTTTTGAACACCAACAAGCTCAGGGTCACCAATTTCAACACCAAGATCACCACGAGCAACCATCACAACGTCAGATGCAAGGATGATGTCGTCCATTGCTTCTGTCGATGCTACAGACTCTGCACGTTCAACTTTAGCAACTAGTTTTGCTTCCAAGCCTGCATCAACGGCTAGACGGCGTGCGTATTTCATATCTTCGCCGTTACGCGGGAACGAAACAGCAAGGTAATCAACTTTCATTGCAGCCGCGGTTAAGATGTCTGCTTTATCTTTATCAGTCAGTGCTTCTGCTGATAGGCCGCCACCTTGTTTGTTGATGCCTTTATTGTTTGATAAAGGGCCTCCAACAGTGACTTCAGTGTGAACTTTATTACCTTCAACAGCGACAACACGCAGTTGCACGCGGCCATCGTCAAGTAATAGCACATCACCAGTCGTTACATCTTTTGGCAGCTCTTTGTAATCAAGACCAACGGCGTCTTGATGACCTTCGCCTTTTGGCAGATCGCTATCAAGTGTGAATTTGTCACCAATAGCGAGTTGAATTTTGTTGTCTTTAAACGTTGAGACACGAATTTTAGGACCTTGCAAGTCACCAAGAATAGCAACGTGCTTGCCAAGTTTAGCGGCAATTTCACGGACTTCTTTGGTACGTTTGATATGGTCTTCAGGGCTACCATGGGAGAAATTCATACGAACAACGTTAGCGCCAGCTGCGATAATCTTTTCAAGATTGTTATCACGATCGGTCGCTGGACCCAGAGTAGTAACGATTTTAGTGCGTCTTAGTCTTTCAGACATTGGGAACTCCATTTATGATTCATAAATAATAATAGGCTGGTTAGGAACGGGCCAGTTGAATCTATTATCTGTTTGAAATATTACTACATGATGAGGGAAATGATCGTTGTTATTCATCAATAAACTGTAAGAAATATACATGTAACAGGTGAAATAAAAATGAATTTGAGTGCGGATTTATGCTGTATAGGCAAGGGAAGTATAAGAAAATAAAAAAAGGCATGAATATAAATTCATGCCTTTCGGTGCGGTGTGACTGGTTTTAATCGTATCTTAGATAAGATCTTGTTTAGAGAAACGGGAGTCTTTCAGAGAGTCTTTCACTCGCTTTAAATTCTCACGAAAACCAGCGCCACGGCGCAGTGTAAAGCCCGTTGCTAGTACATCGATAACTGTCATTTGAACGACGCGGCTCGCCATTGGCATATAAATATCCGTGTCTTCAGGTACATCCAAGCAGATAGACAGTGAGCACTCATTATCTAACGGTGAATCTTTTTCGGTGATACCAATAACAGTGGCACCGTTTTCACGTGCCATGCGAGCGATCTCAACCAAGCTCTTAGTACGACCCGTGTGAGAGATAACCACCACGACATCACCATCACTGCAGTTAATCACACTCATACGTTGCATCACGATATCGTCAAAACAAACGACAGGGATGTTAAAGCGGAAAAACTTGTTCTGTGCATCATGTGCAACAGAAGCTGATGCGCCAAGACCAAAAAACGAGATTTTCTTTGCCTGCGTAAGTAGATCAACTGCGCGATTTACTTGCAAAGGTTCTAAGCTGTTTTTTGCTACATCTAGACAAGCCATCGTTGATTCAAAGATTTTCGACGTGTAAGCGTCAGGGCCATCATTTTCTTCAACATTGCGGTTCACATAAGGTGTTCCATTTGCAAGGCTCTGTGCTAAATGCAATTTAAAATCGGGAAAGCCTTTCGTGTCTAATCGGCGACAAAAGCGGTTTACCGTTGGTTCACTCACATCAGCCATTTTAGCTAATGTTGCAATGCTAGAGTGAATAGCTGTTTGCGGGGAAGCAATGATAACTTCTGCAACTTTACGTTCAGACTTACTGAAGTTATCTAAATTTTTCTGAATTTTTTCTAGGGTATTCATCGAGATTACCGCGCTTCGTTACTGAATTTCAAAAGACTACATAGTTAGCCAATATGGTGAAACTATACTACCTCTGTGATTGTTACTCCTAGTGAATCGATCAATATCGCCATTCCTTTTTATTATAATTTGACAGGGATCGAGTTTTCCCTTTCAGAATTGAAAATAAAATGCGTAAAATCATCAAAAATACGCGCAGTTTGGCACTTATTCTGTTATTTAATTTCATATTATGGGAATTAATTTACAGCTTGAAATAAATGGTGCGGAAATAATGTTTATTACAGACTGAAAGGAAATAGCATGAAAGTCAGTATTTGTGGGTGTGGTTGGTTAGGATTACCGTTGGCACGTCACCTAAAGAAAGCTGGGTTTACGGTGCAGGGAACCAAGCGGACTGAAGCGGCAGCTCAGGCACTCTGTGATGAAGGCATTCGTGGTTTTCCACTGACCTTGCCGCTAACTAACGAACAACTGCCAGTTGTGAGTGATTTTTTTGATTGTGATGTGATGGTGCTGAATGTTCCTCCTGGTCGTCAAACAGCACTGTCCATGCAGTACGCCAGCACGATGTTAACCTTATGTGGTGAGGCAAAGAGGCGAGGAGTCCAGCAACTTATCTTTATTAGTACGACCGCGGTTTATGGTGATGTGAAAGGTGTAATAACAGAAGTGACAACACCTGACCCGATTACTGAGTCGGGTAAATCTCATTATGAGATAGAGCAAGGCTTGATAGCATCGTGGAGTGATCAGGTTACCATTCTCAGGTTAGCTGGCTTGTTTGGTCCAAATAGGCATCCGATTAAATTTTTATCAGGGCGTAAAGGTATTCAGCAAGGAGGGGCTCCAGTTAATCTTATTCATAAGTATGATTGTATTAGAGCAATTACTGCGATTATTACTGCTCAGCCTAAACAGAATGTTTTCCACTTAGCTTCAAGTCAGCACCCTTCACGATCAGAGTATTACACTACGATGGCAAAAAAAGTGGGGTTAGCTATACCTGAATTTAGTGATAACGAAGGTGGTAGTGCAAAGAAAATTGATGCGTCGTTTAGTTGTGATCAACTAAATCTGGTGTTGGATCAAGACGACTTATTAGCGATAGTCCCTGAATTAGATGATGCCAAGTGCTAATTTTGAGATAAAAAAACGCTGAGCAAAAAGGCTCAGCGTGAATATCCAAAAAATTAGGAGTTTAAGCAGCAGTGGCAGTTTAAGATTAAATGCATAAGGACTCAGTAGCACTTACCCAGAACGAAATAACATATTAATAAATCAGTCAGTGGGTAAAAAGTTAATCTCAATCTATATAGTATGACTTTACGAAATCAGGTTGGTTCAAATTAATTTCAAAAAAGTGTTATTTTAATGCTTCGATGCGTTTTTAACGGTGAATGGAACTTTTTTAAGTTTGGCACATAAAAAAATCCCGCTGAATCTTCAGCGGGATTACCAAACGGTATAAATCATTTACACAAAATAAGGAGTTTTAGCAGCAGTGGCATCAATGTTTAATGATGAAAATACTCTTTTTGCATCACCATTAATTTGAATGTCATATATTCAGACTGGCTGTTTTCATAAAGGTTCAAAGAAATTCAAAAAAAGATCAAATGAAATTAAACTCCTTTAAAAATCAGTATGTTGACATCTGGTGAATTTGGGGCAAAAAAAAGCCCACTAACAATGAGTGGGCGAAGCTCTATTTACACAATTAGGAGTTTAAGCAGCAGTGGCATTGTCGATTGAAGAGAATAATGCGTGTTGGCGGCCTGCGAACAATTCATATATCGTCAATCTTAATGTCACTATATATGACTGGCGTTTATCGACTTAGTTCAAAGAAATTACGATTTTTTGTTGTTTTGTTTTTAAC
>NZ_NOIF01000078.1 GCF_002265265.1 Photobacterium sanguinicancri
GGGGTGGCTAACGGGGCTTGAACCCGCGACAACCGGAATCACAATCCGGGACTCTACCAACTGAGCTATAGCCACCACTGTTTGTTACTGTGTATCTTTGCCAAATTTTTCAACCGGATGGTGCGCCCGAAAGGATTCGAACCTTCGACCTTTGGCTCCGGAGGCCAACGCTCTATCCAGCTGAGCTACGGGCGCCTTGCCCTATCGGCGGAGTCGAATATTACGGATATGACCCCTCGGCGTCTAGTCTTTTTTTAAACTTTTTTTCCGTTCGCTCTAAATATAGCCAAAGTGAGGTTGATTCGTATCATACAAACGCGGCTTGCTAGTTTCACACAACAAATTTAGGCGATATAATCACTTGAGTGTTACATTTTAAACATTCTGTACATAATCATCGCCTTGTCTCAACAGTTCGATTATAAAAATTTACGACAAGACGGCTGTGACAATCACAAATAAACTGGAAGTGTAAGGTGAGCTCAATGGAATTATCTCTACGACAACTATTGGTTGCTGCAATTGCAGCAGTTAGCGTTGCCGGTTCAGCGATGGCAGCTGATATGTCGGACGAGGCTATCGCAGAACGCATTAAACCCGTTGGGTCTGTGTATTTAGAAGGCGATACCCCTGCTGTCGTCGTTGCGGCAGGTCCGCGTGATGGCAATACTGTCTACGGTACCTTTTGTATTGCATGCCACGGTACAGGCGTTATGAGCGCGCCTAAGCTAGGTGATGCGGGCGATTGGAGCCCTCGCCTTGCCAAAGGCATGGACGTGCTAACCGACCACGCGGTTAACGGCTTTAATGCCATGCCAGCTAAAGGTTCTTGCATGGACTGTAGCGACGACGAGATCGTTGCAGCAATCAATCACATGATTGAAGGGCTGTAACGGGCTTATTTCCCTACCATTTAATCTAAAAGCAAAAAGGGTTGATACAAAGTATCAACCCTTTTTATTATTTGTATCACACCGCTATTTCTTAAACATGGCGCGAATGTTCGCAATATGTGCTTGGCCTTTTTGCATTCGCTCTTGCTGTGTCACTGGCGGCTTGTCACTCTCCCACTGTAAATCATCTTGTGGCAGTTCATACAAGAAGCGGCTCGGCTCTGGCTTAATCAACTCACCATACTGACGACGTTCCTTGCACAAAGTAAATGTCAGCTCTTTTTGCGCACGAGTGATACCCACATACGCTAAACGACGTTCTTCTTCGACATTGTCTTCATCAACACTGGTCTGGTGCGGCAAAATGCCCTCTTCAGCCCCCACAAGGTACACATATGGAAACTCCAAGCCTTTTGAGGCATGCAACGTCATCAATTGGACTTGATCCGCATCCTCATCATCCTCGCCGCGTTCCATCATGTCGCGTAATGTTAAGCGCTGCACCACTTCTTTCAGGTTTTTTACTTCCTGATCGTAGTTATCACCTTCAAGGTCAGCCGTGACCCAACTGTACAAGTCAGAAACGTTCTTCATCCGCATTTCCGCTGCCTTCGGGCTTGGCGACGTTTCGTACAGCCAATCCTCATAGTGAATATCACGTACCAGCTGACGTACCGCAGCAACTGTATCGCCACGTTCTGCGTTATCCGCCAACTCAACCACCCAACGGGTAAAACGCTGTAATGATTCCAGTCCACGCCCTGTTAGGTGCTGCTCTAATCCCATTTCAAAACTGGCAGCAAATAGGCTTTTTCCACGCATGTTGGCGTAAGTACCCAACTTTTCTAGCGTGACAGGGCCGATTTCACGACGTGGGGTATTCACAACACGCAAGAATGCATTATCGTCATCTTGGTTAGTGAGCAGGCGTAAGTACGCCATCATGTCTTTGATTTCGGCTCGTGAAAAGAACGAGGTACCGCCTGATATTTTGTACGGAATCCGGTTTTGCATCAGGGCTTTTTCAAACAAACGTGACTGATGATTACCACGGTACAAAATAGAATAGTCTTTGTATTGGGTGTTGTTTAAGAAGCGATGAGCAATCAATTCACCGACCACTTTCTCCGCTTCATGCTCTTCATTTTTCGCGGTAATGACTTTTAAAAATTCGCCATCAGGGATTTCGGAAAACAGCGCTTTCTCAAAGATATGCGGATTATTAGCAATTAAGATATTGGCAGTACGTAAAATACGGCTGGTCGAGCGGTAGTTCTGCTCTAGTTTGATCACACGCAGGCTTGGGAAGTCTTTATTCAACAACACCAAATTCTCTGGCTGTGCACCACGCCATGAGTAGATAGATTGATCATCATCACCAACGACAGTAAAACGCGAACGCTCACCCACCAGCAATTTCACAAAAATATACTGGCTGGTATTGGTATCTTGATATTCATCCACCAATAAATAGCGAATTTTATTCTGCCAGCGATCACGCACTTCTTTGTTATCACGCAGTAATAATACTGGCATTAAGATCAGATCATCAAAATCGAGAGCGTTATACGCTTTCATCTGACGCTGATACATCTCATAGCAATGGGCAAACAACTGATCACGTTCTGATTGAGCATGTGCCTGCGCTTCCGCTGGCGACAGCATGTCATTTTTCCAGTTAGATATCGTTGATTGCAGCTGCTTGAGCAAATCTTTGTCACCGTCGAGCTCTTCGTCTGTCAGCTCTTTTAATAGCGCCATCTGATCTTGGTCATCGAAGAGAGAAAAGCTAGCTTTGATCCCCAACGCCTTGTGCTCACGGCGCACAATATCCAACCCTAATCGGTGAAACGTTGAGACCATCAAACCTTTGGCTTCCTTCTTACCTAAGGTTTGGCTCACACGCTCCTTCATCTCACGGGCGGCTTTATTGGTAAATGTCAGTGCAGCTATGTTTCGCGCCTTGTAATCACAATGCTGAACCAAGTAAGCAATTTTATTAGTAATAACCCGTGTTTTACCTGAGCCAGCACCTGCCAGAACCAAACAAGGCCCCGCGATGTACTTAACTGCTTCTGTTTGCCGTGGGTTCAGTTTCATGAGCCTATCCTAAATGGTCGTAGTGTGATCAAGTTCGCACCTGCTACTGCATTTTAACGGTTGTAGTTTGACTCGCAAGTCAGCATTGCAAAAAGCAAAATAGGTCTTATTGGCGAATTAAAATGCTTGCACTCAATCATTCATTATCTACAATATCGGAATGAACATTCATTCATTACCTTTATTTACATTTTTAAGAACCTAATTTGCCAATGAGTGATAAAAAAGAGCGCATTTTGCAAGCAACAGAGAAGCTGCTCGCAGAGTATGGTTTCCATGGTCTGTCGATGCAAATGGTTGCTAAAGAAGCAAAAGTGGCCGCAGGAACTATCTATCGTTACTTCGAAGATAAAGATGATTTGTTATACCAATTACATGATCACATCCTAGGCTATGTTGCCGGAAAGTTAACAGCCAACGTAAGTGACGATATGCCACTGAAACAGCAGTTTCGTACCATGTGGCTAAATATTTGGGGCATGGCCAGTCATGGTGATGCCCCTTTAATCAATCGTGGACAATTTGAAAATCTACCTCGCCGGAATAGTCCTGAACAACGGCAGTTAGAGAAAAGAATGTTCGCGAAAGTAGACATCATGTTTGAACAGGGAAAAGCCAGTGGGCTGTTTAAAGATTTAGATAATGAAATCTTAAGCACTCTAGGGCTAGAACCAAGCGCCTGCCTAGCGCGCAAACATGTTAAAGGCGTTGCAACCGTCAGCGATGAAGCTTTAGAAGCCACTATCGAAGCCTGTTGGGACGCAATAACCAAGCATTAATAAACGAGACTCCGGAGCACACCATAAAATGAAAAAATGGATAGTGATGCTATTAATTGCGGTACTGCTGTTCGGTACAGTAATTGGCTTCAATCTGTTTAAACAACAGAAAATAGCAGAATACATGGCCAACATGCCTGAACCTGATTTTCCAGTAACTGTGGTTGATACAACACCATCAAACTGGACTCCAGCGATTGAAGCCATTGGTTTTATCGAGCCAAATCAAGGCGTGACCATAACATCGGAAGTATCAGGTGTGATTCAAAGTATCGACTTTGATTCTGGTGTCACTGTTAAGAAAGGCCAACAACTGGTTGCGCTTGATTCTGATGTTGAAAAAGCCAACTTAAAGAGTAAAGAAGCGCGTTTACCCGCCGCTAAAGCTAAGTACATTCGCTACCAAGGTCTATACAAAAAAGGCTCTATCTCTAAAGAAGCTTACGATGATGCAGAAGCGAGTTATTTCTCGCTTAGTGCGGATATTGAAAGCCAAAAAGCAACCATCGATCGTCGCCACATCCAGGCCCCATTCGATGGCGTTGTTGGTCTACGTAACGTGTTCCTAGGCCAATACATTCAACCAAGCAACGACATTGTTCGCTTGGAAGATACCACGCTAATGAAACTACGTTTTACTGTGCCACAAACGGATATCTCTGATATTCACCTTGGTCAGAAAATGGAAATCTTCGTGGACTCTTACCCGGAAGCGTCATTTACTGGTCAAATCAGTGCGATTGAACCTGCTGTTAACTTCCAAAGTGGCTTAATCCAAGTTCAAGCTGATATTCCAAACAATGCTGGCCGCCTACGTAGTGGTATGTTTGCACGTGCTCACATCATCCTACCAACACTTGAAAACCAAATGGTACTGCCACAAACAGCAATCACATACACCCTATACGGTGACAATGTGTACTTGGTGAACAAAGACGAAAACGGTGATCTACGTGTTCGTCAATCTGTTATTAAAGTGGGTGAGCGTAAAGGTGAAGTTGTTCATATCTTGGATGGTGTAAAAGCCGGTGACCAAGTTGTGACTTCTGGCCAAGTACGTCTGAGTAATGACGCAAAAGTACACATCGTAGAAAGTGATGTACTGAACGCGCCAGCAGAAACACCGATGCTGTAATCCGGAGGATTAATGCGTTTTACTGATGTTTTTATTAAGCGTCCTGTTCTAGCAGTATCAATCAGCTTTCTGATTGCGCTGCTCGGCCTGCAAGCTATCTTCAAGATGCAGGTTCGAGAATACCCGAACATGACCAATACCGTGGTAACCGTTTCGACTAGTTACTACGGTGCAAGTGCCGATCTTATCCAAGGTTTCATTACGCAACCTTTGGAACAAGCAGTCGCCCAAGCCGATAATATCGACTTTATGACTTCATCATCCGTACTGGGTAAATCAACCATTACTGTTACCATGAAGTTGAATACAGACCCGAATGCAGCCTTGGCTGATATTCTGGCGAAAACCAACTCTGTACGCTCACAGCTACCAAAAGAGTCTGAAGACCCAACGGTAACTATGTCTACCGGCTCAACGACGGCGGTAATGTACATTGGTTTCACCAGTGACGAGTTAGTATCAAGCCAGATCACCGATTACCTTGAGCGTGTTATCAACCCGCAGCTATTCACGGTTAACGGTGTGTCTAAAGTTGACTTGTATGGTGGTATGAAATACGCACTACGCGTATGGCTAGATCCTGCAAAAATGGCGGCATACAAGCTAACAGCAACTGATGTTATGCAAGTGCTTAACGCCAACAACTACCAATCAGCGACGGGTCAAGCAACGGGTGAATTTGTTCTGTACAACGGTACAGCAGATACCCAGGTGAGCAACACCGATGAGCTAGAGAAGCTAGTTGTATCCACTAAGAAAGGTCAGGTGATCCGCCTTGGTGATATTGCGAATGTGAGCCTAGAAAAGAGCCACGATGTGTATCGTGCCTCAGCCAATGGTGAAGAAGCCGTTGTTGCTGCGATTAACGCCGCACCAAGTGCTAACCCAATAAACATCGCTGCCGATGTGCTTGATTTGTTGCCTGAGTTGGAGAAAAACCTGCCAACTAACATCAAGATGAACATCATGTATGACTCCACTATTGCGATTAACGAGTCAATCAACGAGGTTATTAAGACCATCGCTGAAGCGGCATTGATCGTACTTGTGGTTATCACTCTGTTCCTTGGTTCGTTCCGCGCAGTAATCATTCCGATTGTGACTATCCCACTGTCTTTGATTGGTGTGGCTATGGTGATGCAGGTCTTTGGTTTCTCTTGGAACTTGATGACACTGCTGGCAATGGTATTAGCTATCGGCCTAGTAGTTGATGATGCCATCGTGGTACTAGAAAACGTCGATCGCCACATTAAGCTAGGGGAATCGCCATTTCGTGCCGCCATTATTGGTACACGTGAAATCGCGGTACCCGTTATCGCAATGACCTTAACGCTTGGTGCTGTGTATGCTCCAATCGCGATGATGGGTGGTATTACGGGCTCATTATTTAAAGAGTTCGCATTAACGCTAGCGGGTGCGGTATTTGTATCCGGTATTATTGCACTGACACTATCGCCGATGATGTGTTCAAAAATGCTGAAGGCTAATGAAAAGCCGAGCAAGTTTGAAACAACCGTGCATAGCTTCCTTGATCGCATGACAAATCGTTACGAGAAAATGCTTGGCGGCATCATGAAAATGCGCCCAGTGGTTCTTGTACTTGCTGCGATTGTTTTCACTGCACTTCCTTTGCTGTTCAAGTTCATTCCTAGTGAACTCGCACCAGCAGAAGATAAAGGTGTATTGATGATGATGGGTACAGCGCCGTCTACGGCTAACCTTGATTACGTCGAAAACACCATGCAGAAAGTAAACAGCATGCTAACCGAGCAAGACGAAGTTGCGTTTGCACAAGTATTCTCGGGTGTACCGAACTCAAACCAAGCTTTCGGTATTGCTTCTATGGTGCCGTGGAGTGAGCGTGACACAAGCCAAGCTGAAGTTGTGAAGCGCGTAACTGACTTAGTGAAAGACATTCCTGAAATGGCTGTAACAGCATTCCAGATGCCTGAACTACCAGGTGCAGGTTCTGGTCTTCCGATCCAATTTGTTATCACAACACCAAATCACTTCGAGAGCTTATTCCAAGTTGCGACCGATATTCTTAGTGATGTGAAAACAAACCCGATGTTCGTGTACTCAGATCTTGATCTGAACTACGACTCGGCAACGATGAAGATCAATATCGATAAAGATAAAGCCGGTGCTTACGGCGTAACCATGCAAGATATTGGTATAACACTGAGTACTATGATGGCCGATGGTTACGTTAACCGCATCGACTTGAATGGCCGCTCGTACGAAGTTATTCCACAAGTTGAGCGTCGTTACCGCTTAAACCCGGAATCAATCAAAGGCTACTATGTTCGTACTGCTGATGGTGAAGCGATTCCACTGGGTAGCCTAATCACTATTGATGTGGTTGCTGAGCCTCGCTCTCTTCCGCACTTCAACCAGCTAAACTCCGCAACGATTGGTGCTGTTCCAGCACCAGGTACTGCTATGGGTGATGCAATCAATTGGTTCCAGACAGAAGCTGTTGGCAGCTTACCTTCTGGCTATCAATATGACTTTATGGGTGAAGCGCGTCAGTTCGTAACCGAAGGTAGCGCACTATTCACGACTTTCTTACTAGCTTTGGCAATTATCTTCTTGGTATTGGCTATTCAGTTTGAATCAGTTCGTGACCCACTGGTTATCATGGTTTCTGTACCATTGGCAATTTGTGGTGCCTTGATTGCACTGGCATGGGGCGCAGCCTCGATGAACATCTATTCGCAGGTTGGCTTGATCACCCTTATCGGTCTGATCACCAAGCACGGTATCTTGATTTGTGAAGTAGCTAAAGAAGAACAGCTACACAACAAGAAAGACCGTATGGCAGCAGTAATGGAAGCAGCCAAAGTACGTCTGCGACCAATCCTGATGACCACAGCTGCGATGATTGCAGGTTTGATCCCACTGCTTTACGCCACAGGTGCGGGTGCGGCTCAACGTTTCAGTATTGGTATTGTAATCGTATCTGGTCTAGCGATTGGTACTATCTTTACCCTGTTCGTACTGCCAGTAATTTACACCTACTTAGCAAGTATCCATAAGCCGCTACCAATCTTTGTCGAGGACAAAGATCTGGAAAAGCTAAAGCGAGCTGATGAAGCGCGTAATGCACTGAAAGCTCGAGACTGCTAAGCAACAACTCTGAAATTAAGAGGCCGCCATGTGCGGCCTCTTTTATTTTCGCGATTCGATCACGACAATCGGCCTCGCATTGCATAAAATAACCACAACGAAGATTAGTCGCTACGGAGCCCTCGCTATGTTCGATCCAAAGAAATTAGAACAAGTCGCTAAACAGATTCACGAATCAATGCCGCAACCTGTGAAAGAACTGGGTAACGACGTTGAACAGAAAGTTCGTCAGGTTATTCAAGCACAACTAGGTAAACTAGACGTTGTAAACCGCGAAGAATTTGATGTGCAAACTCAAGTCCTGCTACGCACTCGCCAAAAACTGGCAGAGATGGAGCAAAAGCTTACAGCGTTAGAAGCAAAGCTAACAGATACAACAGCAGAAGAAAAAGACGCTTAATTTACAGTTTATGCTACAAACACAAAAGGCTTGGTCACAGACCAAGCCTTTTTTATTGGATGTCACATCCCTAAAATGTATTTTCAAAGCTGTAGAGTTTATATCGAGGAGAAAACACGGAGTTTGCGATTAGCAAATGAGTATTTTCGACAAAGGGATAAACTCTACAGAGAAGACAATTTAGCCACCAACTGCGATACGCTTCATATCCGTCATGTACCCACGTAGCTCTTGGCCAATCCACTCAACCGGATGAGAGCGCAGAGCTTCATTCACATCGATCAGAATTTGGTTATCAACATGATTACTTGTTTCGCCTAGACCTTTACCGATCACATCGGTATCAACATCAGGCATAAACTTCTCGCGAAGTAATGGTGTTGCTACGTTTGCAAATAGGTAATTACCGTACTCAGCGGTATCTGAGATCACCACATTCATCTCATACAGACGCTTACGTGCAATCGTATTAGCGATCAAAGGTAGCTCGTGCAGTGATTCGTAGTATGCCGACTCTTCGATAATGCCTGATGCAGTCATAGCTTCAAATGCCAGTTCAACACCGGCACGCACCATCGCAACCATCACGATACCGTTATCAAAGTATTCTTGCTCAGAAATTTCGATATCAGAATCTGGGTAGTTTTCAAATGCTGTTTCAGCTGTTTCACCACGCCAACCTAATAGCTCTGCATCGTCATTCGCCCAATCAGCCATCATGGTTGATGAAAAGTGGCCTGTGATGATGTCATCCATATGCTTGTTGTATAGCGGACGCATTAGCTCTTTAAGCTCTTCAGATAGCTCAAATGCTTTCACTTTCGCGGGGTTTGAAAGGCGATCCATCATGTGGGTGATGCCACCAAACTTCAGGGCTTCAGTAATGGTTTCCCAACCATATTGCAGTAATTTGCCTGCATATTCTGGAGCAATACCATCTGCAACCATCTTCTCGTAACACACGATGGAGCCTGCTTGAAGCATGCCACATAGAATAGTTTGCTCGCCCATTAAATCAGACTTAACCTCAGCAACAAACGATGATTCTAGGCAACCAGCGCGATGGCCTCCAGTACCTGCTGCCCATGCTTTCGCGATGTCCCACCCTTCGCCTTTTGGATCATTTTCTGGGTGAACAGCAATCAATGTAGGAACACCAAACCCACGCTTATACTCTTCACGCACTTCTGTACCAGGGCACTTAGGTGCAACCATCACAACGGTTAAATCCTGACGAATTTGCATGCCCTCTTCAACAATATTAAAGCCATGAGAATAACCAAGCGCTGCGCCGTCTTTCATTAGCGGCATCACCGTTTCCACAACATTAGTATGCTGTTTATCTGGCGTTAGGTTTACCACTAAATCCGCTTGTGGGATCAAGGTTTCATAGCTACCAACAACAAAGCCGTTCTCTTTGGCATTCTTGTACGACTGGCGTTGTTCATCAATAGCAGCCTGACGCAGTGCGTATGACACATCCAAACCAGAATCACGCATGTTTAAACCTTGGTTTAAGCCTTGCGCACCACAACCGACAATAACGACCTTCTTACCTTTAAGGTAATCGGCTTCAGTCGCAAACTCAGCACGATCCATAAAACGGCAGCGGCCTAGTTGGTCTAGCTGTTGGCGTAGATTTAAGGTGTTGAAATAATTAGCCATAACACAAACTCCGTGAGTACTTATCCTTGGGTCGACATCGTTGTCGAATACTTCGATAGTAGATCAGGTGTTTTGTTGCTTAAAGTGATATATTCACAACAACTTATTGCAAAAAATGCAACATGGATGATGAACATAAAAAATTTGCAGTTTTTCTTGCATCTGTGCGATTCAAAAAGCTTTAGCCAAACCGCACAAGCAATGCATATTAGCCCGTCAGCATTGAGTCGGATTATCCAACGTTTAGAAGATGATATTGGCCAACCGCTATTTCTTCGAGATAACCGTAGTGTTGAACTTACCTCTAACGGTGAAAAATTTGTCCCTGTGGCGGCTGGGATTATCGGTAGTTGGCAGGAATTTAAATTACAGCTCAATAAAGATCAGCAACAACTACAAGGTAAATTAAAGCTGTTCTGCTCAGTCACAGCCAGCTACAGCCATTTACCACAGATATTGCATGACTTTAGGCTGCAGTATCCACAAGTTGAAATTCAACTGACAACCGGTGATCCAGCTCAAGCCATTGAAAAGGTCATTGCGGGTGATGTCGATATAGCGATTGCGGCACAGCCGCTCCAGCTACCTAAAAAGCTCACCTTCATTGAATTAGACAAAGTACCACTCTCGGTTATTTTACCGCTGATCCCACCGCCTGCATTACAAAAATCCCTTAACAATGGGCCAGATTGGCAGGCACTTCCTTTTATTTTGCCTGAATCAGGTCCTGCACGAGAGCGTGCTGATAAGTGGCTAAAACAAAACAAAATAAAGCCAAACATATATGCACAAATTGCTGGGCACGAAGCAATAGTTAGCATGGTAGCATTAGGGTGTGGCATCGGGATTGCCCCCGATGTTGTTATCGACAATAGCCCTATGGGTGACAAAGTTCAGCGATGCCATAACGAGAACATAGAGCCACTGAACCTTGGGCTTTGTTGTAAGCAAAGTCGTCAGCAAGAACCCTTACTTCATGCTTTATTACAGTTGTTTTGAGTGGCAATGCTCATCAGGCAACAAGGAACCCAGTAATGCCAAGCCCAATACTAACTCACAGCTATTACTCTGACTTTTTCGCCCACAAGGGTTATGCCTTCCTCAAAAAAATTTCGATGGATTACACGCCGCCTTCGAATTTGGTTATTTTTTCAGTCATGCACTGTTATGAAGGTTCGCTTCCCTATATCAATGTGTTGGCCGAGTTAGCTGATAGCCTTGTTTTCATTCCGAAGAGTGCCACCGCCGAACAAAACCAAACGTTAAAGGAAACGATCCAGACGATTCCCCACTGCAATATTGTGGATGATCGTTTCAACAAACAAAGCTTGAGAGATCCTCAAGTAGCAGAGGCATTGATCCGTCAGTCGATCAGTGCTGACAGCCAATTTTTGATCCTCGATCATGGTGGCTACTTCTCCCATGCTATCGAGCATATTAGCCAAGTCTTTTCAGAACAATGTGTAGGTATTACAGAGTTAACCGCTAACGGACTCTATAAGTATCTCAACAAATCGTTCGATAAACCCCTAGTGACCGTTTCTCACCTCAGTATCAAAGCGCCTGCCGACTACGAAGCATCAGAATGTATCGTTCATTATTCTGACCAAATTCTCCGCGAAGAGTTTGGCCTAAAGATCAATAACGATGAATTTCTTAAAGTCGGTGTCATTGGTGCAGGAAACCTTGGCCGTGGTGTTATCCAATACCTAAAAGGTAAAGGGATTAGCTGTATACAGGTCGCCGACATAGATTCACGTAAGCTCACCCAATTTCCCCGTAACGGTGTACAAGTCAGCTCAATCGAAAGATTAGTGAGTCAATGCAATATGCTGTTCTGCTGCACAGGGAATGGCGCTTTACCTGAAGCCCTATTAGACAGCCTCGATAAAAGTGTCTTCATTGCGACAGTCACCTCAGCCGACGATGAACTACGCTTACCCGAGTTAATTGAAAGTGGTGCTTTAGTGGAAGTTGGCGGCAACAAATTAGTTCGTGAATATCATACCCGTAATAAGCAGAGTATTTATTTACTGGCTGGCGGTGAGTCTGCCAATACGCCATTTAAAACCGGCATGGGGGATCCAACTCTCTACCTATTTGAAGCGGCACATATGCTGGCGGGATTACAGCTCCTTGCAGAGGAAAATAGCTTTACAGCTGGTATTCAAGCGCTCAGTGAGACCGATGAAATTATGATTGCTGAACGCTGGCTACGTCACTTTTATAATTACGGCTAACCCGAGACCGCAATACTATCGCGATTCAAGCCTGCACTGCGGGCTTTTTAATAAATTTTAGACGTAAAAAAGCCCAAGTCGTGAGACTTGGGCTTAGTATAAGTGGCGGAGCGGACGGGACTTCCCACACCGAAAATCAGCGCGCCCCTCGGCGTGATAGGCCGCCGCCTTCAAGGTAAAGAGGCTAACCAACTGAACGACCGCTCAGCGAGACCTTTCATAACTTTCAGGCGTAAAAAAGCCCAAGTCGTAAGACTCGGGCTTAGTATAAATGGCGGAGCGGACGGGACTCGAACCCGCGACCCCCGGCGTGACAGGCCGGTATTCTAACCAACTGAACTACCGCTCCACTAGATAGCTGTCTGCTGGATGCTGTTCCATGAAGATATTGCCTAGCAATAGTAAGCTTTAATTCACGACTATATTTGGACATAAAAAAGACCCCCAATAATTGGTTGTCCAACTATTGGGGGTCATTTCATTATGCTGGCTTTTTAATACATCCATTTCAGCATAACTTTTCATTCTCCTCCAAAAAAGCAATTATAAAAAACTCTATTCTTTCATGGCATTAAAGTTATTAACAAGATTCATTACAGTGGCTTTTTCCGAATAAAACTCTCGTTAGCTCACGAATTTCACTTTGAGATCTTGCTTCCACTTTCATCCTTACTGTATATGCACGCGTTATATAAATAACAACAACAATAACTACAAGTTACATATTGTTTAATTATGCATTTAATAAGGATTAACCATGCAATTTAAGTATTCTGCATTAGCAGCGTCATTGGTAGCGGCACTAACTCTTTCTGGCTGTGGTGGTAGTGATAGCAACGATAGCGATAACAACACAGTAACTGGCAATACAGTTAAAGTAATCGATGGCTACTTATCGCAAGCTGAAGTGTGTATCGATCGCAATAGCAATCAAAGCTGTGACGCAGGTGAAGCTTTAACTACGCTAACCAACACAAAAGGGGAAATAATTATCCCTGAAGCTGATGCTAAATACCCTATCATCGCACGTGCTATCGCAGGTAAAACAACAGATAGTGATAAAGCGGGCACACTAGGCAATAGCTATGAGCTGATTGCTCAAGCAGGTTCTACAGTGGTAACGCCATTTACAACAATGGCTTCAATTCAAAATAAAACAATGGAAGAACTTTCTACAGAACTTAACTTAGACGCTAAAGTGATCAGTGGTGATTACGTAGCGATGAAAGCGACCAATGAAGAAGCAAAAAAAGTTCACTTGTTAGCGCGTAGTGTATCCAATGAACTAGCGCCAAGTGTTAAAGATAATGACGCCAAAGAGCTGACAACAACGACCGAAACTATCCAAAACGCAATTAATGATAGTGTTAACGCAGGCGATAACCTAGATTCAATTGTGATTGAAATTGATGAAAGTGGTAAAGCTAACAGCACAGATGTTATCCCATCACTTGATGCATACCTCAAAGACAGCACTCTCTTCATGGCAAGCCTAAACAATGCTTATGCTGCGGTTGAAGGTATTGCTGAGCTATCATTTAAAGATGGTATGCTGTCATTTGAAAATGATAAAAACGATGTCTTTAGCACCCCTTACAATGTTGTTAACAACACGCTAAGCCACATAGAAGACGGTGAAACAAGCAAAGAAGAGTTCGTGTACATTTCAAAGAACACTTCTCTAGCTGTTACACCACAAGGTGATCTTAACTTCTGGACAACCGTCAACTTAAATGACAACTACAAAGCATTAAACATGACTAATGCTAGCTTTGTCGATCAAACTTGGCACTACCTTGATGATGATTCCACAACTCAAAAACCCGACCCAATGCTGGCTAGCATGACATTCCACAAAGATGGAACAGCGACAGTAGTTGAAGCAGGAGAAGAGAACTTCACCTTAAACTGGGAAGTTAAAGAAACTGTCGATAGTGACTTTGGAACAATACAAACGCTAGCGTTAAGTTCGACTGAATTTAATGATATGAACTTAATGCTAGTGACAAAAGATAACAACATTATGACTGTCAATAATCTAGACGAAAAGAGTCAAAACAAGGAAAAAAGTGCTTTCAGCTTATTAATTAAAGACAAATCAATGGCTGACAATATTATGGAAAAATGGGGACGTGAACTTTAATTTATCATTGATAGATAAAGATCTTACGCTCTCTTAGCGCAAAGGCGGAATCCTTCTGAATTCCGCCTTTTTATTTTAAATGAAACTCGAGAGCCCTAGCCTTTATAAATCTTCGGATTGAACACATCACGTAACCAATCACCCAGCAAGTTAATCACCAGCACTAAAGTAACCAGCACCAAGCCTGGGAAAGCAGTGATCCACCAAGAACCAGAGAAGATGTAGTTAAAACCGATGCTGATCAGTGAACCGAGCGATGGCTGATCAACAGGTAAACCTAAACCAAGGAACGATAACGCCGCTTCCGACATAATGGCATTAGCCACCTGTACCGTAGAGATCACCAAGATTGGCGACAAACAGTTCGGTAGAATATGACGGAACATAATGCGCGGCGAACGGAAACCCATTACGCGCGCGGCTTCAACATATTCTTTCTTCTTCTCAGCCAATACCGAGGCACGCACCGTTCGCGCATACTGCGGCCATTCGGCAATACCAATAATCACCACCAGCATCACCACCGCATATTGGCTAAACAGTTCAGAGCCTAATACCGTTCGGAAAATCGCAGAAACAATGATAGCGACCATCATGGTCGAGAACGACAGCTGGACATCGGCAAAGCGCATCAAGAAGCTATCAATGCGGCCGCCAAAGTAGCCTGCACTCAAGCCAATCGTGACACCTAAAATCAGTTGCAGGCCGACCGCGAGCAAACCAATGGTCAGTGACAAACGCGAGCCATAAAGAATGGTTGAGAAAATATCACGGCCCTGATCATCCGTACCCAGCAAGAAGCGACTATCACCTTCTTCCATCCACGATGGGGGTAATTCTGAATCCATGATATCGATGGTCGATAGATCATAAGGGTCAGTAGGTGAAATCCACGGGGCCAGAATAGCCGCACTCGCAAAGGTTAAAAATAATGCAAAGCTGAACATCGCGACTTTATCTTTTAGGAAGTAGTACACGATATCGGAATTTTTAAATCGCTCCCAACGGCTAGGAGCGGCAACAGTCGTAGTATTCATGATTTACTCTCCCTTACCTGTCAGGTTCACAGTTGGATTCACCAAGCCATATAGCAGATCGACTATGGTATTAGTGACCACAAAAATCAGACCAACAAAGATGACGTAAGCGGTGATCAACGGCGTATCAACACGGTTAATCGCATCAAGGAAAAGTAACCCCGTACCCGGCCACTGAAACACGGTTTCTGTCAAAATGGTGTATGCAACCATGGTACCAATTTGCACCCCGCCGACAGTCAGTACTGGCAGCATGGTATTTTTTAACGCATGTTGGTAATAGATTTTGTTGCTCGATAACCCTTTGGCTCTAGCAAACTTAATGTATTCAGAGCTCAGCGCTTCCAGCATTTCGGATCGTACTAAGCGAATGAAAAGTGGCAACATGATTGAGGCAAGTGCCACACAAGGTAACACCAAGTGCTTGAGACCATCGATGGTGAAATAGCCTGACTCCCAACCTAACAAGTTATAGGTTTCGCCCCGCCCATACGAAGGTAGCCACCCTAATTCAATCGAGAACACATACATCAGCATGATGGCGGTAAGGAAAACGGGAATAGAGATACCGACACTGCTGAGTGCCATGATGGTTTTAGTAAATACGCTGTTGGGATGAATCGCGGAATACACCCCGAGCGGGATCGACACCACGATAATGATCATGGCGGCGCCAAAGACCAGCTCTAGCGTTGCGACCAGCTTATCGAGGATCACCTCTGCGGCTGGGCGCTTAAAAAAGTACGATGTGCCTAAATCACCTTGAACGGCGTTAGACAAAAATCGGCTATATTTAGTCACAAACGGGTCGTTAAGACCTAGATCGTCACGTAATTGTTGACGTTCAGCTTCTGATACAGACTGCCCCACCAGCTCGCGCAATGGGTCGCCAAGGTTATCCTGAATGGCAAATGCCACCAGACTGATCACAAACATCACTATCAGTGCCTGAAACAGGCGCTTGACCAGAAACGTAAACATTCCCTGCCCCTTCTCTCATCCTTGAAAAAGTGCCGAAGCGAGTAGCTCCGGCACTGGTACTACACTTTGTTACTTATGCCTTAAACTTGCGTGTTAAAGCATTATTTTTCATCAACCACTAGGTCGCCGAAGTAAGGGAAGTTCATTGCATTCACGATCGGTTTGATGTGAACGTTAGCACTTGCGCCCCATGCTAGATTTTGCCAGTGCAGTGGCACAAACGCAGCATCCTCATACAAGGTCGCTTCTACTTTTTGCAGAATCGCATTACGTTTCGCTGGATCGGTTTCAACGTTTGAATCGTTCACCAACTTATCGATTTCTGCATTCGAGTAGTGACCACAGTTGTACTGGCCTTTCCCCGTTTTCTCATCACGCGTCATGGTGAGGAATTCAGAGAAGTTAGCGGAATCTTCAGTATCTGAGTGCCAACCGATCATCATCATGTCTGCAGCACACACATCAAACTCAGGCCAGTATTGCGCTTTTGGCAGAGTTTTTAGGTCAACCTTGATACCGATCTTAGACAGCATCGCTGCCGCCGCTTGCGCGACTTTGGCATCGTTCACGTAACGATTGTTTGGTGCCATCATGGTGAGTTTGAAGCCTTTCTCGTAACCCGCTTCTTTCATCAGCGCTTTGGCTTTTTTCAGATCGTAGCGAGGCACAAGATCAGCATCGTAGCCTGAGTAACCTGACGGACCTTGCTGACCGGCTGCAGTCGCGAAGCCTTTCATTATTTTCTTCACGATACCTTCGTTATTGATCGCATGCACAATCGCTTGGCGTACACGCACATCTTTTAAGGCTTCGTTACTGTTTTGGTTCATTTGGAAAGTGATGATACGCGTACCCGGTAGCGTCACCAGATCGATGCCTTTGGCATTTTTCACACGTTGGTGATCATTCGGTGCGACAGGAGCAATCATATCCACACCACCAGACAGTAGCGCAGCGACGCGGGTCGCATCTTCTTTGATCGGCACCAGTGTTAGCTTATCAACGTTACCTTTTGATTCGGTATCCCAGTAGCCATCAAAGCGCTCGAAGTCTACCTTCACGCCTTGCTCACGCGCCGTCACAATAAACGGACCTGTTCCAGATACATTGGTTGATGCAAACGAGTTACCGTGCTTCACCAGTTCAGCTTTATCTTGGCCATCGGCGGTTTTACCCGAGTAGAACTTGCTGTCCATTGGGAAGATGTAAGTGGCGGTTTGCAACACAAGTGGGTAAGAGCCTTTCGAGACTAACTCAACCGTGTAGTCATCCACTTTTTTTAGTTCGGTGTACGGTTCAAAGATCGCTTTAAAGTCTGGCGAATCTTTTAAACGGTTGAACGTCCATACCACGTCATCTGCTGTTAGCGTATTACCAGAATGGAATTTCACCCCTTTACGTAGAGTGAAACGGAAAGTGTTGTCATCAACACGCTCCCAGCTCTCAGCCAAACGCGGCTCAAAGTCAAAATCTTGGGTATAACGAACCAGAGGATCAAACACCATGTGGGACAATTGCAGCGTACCACCTGATAGTTGCTCATGCGGATCAAGCGACACAGGATCGGCATCATAAGCGACTTTGATATCGGCTGCTGCTGCACTAAAACTTAGGCCTGCAGCCATTAAAGCGACTGCCAGCTTGCTCTTAATGGTTTTCATTGCATACTCCTTTATGCAGGGAGCGCACTCCCTTCTACTATTGTGTTTGCTTATTGTTATTGCTGTTATCGCGCTTCTTGTTGCAACCCTCGCAACCAAGTAGCGCCAATTGTTATGCGAGCTTCAGCCCTTCTTGGCTCATCCCTTTGAATTCAGGCATAAGCGAAATCAAGTGCTGACTGTATTCATGTTGTGGATTGGTAAACAACTGCTCGGTTGGTGAGACTTCCAACAGGGTCCCTTTTTGCATCACCCCAATACGATCACACATCTGACGAATAACGGGTAAATCATGACTGATAAACAGCATGGTAAGGTTAAGTTCGTCTTGCAGATCTTTAAGTAAGTTAAGAATCTGCGCTTGTACCGACACATCCAATGCAGAAGTAGGTTCATCACAAATCAACAAACGCGGACGGGTTGCTAACGCACGAGCGATCGAAATACGTTGGCGCTGACCGCCCGAGAATTCATGTGGGTATTTCACACTGGCGGCACGACCAAGACCAACATGGTCAAGAAGATCGTGGACAATTTGGCGTGTCTGCGCTTCGCTATCGGTTAGCTTATGGAAACGGATAGGCTCGGCGATAATGTCGAAAATCTTCATTCGCGGATTCATTGAAGAATACGGATTCTGGAATACCATCTGCATCTGACGGCGCAACGGGCGACGCTCTTTTTCACTTTTGAGCGCGGTGAGATCAATACCTTCAAACACAACCGTTCCCGAGTTCGGCGAATACAAACCCGCAATCACGCGAGCAATGGTTGATTTACCTGAACCGGATTCACCTACCAGCCCAAAGGTTTCACCTTCGGTGATATCAAAGCTGACATTGTTGGAGGCTTGTACATACTCTCGGCGACTTTCAAAGAATGAGTCTTTGGTCGTAAAACGTAGATTAACGTTTTTAACTTGCAGTAACGCGCCGGTGTAGCTGCGCTGATCTTCACTTTGCCCTAGCCAGTGATTTTTCACATCTAATTGAGTCAGCTCTTGTGCTTCTTCGATATAGTTCACTAGTGGGAAGCGGTCTAATTTAACATCAGAGCGCGGTACTGCTGAAATAAGACTCTGGGTATAAGGGTGATTCGGACGACCAAGCACTTGCTCTGTAGTGCCGATTTCAACCAAATCACCGCGATACATCACCGCCACGCGATCCGTCACATTAGACACGACCCCCATATCATGGGTGACCAACATACAGCCGACATTTTTCTTAATACATAAGTCGCGGATCAGGGTAAGAATTTGGTCTTGGATGGAAACATCTAATGCGGTGGTTGGTTCATCAGCAATAATTAAATCAGGCTCACCTGATAAGGCTATCGCGATAACAACACGCTGTCGCATGCCGCCTGAAAACTGATGCGGATATTGTTTAATGCGCAATTCAGGTTCAGGTATACCCACTTGATCCATCAAATTAATGGCACGGGTATAAGCCTCTTTTGCGCTCACATTCAAATTCGTTAGAATTGTTTCTGTCAGTTGCTGCTCAACGGTGAACAGAGGATTAAGCGACGTCATTGGATCTTGGAAAATAAATCCAATTTTCGACCCACGTATTTTACGCATTGCCTCTGAGCTTAATCCCGAGATTTGCTCTCCATCCAGAAAGACATCGCCACTGGCAATGTTCCCGGGAGGACTTAGCAGATCAATCACAGCATTTCCGACTGTGGATTTACCTGCACCTGACTCACCAACGACACCCACAATTTCACCACGGTCTATCGAAAACGACAGTGATTTTACTGCGGCATGTATACCATGACGGGATGGGTATTCGATGCGGAGATTTTTTACTTCTAATAACGCCATTACCAGACCTCGACTGCTTGGCAGCTTTCTGCCCTGTCTGAAAAACTGAATCCATTCATTTTCAGTACAAATAGCTGGACATTTGTACGCCCATCAATCTGTCAAAGATTTCACAGAAAAGCAACAAAACAAGCAAAAAAACTGATCACTAGTCATAATATCGAATAAAAAATCAATTCAAACACAAAAGCAAGCACACCAAAACAAACCTCATCAATCAAACGTGCCGCTTATAATAAGCTCATAGCAAGATATAACGCTAATGAATCCATTTTATTTTAAAAACCACCAATGCATAAAACAGAGATTCCAACCACACCAGCATTAACAACCTCACAACAAATGCTGCACCCTCTCTTTTATCTGGTGTATTAATGCGCTTTTCTTTAAGTAATCCATATCTATCTCTGCGCTTCATCCTTTTTTGCAGTCAATTACACTTACTAATTTTAGGGTCTTGTAGCGGAAGTCGATCTTTTCCGCGCCCACGATGGGAAAAAAATAGCGTTGATGACTCCTGAGCATTAAGTAACTCCCTTAGATATCGGCAACAAAAAGCCTCATCTTTCAACGAGGCTTTCAAATAGTAGTCGGTAAAGAGCAGGCGTTGAATATCAGGGCCCTCTCGACCCACGCTTAGCTTTATGGCGATCAAGTGCAGATCTGCTAGCAAACACATTTCAGGACGGGACACACATACAAAAAAGCCTCGTCTTTCGACGAGGCTTTCAAATGATGGTCGGTGAAGAGCGGGCGTTGAACATCAGGGAACCCCCGACCCATGCTTATATGGCAATCAAACNCNGATCCGTTACCAAACAAATTTTATTTCGCACATACGAAAAAAGCCTCGTCTTTCGACGAGGCTTTCAAATGATGGTCGGTGAAGAGCGGGCGTTGAACATCAGGGAACCCCCGACCCATGCTTATATGGCAATCAAACNCGGATCCGTTACCAAACAAATTTTATTTCGCACATACGAAAAAAGCCTCGTCTTTCGACGAGGCTTTTAAATGATGGTCGGTGAAGAGGGATTCGAACCCCCGACCCTCTGGTCCCAAACCAGATGCGCTACCAAGCTGCGCTATTCACCGAACAAGTTTTAGGCTCTTACAGTGCCAAGGGAATGTAAAACATTACCTGAATATGGGGTGGCTAACGGGGCTTGAACCCGCGACAACCGGAATCACAATCCGGGACTCTACCAACTGAGCTATAGCCACCATTGTAAGTGGTCGGTGAAGAGGGATTCGAACCCCCGACCCTCTGGTCCCAAACCAGATGCGCTACCAAGCTGCGCTATTCACCGACGAAATCTGTTTTAAGTCGAAAAGACTGTGAAAACTGATGATAACATCAATTTCCTAAATATG
>NZ_NOIF01000079.1 GCF_002265265.1 Photobacterium sanguinicancri
CTTAATAATCATAAATTACAGTGATTATTCACCCGTTTAGGTGATGGCATACAGTTGGATTTAGGCTAAACCTTGTTAAGTAAAAGAAAAATAAAGAAAATATTCCCGTTAGATTTTTACGGTGAAGACAGTGGTTGGCGCTTTATCATTCGTGCTCAAACACCCGATGAGGTGTTAGAGGCAATGTATTGGCGCGCATATATTTCGTGCCATCGGAAGAATGTGGATTTATTGCATCTCGCGACAGATAAATTTAATTACCGCTATAACTATTCAACCGGTGAAACCTCCGACTTACACTTTGGCGGTGGGAATGCTCCGATCCGTGTCAATATGATGGGGCCGATTGTACCTATATCGACCATATTAGAAAAAGTCGCTAGTGGTGAGTTAGTCAAAACGGCATCCGTATAAAAATAACGACAAAAAAATAAATAAGAATGGCACTGCATAGTGCCTTTTTTATGCTCTGTGTTTGAGCGAATATTCATATAAATCGACAATGATTTTTGAGTGAGTTGCAGCACACAAGCATTATCTAATTGAGTTATTTACATAAAGTAGGCTAAGGTAAAGAAAAAGCCCTTATTAAAAGGATTGCCTATGTCGATGAAAATATGGGGCACTGCGTTGCTATTGGTCGGAAGTATTACTTCTGTTTCAGCCGCGAGTTTGCCAACGTTAGACGGTAAATGGCAATGCCAATCACCTGAAGCCAACACTGAAAATGAGAAAAGCTGGGTTATTTACGATTTTTCTGAGAAGGGAATGGTGAAATCGCAAGAATGGATCCAGTACAAAAAGCAACGTAAAACGCAGTTGGAATATAACTTATTCGTTGACTACCGATTCACGAAAAAGGGTGATGATTACGTGCTTAAACCTGTTAAGTTGAGCCGAGAAATTATTGCTGATCCGCTGAATATTGATCCTTTCAATGCCGAGCAGCGTCGTGATTTAACCGGGTATCGCATTTTCTTTAAGCCGACAATTGTCAGCCGGAATAAAGCGAATTTTGAGATGTGGTATCACATAACGCCCGATAACCATTTCACGATGACCTGCGAGCAACAGGCAAGCTAACGCAGTTTGCCAACTGACCTTCTTCTTAACTAAAAACGGTAGCTGAACCTTGTGAGCAATGGATGCATTTATTAGTGATGCACTCATTGGAAAGGGTCACTACCGTTTTTTGTTCTCACCTATAAATTCAATGAGATGGTTTCACGACTGCGTTCTAGCAAGCGTTGTTGATACTGCTTAGGTGTTAATCCACGCTGTCGTTGAAATGCCTTAGTGAAGCTCTGTGGATGGCTATAACCCAGCAGCTGGCTTATTTCGTCTATCGGCTTGTCTGCTTGCATGTACTGAATGGCAAGGTTACAAATTACGTACTGGGTTATATTGCTAAACGTCCAACCAAAATGGTGGAGGCGGCGCTGTAGTTGTTGCTTGGAGAAGCCCAGCTTTTCCGCCACGAACTCTATGTTAGGTACACCATAACGGCGTGAGTAATTCACTAACTCGAACATGACCTTAGCGCTATCGTTGGGTTGCGGTATGTTGAGCATATCATCCAGTTGTAAGTTAGAAACCACCATAGGGCGACTGATCGAAAAAGCACGTTCACTGCCATGGCGAAGAATAGAGAGATCAATCCACACCTTGGTCATTGGCGCATTCCATTCAATCGCACAGCCAAACCACTTTTCTGCTTGTTGGCGATCTGCCAGATTGTTTCCAGTAAGCGCACTGCTGATCTGCACTTTAAGTGGGCTATAGTCATTCCCCATATAATGGCGTAGCGCTTTGATCATCATTGTTGCCACCCGCAAACTGTCTAAGCAGCGAGCTTGTTGACGAGCGTGCGGGGAATCATAACTCCACTTCATGATCTTGCCCGATTGTTCTCCGTGATAAGTCGCCCCTGAATGAAGACACGATACGCCGTAGTTGATACGTCTGACGGCGAGTGCTAAATCAGGACTGGATAAATACCATTCTCCTAAACTTCCCATCTGACTAAAGCAGAGATCTGGCGCAATCTTTAGCATATAGGCGGGATCACCACTGAGTGCCGCAATTTTTTCTAGCCATGTCATGAAGTCATTGAACGGAACTAAGGCCATCGGTTCGTTCATTAAGCTATCTGGAACACCTATCTGCTGAGTCGTAATGCCGTAATGTTTTCTTACCGCATTCAAGACAATTTGTAAGTAAGTGATACGAATAAAGCTCAAATCAAACATGTTAATTTGTCCTGCCAGCTGCTTTGGGTGGAATGATTGTATCGTAATTACGCACTATTTAATTCGATCTACCCTAAATTAAGGCAAGGCTCACATTTTAGATGACACTCCCTGCAACAAAAAAATAAACCGATAAATCGGAGAATGTTAATGAGCCTTTTTAGTATGCCTTTTGTAGATAGTGGGGTGGATACCGCACTACATGTTATAGCTAGCGTGGTCATGGTTGGCACGATTGCTGCCGCGGCCTTTGGATTTTGGCGACTTCATGAATTACCGATTCAGAAAGCGCACAGTAAAGATCATCATCAACTTGGACTCATCACCGCCCTTACTTGGATTGGCTTTGTTTGGCATTGGGTATGGGTAATTGCCGTTGTAATTGCTTTTGTTGATGGTGAACAAGCACTTCGTCGTATTCGTGATATTTGGAAAGGGGACGCGCCATCACAGCAGCCTGCTGCATCAATGGAAAAGGTAGAAGCTGTGATCTCGACACCAAAGCAGGAGACTGAGCATGCTTGAGGGGTTAGCGGTTTGGGCACTGTTTATTTACCTTCTAAGAATGGTGGGTATGCCTTGGAATAAATTCACTAAGAGTTTTGCGTACTTAGGGGGTTCTGGCTGGTTGTTGTTTGTATGGGTTGGTTTGATAACTTTTGCGCCAATGGATTTATCTGGTGGTTCACTAGTGCAGTCTCCCCATGTGCAGCTACGTCCATCAACGACTCAAATTAAAGGTAAGGTCACAGCAATACATGTTCGTCCAAACCAACAAGTGGAACAAGGACAACTGATTTATGAAATTGATGACGAACCTTTTACGATTGCACTCAATGTGGCACAAGCTAAGTTAGATTCGGCGCATGTGGCGTTGGATATGGCTGAAGAAGATATCAACATTAATAAAGCGAATTTTGCAGCCGCAGAAAAAGACATTGAAATCGCACAGAATAAGCTAGTGGCTGCCCAGCAAGATCTGAAATGGAAGCAAAAAACGCTTAATCGTTACCAAGAACAGAATCGCGTAGTGAAGCACACCATTACGGAAAGCATGATGGATGAGCAGAACACCGCAGTTGAGGTGGCAAAAGCACAGAAAATAACGGTAGAAAGCCAGCTAGAAAAGGCCAAGTTAGCGGTTAATAAAGCACGCTTAGCCATTGAAAAATCGAAGTTAACAGTGAATAGCCGTGAAGTAGATGTGACATCGCAGCAAGAGAACGTTGCTCAAGCGCGATGGAACCTTGAACAGACCAAGGTGTATGCGCCAACCGATGGTTATTTAACGAACTTTATTATGCGTGAAGGGCAGTATGTTGGCTTAATGCCGCGCATTCAGATGTATACCAACGAGAAGTATGTGCTGATGCGGGTGAACCATCAGGCTATTCGTAACGTAAAAGTGGGACAGCGCGCAGAGTTTGCATCCGCGGTTTACCCTGGGAAAATCTTTAACGCGGAAGTCGAAGGGATCATTGAGGCGACAGGTGAATCACAAGGCAGCCTTCTAGCTCGAGACGATAATGTTCGTCAGGTAACTGGGGTAAACGTTGCGAATAAGCATCACTTTGTACGCTTGAAGCTGGATGAGCCACAAGGTTACGACATGCCGGTAGGCTCTGTTGGTTTAGCCTGGATAAGCGCAGAGAAACCGATTCCTTTCATGGGTTTCTTGGATGTTATTCGCGGCATCATTATCCGAATGAAAGCGCAGATCTACTTTGTGTGGGCAATGTAATGACAAGGTAATGAGCATGGGCTGCTTGATAAATAAAATAAGATGATAAACAGGCCGCCATATCAATTTAACTAAGTAGCTGTTCGTTCTTGTTGGTTAAGAACGCTGAAACGAAGAGTAAACCAATGGCGATGCTTGGTCGCCACTTTTTCTACAGAAACCACTTTGCTGTAGTTCGGCTGTAACCCTTTTTAAGGCTGGGGTTACAGCTTTTTTTTGCCTACTTTTTGGGTGCTATCCAACTTTATTTTGTTGTTAGATTATTGCTATTTGTTTTTGATGTTTTTTTAATGCGAGTGGCTAGTTTAGTTATTTGCAATGAACGTAATTGGCGTAGGGCTGGCTTTTCCAGTAAGTGGTAACTGGCGGTTGAAATAGCAAGTAACACGACAGTATACAGGGCTAAGGCCAACGCGAACGCACCAAAGCTGCTTTGTTGATACCACCATAAGGTGAATTCAGGGGCGAGTTGGTTAATTACTTCGACACCAATTAGGAGCAAGACTGAATGCCAAAGGTAGACAGAATAAGAAATATCGCCGAGATACTGGGTTAACTTGTTATCGAATAAACGCATAAAGAGTGATGTGTTTTGGGTGTGGTTTGCTCCACAGAAAACCAATAGTGCGAAGAGTAGGTAAACACTCAAAATTTGTCCTGTTCCGAGTTTATGGTGCAAGAGCAACACCAAACTAATAACCAGAGCGAACAGAATCCCGTCATTGCTGATAAAGCGTTTTATGTTATGTGGTAAGCGGATGAGGCACATCCACGCCCCAAGTGAAAAACCACATAATCCACGTAAAAAAGCGGGGATGCCAGACGTTAAATCGATGGTACCTGTGGTTGAAATAAGGCCATAGAGTAGAAAGAAGACTAAAATAGGTAGCCAGCTACTGCGCTTAGCGTTAAAAGACAGCAGGGCTAAAATAATCGGAAACATCATATAGCAGAGCCACTCGACACTTAATGACCAGCCAGGGAAGTTCCAGCTAAGAGCTTGGCTTGTGAGAGATTGTAATAAGAAGAGGTTAGCAAATAGGGTATCACTGGTGTTGAAGGGGCCTTGAAAAGCAGGAATGCCAGCCAGTCCCCAGCTATTAAGTAACTCCCCACCGTAAAATCCAATGCCGTAGACGTGTTTAATGCTTTCCCAACCAAGCAAAAACAATAGGGTCGTGAGAAAAAGTGGATAGATACGGCTAAATCTTAGCCACATAAAATGCCGCCATTTCGCCATCGTACAGCCTTGTTGGAAGCTGTTACGGTAGACATGCATCATGACAAACCCGCTGAGAATGAAGAATATATCAACCCAGAGATAGCCATTTTCAAGCAGCTGGCTGGTGTTGGCGATATCTTCTTTCCATTGAGGAAAAAGCACTAAGCGGGCATGGAATAAGGCAACAAAAAACGCGGCGAAACCGCGAATTGAAGTAAGCAGAGGTAAGTGACCTTGCATGTAGATCGTCCTTAATCAGATACGTAAGTTGAGCCAATAGAGATAGGGCTATTTAGCCAAACCATAGCACTGTTATTACGCTGCTAATGTGTCTTATCTATGCAAAGTAACGTTGGTTTTGGTATTTGCGAATGAGGTATAAATTTAGATTAATTTTGCCTAAAAGAAAGGTTAAGAATACTTAATGAACTTGTATTACTGCGGTGTTCGAGCTGAGGGTGATAATAATAACGAGAGTTGAGTCTGGCGAAGGTTAATCTTGGCGAAGTTTATTCGCGAGCGATATGGGGGTTGGGTAATGCTTTACAACCCAATAGGTCGAAATAACGAAAGTGCTAAGCGTCGTGCTTTGAATAAACATCATTCCACTTGAACTGAGTAAGCCGTTATTGATAGCGGAATAGGCGAGTAAGAGTGAGAACTCACTGGCTTGACTGAGTCGCGCGCTGAGCTCGTTTCGCATGGTCGATTTTTCATTGGCAAAACCTAGAGCCTGTTTGAAGCCCCATCGTTTTAATACTATCAATATAGCCCCAAACCCAATGCCGTAAAGGGTGTAAACATGCCCTGTTAAAAGCTGCATTTTTGCGCCAATAGCAAAGAAAAACAGAATTAAGAAAAACTCTCGTAATGGTTTTAAGTGTTGGGCGATGGCCTGAGACACTTTACTAACTGCGATGGATAACCCAGCGATAAAGGCACCACTTTCATAAGAAAGATCCACTTGATGGCCGATTTCAGCCCATAATAAGCACCAAGCAAGTGTGGTGATGAAACTGTACTCTTGGATGACATCAAACTTTCGAAAGAGCGGCAGTATTACATATTTTACGCCAG
Source organism: Photobacterium sanguinicancri (assembly GCF_002265265.1). Lineage (GTDB taxonomy): Bacteria > Pseudomonadota > Gammaproteobacteria > Enterobacterales > Vibrionaceae > Photobacterium > Photobacterium sanguinicancri. The sequence goes on from NZ_NOIF01000079.1 coordinate 6,290, forward strand.
CAAAAGCCAGCACGCACAGTGCCACCGCTTTAGTGATAAGTAGTACAAAAGCCGCAATCAATGTCTGATCACTGTTCATATTCAGCAGTAAAATCACTGTAATAGCCAGTATGTCTTGCACTAACAAGATACTGGTCATCACTTCCCCCATCCGCTGGTGGTGAAGTGTGGTGGTGGGGATCAGCTTTAACCCTATAACGGTACTCGAAAACATTAAAGCCGCCGCGGCGACTAGTGCATCCATGAGTGCAAGCTGAATGGTCAGTGCGAATACAAAGGTGCAGCCAAAAAAGAAGCCGCTGGTGCCTAAGGTGACTAGGGCACTTTCCTTAAACAAGGTAAGCAATTTACGTGGTTGCAGGTTTAAACCTAGCAAGAACAGCAATAAAATTACGCCAAGATGCCCGATTTGACTGATGTTTTCTGCATTTTTCACCCATCCGAAGCCATCAGGTCCAATAACAATACCGGCAGCAATATAAGCCAAAATAATGGGCTGACGTGCATATAAAAATAAGGTACCTAGTACGGCAGAGCTGATTACAATGGTGCAAAGCTCAAAGATGATGAGTGCAATATCAGACGGCATGATGGGTTAAGTAACACATTTTTCATGAGCACTATGGGTGCAGGCTGAGTAGTGCGAGGCCGCCGTGTCGGTGAGTATTACAGCTTGAAGTGATGTCGTCATGGTCATATTTCCCCATGTATTGGGCTCTTTAAAGGATAAGACGCTTTCATCATTTCTTCTTGTTTAATCGTTTCTAAAGTTTCTTTTGCCGTGCACGCAGCGTGAATTCAACACAAAAAAACAGCCATTGTTCACAGGATAAGTCCAATTTACGATGCGTATTCAGGTATGCATTGAGGGTTATTGTTACGCTGATAATATATTTATTGGGGCTAACTATTAGGAAAAGGATGTTCCAGATTTTAAGCATTATCATTTTGTTCGTAATCAGTGTTTCCTTGGTTGCAAACTATATGGCTTGCAAGGTGTTTTTTGAGTATTGGCAAACTGATGAACGTGCACATTGGCAAATGTGGGGAAAGCCTGAATTTATTGAATTTTATCAAAATCAGCTTGGAGAATTCAGACCAATAGCGGTTGGCTCTGAGTGCGATAGGTTAGAAAATTTAGTCCTTTCCAATAAAGTGAAAAACTTGAAATTAACGTGGCTGATTGTGGTCGCTATGATTTTCTCTGGCTGTGCATTAGTGGGATTTGAAGCTGATTTGCGTCCAGCACAGTCGGCAATAATTCCATTAGAGAACATTAATCTGTGATATCAGTGCACAGCTCGCTTTCTTATGGGTTTTAATATAAATGGCATTGCCGAGTAAATAGGTAATTATGACTATCAATGTAAAGTGGGCAGGTGACTGCCAATTTAAAATAACCACAAGCAGTGGCTTTAACTTCGATATAGATGCGACGAGTACCGTCGCACCTTGCCCAACAGAAATGTTATTGTCAGCCTTGGGTGCATGTAGTGCAACAGATGTGGTGTTACTCCTAAAGGAGAAAGGATTTAGCGTAAAAACGCTCGATAACAATCTGACATATACACTCACCGAGAGTGAGCCTCGATTATATGAATCGGCCAACCTCCATTTTGTAGTAACTGGCGATGGCATATCGAAAGATGATGTACTTATTGCAGCGCAGGAAGCGGTTTTGAAGCATTGTCATGTCTGTTTAATGTTGCAACCTTCAATCACCATTAGTTGCTCAGCAGAAGTGTTGTAAATTTATTCGCGTTCTCGATGTACATGGTTGCGACGTTATAAAGCGCCTACCGCATCTGCTTGATGTAACCAAATTGAATAAGAACGTAGGTGGATTAGCTGCCAACAAAAAAGCCCGAATTTACAGTGTAATTCGGGCTTTTGTTATTTATGCTGACCAATCTAGCTTCGTTTGTTTACGTGCTACTGGTTAGTATTAAGTTGTCGCTGTGGCTTCACGGCGTTTTTTAGCGCCACGCAGCATCGCATGTATTAGCTCGTTGGCTTCAAACTTGGTTAATGCTTCATGTGCGCCGACTTGGAGTGCGCGCTCAACACAAATCTCACTTGATAATGAGGTGTGTAAAATCATGTAGGTATGGGCTAAATTCGGGGTGTTTTGCACTTCAAATGCTAATTCGTAACCGTCTAACCCCGGCATCTCTATATCACTGACTAGAATATCAACTGGATGGTTTGCTTGCGCTGATTTTTGCATGATACCGAGTGCATCATTACCGTTGGTTGCTACAAAATACGGAATGTTGATACTGTCGAGCGCATTACAAAGTTGACGGCGGGCAACGCCGGAATCATCCACGAGCAGTATACGCATGGGTTTGAGTTTTTCGCGATCAATATCCGTAAGGGTCGGGTACAAGGTACTTGGATCATTCGGGTTAAGGTGCGATAAAATTAATTCGACATCCAGTAATTGTACAAGATGGTCTTCAACCTTAGTGATCCCTGTGACATAGGTATTGTTGCCTAATGTTTCAGGCGGTGGCGCAATCGCTTGCCAATCACATGCAGTGATCTTATCAATACCACGTACTAAGAAACCCACCGTCGTTCGGCTGCAGTCCGTAATGATAATGCTGCAATCCGAGAATTCTTCACGGCTGATTGGACGGTAGCCAATAGCTGAAGGCATGTCGATCAGCGGCATAGTCGTACCACGAATACACACTGCGCCTAATACATGTTGCTGAGAGTAGGGCATAGAGGTGAAAGAGGTAAAAGGAACAATCTCTTGTACTTTCAGTGTACCCATCGCGAACATCTGTGCTTGCGATAAACGAAAGAGAAGTAATCCCTGTGATTGACTAGCCTTGCTTTTCATTCCTGTGCCTCGAATGCTGAAACGTTCCCAATACCCAATGATAATCTACTTTGCAACGTGTTGTAAGTAGAGGAAAAGTACTAAGTGATTAATCTATTGATATTTTATTACAGCGACCTTCTACTTGTTTTCTAAATATTACAGCTGTTAGTGATAAGGCTTTATTTAGCATTGTCTGATTATTCTCCCCCACCTAATTAAATGTTCAGTAGAAAAAGCGCGAATAGGAAATGAAGACACAGGCCTTTAAAAGGAACCGAGTTAGATGATGATAGCTGTCACATATTTTAAGCGGCTCATAAAGTGACTGGAAATATTAAGCATTAAATCTAAATAAATAACACTTTATGGGTAGCTTTGTTCGGTCAAAAAAATGGCAGCGGTCAACTTACTGACACTTAACATAGTAATATCTCGTTTTTGACAAATGCTTTTCATTTATTTGAAAAACATTGACATGGATCACATGCCAATTGTGAATATTTATCTGACAATATGTGCTTATATGTCTTTTTTGCTTGCTTATGTGAGCTCGTGTGAATATTTAAGGGTGATTCATGTTGAAAAAGTTGGCCTCTATCCGACTAAGCCAAGCCTTCGTGTTAATTTCGGGGATCCCTCTTTTTATTGTGTTGGTGCTATTGGCTAATCAATATTTACTGGCGCAGACGAAAAGTCATAACGCAGCTGTAACGCGTGAAGCGATAACGCTAATCACTTTGTACGATGATGTGGCGCATAACTATGCTGTTGAGCGAGGTCTAACCGCAGGCGTGTTAGCAAGCAAGGGTAAAGGTGCTCAAGTTGCACAATTACAAAAGCAAAGGTTAAAGGCCGATGCAGCAGAGCAGGCACTACGAAACTTTCAATCACAATATATGGTGCCGAGTAACGTAACGGCTATCGGTCGTGATGTGTTATTAGAGCTCAGTCGTAAATCATCAATTCGTAGTCAAGTTGATCAGCTGAATGTTAAAGATTCCCCTTTTGCGTATTATTCAAACCTTAATCAGCTAGCCATTGATAATGTTCGTTTGGTGATTTCACAGTTAGATGATGCTGCAATTAAACGTAGCAGTATCGGTTTACTGTCTTTATTAATCATTAAAGAAGAGGCGGGTAAGTCTCGCGGCGCATTGAATGGTGTGTTTGCTGCTGGTAAAACTGACGCGATGCGTTATGGTCAAATCAGCAATTATTTGATGCAGGGCGATTATGCCTTACGTCAGGCGGAGCTGTTGTTTGAAGGTGACAATTTAACGGCTTTATCAGAGGCTAAACATGCTGCTGTATGGCAACAGGTTGATCAAATTCAATCTCAATTTTTAAGCCAACGCGATAACCTTAATGCGATTAAAGGCCCACAGGCAACGACATGGTTTACGTTAGCGACAGAGCGTATCGGAATGGTGAAAGCCATTCGCGATCAGGTTAGTGCTCAGTTAATGGAAATCTCAGCGACAAATCTAGAGCAAGCACAAAACGCGAAGTTGATGATTATTGCAGGGCTACTTTTGATCGTGCTGCCGATTATTGTGATGACCAGTATTTACGTGCGCATTATGAAGCGTCGTGTCAAAGAGGTAACCAATAAGCTTGGTCAGATGACAAGCAAGAATGATTTGACCATTCGCTTAGGTGATGAACATCATGATGAGATTGGTGCGATTTGTCATAGTGTTGATACGCTTATTCATGATATGGCGAAGATTATTGAAGGGGTGAATACCCTTGCTAATACTACGCAAGCCAGCTTACAAATGGTGACCCATTCAGCTGAACAAGCAAGTAGCGCCAGTGAGCGAACGCAGCGCCGTTGTGAAAATATCGCAACTGCGATGACAGAAATGGCACAGACAAGCTCACAAGTGGCTAGTACCACGGTTGAAGCACAACAAAGTGCGGATGATGCGCGTCGTCATGCAGAAGCCAGTAACCAGCAAAGTGATTCTTCGTTCAACTCAGTGAATGAGTTAATTGAAGATATCGACAAAACGTATGGTCGTCTGGAATCACTAGAACAGCAGACGCAAAACGTTTCTGTGATCCTTGATACGATCAATGCGATTTCCGAGCAGACGAACTTGTTAGCACTGAACGCCGCAATTGAAGCTGCCCGCGCGGGTGAACAAGGTCGAGGTTTTGCCGTTGTTGCTGATGAAGTACGCACGCTTGCTGGGCGTAGTAAGCAATCGACAGAAGATATTCGCCATTTGCTTGATGAAATTTGTACCAATGCGACTGCATCGTTTGAGAATATGCAGCACAGTAAAGAGTTTAGTTTTAAAACACGTGATGTCGTGAGTGATACCAAACAATCAATCGATAAATTGCATGCTTTAGTGGATGAGATTAGTCATCACAATGCCAATATAGCGCAAGCAACAGAGCAACAGTCTGATACGGCTAAAACGGTTGATGCCGATATTGATGAGCTATTAGAGCTCGCAAATGCGTCAGGTGCACTAGTTGGTGAGATCAATAAAGAAATGCGTGACGTTGAAAGTCAAATGGCTGAGTTACTGGCGAAAACGCAAATGTTTAAGATGGCCTAAACGTTATATTAAATTACGCTATGCGTTTAATTAAAATAAAAACGGCCCATTAGTTGGGCCGTTTTTTGTTAGCTATGTGCGAAACAAATGATTAGTGAGTGACGCTCTATTCTGTTATTAGAATTCGTAAGCCACAGATGCTTTCAGGTTTCGACCTGCTTCGTAGCTGGTGTATTTATCTGAACCCCATGAAATACCAAAGCCAGTATGCTCTGCGTATTTTTTGTTGAATAGGTTATCAACCGCTAGGTTCAGTGTTAGGTCTTTCGCGAACGATGGGTTGTATGCAGCCCATAGGTTGTGAGTAGAGAAGCCTTTACGCTCAATTTCTTCTTCTGAGTATTTACCTTTGCGGTCGATGCTTTTGTCTGTGTAGCTGTTGCTTGGTACGTAACGCGCATCCCAGCCGAATACGATATCTTCATCTAGGTGGTATTTAACACCTGCTTTGAAGTTGTGGATCCCTGTTTTATTCATTTGGCTTTCAACGCCTGTTTTCAGGTTAGTTTCTTGGCCTTTTGAGTAAGAGTGGTTTGCGTACAGATCAAAGTCACTCAAGCTGTAAGTAAATACCGTTTCGACACCCCAAACGTGGACATCATTTTGATTGGATAATGTGCTGTTATTTTTAGTTGGGTGGATTTGGTTATCAACATTATAACGGTAGGCTGTGAAACCAATAATAGAGCGATCGCTAGCCAACAAGTTAGTGAGGTTATAATCAAAACCGGCCTCGTAGTTGTGGCCTGTCATTGCTTTGGTTTCAGACTGTTTTACTTTTTCGGCTGGCTTCATCGTTAGTGCTTCTGGTAATGAAGCACCTTTGAAGATGCGACCGTAACCAACACGAAGTTTTAGCTCATCAGTTGCTTGGTATTCACCTTTAAACTTCGGAGACAGTTGACTGAAGTTACCGTCAAATACACCGCCTAGTTGGTGAATGTCGTAACGTAAACCTGTGGTTAAACGGAATTGGCTGAATTCAAACATGTCTTGCACATACAAGCCATGTGCCGTGACTGTACCGCCATCCATTGCGTACTTTTGGGTTTGACCTTTACGCGTACCAGATACGATTTTACCGTCTTCAGCATCAATCCACTGTTTGGCATGGTAGGCTTCATAGCCATAAGTGATCTGGTGATCGCCAATCCAAGATATGTTTCGAATATCACCACCTACAGTGGTTACGTTATATTCACGCTTTGGAATGTCGACTTTGCCGTCTTTAATCCAATCGCCATTTGCATCCTTATCCCACAATACGTCGGTCAATTGATCACGATCCATGTACTGGCGGTTGTAATACAGTTGGGTTTTTAGATTAAGTAAATCACTGCCTGCATCATAGTGGTGCTGGAAGGTGACTGTATCGCGACTGATAGCGTTATATTTGTGTTCATCATCAGCGTATAACGCGCCATTTTTTTCACCAGAGAGTTGACGCTTACCACCATCACTATAGTGATTCACACTTAATTTGAATTCATTGTTATCATTCGGCATATAAACCAGTTTAGCTAAACCTGATTTCAATTCACCTTGCTTTGAGCTGACTTTGTCGTGATCTGGAATATAAAGGTCGCCATCTTCAGACCAGTGACCAATACCCATGAATTGCCATTGGTCGTTAAGCTTGGTGTAAACAGAAACATTCACCCCTTTACGTTCGTAAGCACTTTGGTAGTTTGTTTTTACACGTGCACCAAAACGCTCACCTTCTTTAAGTAAGTCATCTGGGTCTTTCGTTTCATAACTAAACGAGCCGTTAATCACACCTGCACCGCTTAATGCTGAGTTTGCACCAAGTTCAATTTCGGCGACCTTAAGAAGTGCTGGATCAATAGTTTGATCGCCTGAGTGGTGGAACAATTGGCCTTCTTGGCGTGCACCATCAATGGTAACAACGGCATATTTGTCTTCCATACCACGGATAAATACTTTGCGAGAATAGCGGGCATTGCCATCGACTGTCACGCTTGGCATGGTATTTAAAATATCTTTAATATCAGACGCTTGCTTTTGTTCGAGCGTTTCAGAATCGATGGAGGTTTGGATATGAGTGTCAAGGGCTGAGCCAGTAACAACGATGGTCTCTTCTTTTTGTGTATCTGCAGCAATCGCTGCGGTTGAGGCTAATGTGGCTGCAATGGCCACTGAAAGTAATTTTAGTTTCATAGTTATATTTGTAATGGCTGTCCGTAAGTGAGAGCGCATTCTTACATGCAATGAATTGATAATCGTTATCATTTACTTTATTTACATTCAGACACATTTGGCGTCAAAAAGGATTATAAACGTACTTCAAAAAGACAACTTATTGAAATAGAATACGTATTTCAATAATATTGCATTTTAAATGCCACTTAATGATTCGGACATGACATTGTTAGTTTCAAGGAGAAGAGATGAGTTTTAAATCGGTTTATTTTTACTTTCTGGGTTTTGCATTAGTACTTTCTATGGCTGTGCCATTTGCTATTTTTGCGTAGTAGTTAAAACTAAATGAAATACTGAGAGAAAAGGTCGTGATACGGCCTTTTTTGTATTAAAAAGAGCAGAGCTTACTATTTGATATTTATAATAAATATGAACTTCACAACATTTTGTACGGTGAGATGATTCTTACTGTACCCCTACAAAGAGTGAGTGCCTGCCCATAAAAAGTAATAAAACGCTGCTGTTTTAAAGAAGATTGCACATATCACAGTTTGCATGACACGAAATTTCATACCTTTAGCCAAAATCTAATAACAAGGGAATGAAACGTGAAATTTACTTTATCTAAAGCCGCGCGAGTGTTAATTCCACTATTCTATGTTACAACCCTAACAGGCTGTAATAGCAGCGATAATGGCAATAAAAATGCTTATTTTGATACCACCAATCCACCACAAATTAATATTGTTATTCCTGAAACGTCAGGTCCCATCGCGAAGTTAAAAACAGTAGGGATTGCCAATGCTGAAGCGCACCTAGTGGATGCACATACTTTAGTGTGGGACGGTGCGGCAGGGGCAAAAGATGTGCGCTTGTATCTATCGCTCGCATCAGATGTGGAACCTAAAGGTGATAATTACAAGTTTACTAACCAATATATTGAATTATCTGCAGGTACACTTTCAGTTGAAGCGTCAAGAAAATACCCGCAGCTTGCGAACAAAACGGCTTACAGCATAGATCCTAAAATCAATATGCGTCCGATTGTGAAAGCTGAATTAGTGGCTATTGCAGTTGATGACAAAGGCGATGTGCTTGCTGCAACTAAAGTACAGTCGGCGGGCAGTTTAGATAATCTGTTTGCAGATAAAGCAAAAGATATCGAACTTGGCGCAATTACAGACGGTATTAACACCAGTTTCCGATTATGGGCACCATCGGCACAAAACGTGGTTGCTGTACTGTTTAATCAAGACAAAAAAGAACTGGGCCGATTACAAATGGCTTATCAGGCTGAGTCTGGTGTATGGTCGGTGAATACCAATCAAGCACCGAGCGGTACTTACTATCGTTACCTAGTGAATGTTGTCCATCCAGTTTCAAGTAAGGTGGAAAGCTATCAGGTGACTGACCCGTATGCATTGAGTTTATCTCGCAACTCTGAATACAGCCAAGTCGTTAATTTGAATGATCCCGCATTAAAACCTGCTGGTTGGGACAGCTTAAAAGCGCCTATTGCTCAAGACAATCCTGCGAAGTTCGTGATTTATGAGTCACATGTCCGCGATTTTTCTGCTCTAGATGAATCCGTACCTGCCGAAGACCGCGGTAAATTTACCGCATTTACCGATGATGATAGTGCACCTGTACAACATCTAAAATCGCTCAGCGAAAGTGGTGTGACTCACTTACATTTATTGCCTATTTTTGATATTGCGACCATCGAAGAAGATCCGTCAAAAGTTGCGAATATCGATGAGTCTTTCAGTAAGTTATGTAACGTCAATAAAGCGATTACTACGTCGCGCTTTAGCAACTATTGCATGTCTGGTTTGACGATTGCTGAAGTACTTGAAATTGAGCGCGATAACGATACACCCGCCAATCCAGTTGTTCAGGAGTTGAACCGTTATGTTTCATCTACTGATGGATTCAACTGGGGATATGACCCATTCCATTATACAGTGCCTGAAGGTTCGTACTCGACTAACCCAGAGGGAACACAGCGTATTCTTGAAACCCGTGAAATGATCCAATCGATTAAAGAAAACATTGGAATGAACGTGGTGATGGATGTGGTGTATAACCATACGAATGCCGCTGGACCAACGGCTGACACATCGGTATTGGATAAGATTGTACCTTGGTACTACAACCGTTTAGACCCAGTAACAGGGCAGGTGAAAAATTCCACCTGCTGTTCTAATACGGCTCCTGAAAATGCCATGATGGCCAAGTTAATTAAAGATTCGCTGGTGGTTTGGGCGCGTGATTACAAGATTGATTCATTCCGCTTTGACTTAATGGGTCATCACCCGTTAGCACAAATCGAAGAGTCGCTTGAAGCGGTAAAACGTGTTGACCCAAATACCTACTTCTATGGTGAAGGCTGGAACTTTGGTGAAGTAGAAAACGACAAGTTGTTTGTGCAAGCGACGCAAAAACACTTAGGTGGAACCGGTATTGGTAGCTTCTCGGATCGCCTACGTGATGCCGTTCGTGGTGGTGGCCCATTTGATAGTGGTGATGCGCTGCGAACTAATAAAGGGTTTGGTAATGGTGTGAACGACCAAACTGATGCTGATGTTGTTAAATCACGCCTTCATCTAGCGGATTTGACGCGTTTAGGTATGGCTGGGAATATCAAAACATTCACGTTTATTGATGCTACCGGCAAGGCAATCACGGGTAAGCAGCTGGATTATAACGGTCAAGCTGCGGGCTATGCCGATGATCCTACAGAGGTGCAGAATTACGTGTCGAAACACGATAACCAAACGTTGTGGGATAACACCCAGTATAAAGCGCCAGATGCAACATCGATTGATACACGTGTACGTATGCAAGCCGTGTCGTTAGCAACCGCAATGTTAGGTCAAGGCGTGCCATTTACTCATATGGGTTCGGATTTATTGCGTTCTAAATCAATGCAGCGAGATTCTTACGATTCTGGTGATTGGTATAACCATGTTGATTTTACTTACCAAGGTAATAATTGGAACAAGGGCTTACCGCGTAAAGATAAAGACAGTGATAACTACGATGCAATCAATGACGTTATTACTCGCAGCGGTTTGGATGCACAGCCTGCACCTGAAAACATTCAAGATATGGCGGTGTACTACAAAGAAATGGCAGCACTACGTAAAGCTTACCCATTACTGACTTTAGGTAAAGGCAGTGAAGTGAACAAACGTATCGATTTTCACAATACAGGACCAAAACAACAGCCTGGTTTAATTGTGATGAGCATCGATAACGGTATTGGTGCGGGTGTCGATATTGATCCTAAGAAAGACGCTTTAGTCGTGGCGATTAATGCGTCAAGTACTTCTAAAACCTTTATCCTCAAAGGTGTTAAAGGGCTACAAGTGAGTGCACTACACCATTCTGATTTAGCCAAAGGTGCCAAAGCAGACGGTGAAGTGTTAACGATCCCTGCGTGGACGCCAGTGGTATTTGTCATGCCTCGCGCAGCGCAACGCGGAACGGGTATCCCTGTTATTGGTAAATAAGTTCTAGCAATATTTACGATAACATTTAAGAAGAAAGCGCCTATTAGCAATGAGAGCGCCTATTAGCATTGATAGGCGCTTTTTATTTAACTATTCGTTATCTCTACGAATGAGCTTAGAGGCTATTACTTCATCGTCGCTACTTTCTTTTGTAGCTCATCAAGTTGATTCATTTTGGCTTTAAGGCCTAGCGATTGGTAGTTAATGCTAGCTGGGTTCATGATCGCACCTTGCTGCATTGGGTAATCTGGTAATGTTTGGAAGAACTCACCTAGCACGTCTTGAATTGGTACGAATAACCACATGTTATCTGCCATCCAACGTAGGTACATGCCTGATTCGTGTGGTGCTTTTTCAAATGGGTCGGCACGTAGGTGGATGATCTTCGGCCAGTTTGGTGAGAAACGTACGGCGTCAGTGATGTTACCTTCAAGCGTTGCGAAGTGCAGTTTCCAGTCATTCCAGCGCACGGCATTTAATTCGCCATTCGCTGTAAAGTAGAGTAGTGAATCACGAGGGCCTTTTTCTTCTTTACCTTGGAAGTAAGGTTTAAAGTTGTAGCCATCAATGTGTACTTTCCACTCTTTACCATTGGCTTTATAGCCTTTCGCAAGTTTTTCTTTCACATCGTCAACGCCAGCGGCTGCAAGCAAGGTTGGTAGCCAATCTTGGTGCGCCATCATCTCGTTGATTTTAGTGCCCGGTTCAATGACGCCAGGCCAGCGAACAAGCTGAGGAACACGCATACCGCCTTCCCATGTTGTGCCTTTTTCACCGTGGAATGGTGTCGCACCGCCGTCAGGCCAAGATACGGTTTCAGCACCGTTATCGGTTGAGTAAATAACTATGGTGTTATCGGCTACGCCAAGATCATCAAGTTTGTCTAATAAGATGCCGACTTGGTCATCGTGCTCTAACATGCCATCGGCATAGATACTGATACCTGATTTGCCTTGGTACTTCTCTTGAAGGCGTGTCCAAACGTGCATCCGTGTGGTGTTGTGCCAAATGAAGAAAGGTTTGTCGGCTTTCACCGCTTTTTCCATAAATGCCAGTGACGTTTCCAAGAACTCTTCATCGGCATGCTCCATACGCTTACGCGTCATAGGGCCTGTGTCTTCAATTTTTCCGTCGGCGAAAGACTTGATAACGCCACGTGGGCCATAGTTCTTACGGAATTCAGGATCTTTCGGGTAGTAGTAGGTTTCAGGCTCTTCTTCTGCGTTTAAGTGGTAAAGGTTACCAAAAAACTCATCAAAACCATGATTAGTGGGTAAGTGTTTATCTTGGTCACCAAGGTGGTTTTTACCAAACTGTGCCGTCATATACCCTTGGTCTTTTAAAAGGTCGGCAATAGTTGGGGCCCAGTCAGGAATGCCCTGATCTGAACCTGGCATACCTATGGTTAACAAACCAGTACGAAACGGTTCTTGGCCGGTTATGAACGCGGCACGACCTGCGGTACAAGATTGCTGACCATAGTGATCAGTGAATAATGCACCTTCATTCGCGATACGGTCGATGTTGGGGGTTTCGTAACCCATCATGCCTTGGTTGTAAGCACTGATGTTCCAGTAGCCGACATCATCGCCGAAGATAGCAAGGATGTTTGGCTGATCTGCCGCAACTGCTGCGCCAGACGTTGCCAGCACACCAATACTGACGGCCAGTTTGCTCATTTGGGTAGCCATAAAAACTCCAAATAGGTTAAGAGTTGGAAATGAAACACAGGCAAGTGCCTATGCTGTCGTTGGCTAATAAGTTAATGATGTGGTTGAAATTTGTCGCTTTATAGTGGTTATAAACAATGGTTATAGTGACTTGTTAACTCGCTGTATTCATTAGTTTTACCATTGAATTCTATCAAGAGTGCTTTCGAGTAAAGCGAGATTTAGATCACGCATGCCTATTTCAAATACCTTCTAAAAATAAAGAATCCATTCCTTGTTAATACCTTACTGCGGTTTATTTGCTTGTGAGAGTGATCTGGTTTTTAGTGAAGCGGGTAGAAGCATAGATCTGCGTCTTCTGCGCATGAAGTGATTCGCAATAGTCTATTTTGTGAACTATATCTTTTTGTGCAGGAAGCTCATTTCTAATTGGAGATAGAGGTTTATATGACAGCGAAATATGGCGTTAAGCGCCGATTAGCGATTCTTGCCGCCGCTTGGATTGGCGCGACAAGTAGCAGTATCGCAGCAGAAAAACCGAACATATTGGTTATTTGGGGGGACGATATTGGGCAAACCAATATTAGTGCTTATACCTTTGGCTTAGTCGGATACAAAACACCGAATATCGACAGTATTGCTAAAGACGGCATGATGTTTACGGATTATTACGGTGAGCAATCTTGTACCGCAGGGCGTTCTACTTTCATTACGGGGCAATCGGTATTGCGAACCGGTTTAAGTAAGGTTGGATTACCTGGGGCGGATTTAGGGTTACAGGCGGAAGACGCCACCATCGCGGAAATGCTGAAACCCCTAGGCTACATGACAGGGCAGTTTGGTAAAAACCACTTAGGCGACAAAGACGAACATCTTCCAACGAACCACGGCTTCGACGAATTTTTTGGCAACCTTTATCATTTGAACGCCGAGGAAGAACCTGAGAATGTTGATTACCCGAAAGACCCTGAATTTCGTAAAAAATTCGGCCCTCGTGGGGTAATTAAATCTTATGCAGATGGCAAAATCGAAGATACGGGTCCATTAACACGTAAGCGAATGGAAACGGTCGATGATGAAACCCTTGATGCCGCATTAGACTTCATGGATCGCGCAGTTAAAGCTGAAAAACCTTTCTTTGTTTGGTGGAATGCGACTCGCATGCATTTCCGTACGCATGTGAAAGCTGAAAACTCAGGGAAAACAGGGATCAGTTTTTATGCAGACGGTATGGTTGAGCATGATAATCATGTGGGCGTACTACTGAAAAAAGTTGATGAATTGGGCATCAAAGATAGCACCATCGTATTTTACTCGACGGATAACGGCCCACATATGAATTCATGGCCAGATGCAGGCCTGACGCCCTTCCGTGGTGAGAAAAATACCAACTGGGAAGGGGCATATCGCGTACCTGCTATGGTACGTTGGCCGGGTAAGATCGAACCAGGATCTGTCTCTAATGAAATCATGCATCATATGGACTGGATGCCAACGCTGGTGGCTGCGGCAGGTGATGACCAAATCAAAGATAAGCTGGTTAAAGGTTTCAGTGCTGGTGATAAGAAATTCAAAGTTCACTTAGATGGCTATAACTTCCTGCCTTACCTAACGGGTAAAGAAGAAAAAGGGCCGCGTGAAGAGATTTTCTACTTCACCGATGATGGCGATTTGAGTTCACTGCGTTACCACAATTGGAAGATCGTATTCCTAGAGCAGCGCGCCAAAGGGACCTTGCGTATTTGGGCTGAACCCTTCACCCCATTGCGTGTACCTAAGATCTTCAACTTGCGTATGGACCCATACGAAATCGCTGATGTGACTTCTAATACTTACTATGATTGGATGTTAGATCGCGCGTACATGCTAGTGCCAGCGCAAGCATATGTTGGTAAATTTTTGGAAACCTTCCAAGAGTTCCCTCCAAGACAAGAAGCGGCCAGTTTCTCGCTTGATCAAGTGATGGAGAAACTGAAAGAAAATCCGAATAAGTAATTTTTATCGCAATAGCAAGGGCTCTTCGGAGCCCTTTCTTTATGGTAAATATGCTAATGGCTTGT
>NZ_NOIF01000080.1 GCF_002265265.1 Photobacterium sanguinicancri
CGATAATTACTATCATTAGCAATATGATCCAGATCGCACTTTTGATGTTTATTTGCTTAATTTGGCATTTGTCAATGCATTATTTTACTTCTACGGTCTTTTTATAGCCACACGTCACATCATCCTAACTATATGGCTTTGTTCAAAATTAAAACAACCACATCACTTAATACGCTCGATGACTTTTATATTATTGATTGAAGATAAAAAGCTATAATTCACCTTGCGTTATCTAGTGTGCAACGGTAGAATTCGCGCTCGTTTTTAACGACATTGAGCAAGGTCGCATTGCTCAGTGAATTATTTATTAAAGAGTATATAAAATGAAATTTGAAGCAGTTGTACGTACAGATCTAGGTAAAGGTGCGAGCCGCCGTCTACGTCTTGCAGAAAAGTTCCCAGCTATCATCTACGGTGGTGAAGCAGCTCCTATCGCTATCGAACTTTTACACAGCGATGTGATCAACCAAATGGATAAGCCTGAGTTTTACGAAGAGATCACTCTAGTAATCGACGGTCAAGAAATTAAGGTTAAGCCACAAGACATCCAACGTCACGTGTTCAAGCCTAAAGTTGAACACATGGACTTCAAACGCATCTAATTGCGTGTTCATTGTGAATTTTGAAAGCGCCTTTTAGGCGCTTTTTTTATGCTTATTAACTGCAATCAAAATAACCCTTGCTGTGGGTTATCCTCCCCTGCTTCAACTGACTCATTCGCTTTGGCTTTTAGCATACGAATATATCGCTGACGACATAAGCGTAGTGTATTTCTTTGTTCAGACGCATCCATTGACTGCCAATTAAACCGCTCATTTCTATTGCGCATGCACCCTCTACAATATCCACGTTCATTCATTTGGCATACGCCAATACACGGGCTTGGAATAGAGAAAAATTCTAATTGCTCCACATTCATCTACCCCGCAAATTACTACGCTATTCTATTGAATATAGTCAACAATCACGTATTTATCAGCGTTTAGCCACCACATTAGTGTAATTAAATTGCAGCTAATTTTGTTGGTTTACTTGATGATGCTCTTTATTTGTTATAGCGTTGGTTGAGGAACTATACATAATAGATGCATAGCTATATCGCTATTAGCAGGAGGGAACCATGGATTTTTTTGTACCATCAGCTGAAACTCGCTCTCAAGCAGAATCAGTTTTCACTTCTATCGGCAATCATGTTTCAGCGCCATCTCAAGAAAAACGCATTCATCAAATTGAATGGAAACATGAAGGTGACACATGCCAGTGTGAGGTTGGCAAACCGCTTCCAACCATTTTCCGTAACGATGAAACTGTATTAGCCATTTTCGACTGTGGTGATATATTGAAGATTTGCACTCCTAATCGTGGAGCCATTAAGTTTGATCCGATTCATGCTAATAAGAGTGATATCGTTTCTATTGCTTACTTCGATTAATCTACACGTCACTTAATGCTAAAAAGTAGCTCAGTGGTTTACTGAGCTACTCACTCCGCATGAACCAATCTTTACTATTTGCCTATCCGCCTGATATAAACTAAAACAAGCCCATCTGTGGGGCTATTAACTCTTCAAAGCTCGTTCCAATAAACGGCAATATACCATCTGCTACAGGCTTCAATTGCTTGTCTATATAATGCTGATAATCGATAGTACTTTGCAGTGCTTCTTTCGGCTCTGGGCCATTTAGTGTAATGACATACTCAATCCAACCACCATGCTGGTATTGCAAAGGCCGTCCAAGTTTTTCATTTATTGCATCGGCTTGCCGAGCTGCACGCACATGCGGTGGAACATTTTTTTGATATTCTGACAACTTACGACGCAGCCGTTTGCGATACACTAACTTATGATCAAACTCACCACTATTTGCGCGTTCTACATAATCACGGATGTATTCGTCTACGTCTTCATTATGGAAAACCTTGTGGTAAAGCGCCTGCTGAAACTCTTGTGCTAGCACCGTCCAGTCTGTTCTAACTGTCTCAAGCCCTTTAAAGATGATCTCTTGTTGGCCATTGCGCTCAATTAGCCCGGCATAACGCTTTTTACTGCCTGTTTCTTGCCCTCTTATCGTTGGCATCAAGAACTTATGGTAATGCGTTTCGTATTCAATCTCTAACGCAGACGACAAACCGTATTCTTGGGCTAAGTGCTCTGTCCACCAAGCATTGATATGTTTAACCAACGCATGGCCAATTTTATCCGCAGCTACCGCACTATGAGCAGACTTTAAAGAAACAAATGTTGAATCTGTATCGCCATAAATAACTTCAAAACCTTGTTGCTCAATCAATTCACGCGTTAGTTTCATAATTTCATGCCCGCGCATCGTGATTGATGACGCTAAGCGATGATCAAAAAACCGACAACCTGACGATCCTAGTACGCCATAAAAGGAATTCATGATAATTTTGATGGCTTGCGAAAAGGCTTTCTCGCCATCTCGCTTCGCTTTATCACGCGCAGTCCATAATGCTTCTATCATCTCGGGTAAGAAGTGTTTTTCACGGTGAAATTGCCCACCACGAAACCCTGCAATAGCTTGATTATCCGCCTTGCCTTCTTCCAGCAATAAACCTTCCACCAGCCCCATAGGATCAATCCGAAAAGAACGAATAATGGATGGATATAGCGACTTAAAATCAAGGACCAGTACCGAATCATATAAACCAGGTTTAGAATCCATCACATAGCCACCAGGGCTTGCGATCCAATTTTCGCTTTCTAAATTAGGCGCGACATAGCCAGCACGATGGAGCTGAGGTAAGTATAAGTTAGTAAATGCCGCGACAGAGCCACCAACACGATCAAGTTCAACACCAGTCAAACGTGAACGTTCAATCGCAAAATCCAGTAGATGAGTGTGTTCAAAAATACGGGTGACAAGTTTACAATCTTGTAGGTTATACCGCGCAAGTGACAGCTTGTCGTGCTGGAACATATGGTTAATTTCAGCCATACGATCATGCACATTATGGATCGACTTTCCTTCACCGAGTAGCTCTTGTGAAACAGATTCAAGTGACCAAGATCGGAAGTTGTACGTTGCCGTTTTTAAGGTATCAATACCATCTAACACCACACGGCCCGGAATCGAGATAAAACCCTGCTGGTTATTATTACTTGATTGTCGCCAATGCGGTGTTTGCTTTCCCCTACCAATCCGTAACGACAAGTTATGCCATTCCGCCCGCTTTAACAAAAGACGAAAATCAAAATCCACCACACTCCAGCCAATCACGATATCGGGATCATACTGTTGAAACCAAACTTCTAGTGCGAGTAACAGGGCTTTCTCATCATCGACCCATTGGATCCAATCAGGCTGATCAGCATGCTCTATTTGTTGCGGTTCACCCACCATGATAACGCGACTATCACGCTCGCTGTGTAACCCAACAGAATAGAGAATGCCTTTTTCAGAGCATTCAATGTCGAGTGAGACCATCGAAAATTCAGGTTGGTATTCCCCTGCTTTTGCTTTCGCTTGCTGAAATTCGACATATCCACCTTTCGTGATGGGCTTACCTGTAAAAACAATACCACCGCGGATAAAGCGCTCCATTAAAAAGCGATCAGCTAAACGTATATCTGCTTCATAACAGGCAATATTTTGTGCTACCAGTATTAATGGGATCTGATGGCTATCGCGTAACGTATCGCAATAGCATGCCACCATAGGCTGATGTTCAAAGGACGATAATTGAACATCACGCCATGTCGTATTTATCTGTGCTTGTCGTAATAACTGCTGTGCATGCGTTTTGTGTTGAGCGGGAATAAAGCAAACGGGTCTATCACCACGAATAACAAGCCGCACTGGTCCTTGATCTGTCTTCACCCAAAGAATGATTTCTGTTTGACCCTGAGAGTCTCGACTTTGTCGGGTTAATACAAACCCAGAGGAATATGAATGCAATGAAGCCTCAGCAATAATGGCAAAAATGAATGGTGAGAGTGCTAACGTTTAAGCAATAAAATAGAGTCGGAATCAACCAATACGACGGTTAGTTTTATCAAATTCTTCAACCAGCCAACCACCAAACTGATCCATTAAAAATATGGCGGCTTTTTTAGGCACTTGAGTGCGGCTAGCCAGAATAAACGCTCTTTCTATGTCCATTAAATGCTCAGGGAAATACTCTAAGAAGACATCCGCACCTTTATTGATATCAAGCTCCCACTGTTGCTTACGATGTAGCACTAAGCAATACGCGCTCCAAATCATCTTCTTACCAATATGTTCACAATAATCGAGATAATTTTCAGTCACTTTTGTTTTCATTATTTTATGACGATATTCGCTAAGCTGCGTTTTTATATCACCATTTAAAGTACGCGCTATATCCCAGCTAATTTCAAAGTGACCAAAGCGACTAGAGAGATCATCGCCATTCAAACAGACAGAACAATGCTTTAACCAGACTCCCCACTCAAAAATACCCGCTAACCCAAGTACATCATCAAGGACCACCACTTTGGTCGTGACATTACGCACGTGTGGATAATGATTGGTTAAACGCCACGTTATAGCATTCAATGCCGATGCTTCATTGCTTTGGAGCTTATGTTTTACAACAATGGTAAAATTGACATCAGACTTTCCCCAAACGGCATCGCGCCTCGCTACACTGCCATTTAAGTAGATACTATGAAAGGCAGTGCTCAAGCCAGATCTAAACTGCTTAACAGCATCTAGCAGTACTGGCATGTATTCTTGTTGAAAGCCGTGGTCTCTACTCAAAACGGGCAGTCTTTTTGTCACAATTGTGTCCTGCTTTCTTGTCATTCGATCGTGTTTTATCAGCAAAATAATATACGATTTCGGGCCATTTTGACATGCAATCTCAACGCTCTGCCCTTGCGCATAAAAAACACGCCATACACTTTAAATTCGGTTATTTACTGTACGCAAAAAACAAACACTTTGAAAAATTAATCTAAATCAAAATTTATCAATTTTCCCAGCATTAATGACAAAAAAACTGTGCAACAAGTTTGCTTTACTCTATATTGCTCCACCTTTCTTCGGTTATGTGTTCACCTGCGTATGTTCAGCAAAAAAAACGTTCTTTTTGCCTCTGTGTTTTTTATTTTAGCTATGTCGCTAAATTTCGCGTGGGTAGCCGCTGAAACAAACCATCGAATGAACCATACAGCTCAACGTGCTGTTGTGCGCATAGACAATTTATTCTTTGGCGTTGAACACAAACTAGCAAGCATCGATACCGTTAAAAACTTTTGCAGTCAAAATGATAGGTTGTTGCTCGAAGACATTATTTTCGACTCCGTATCAATTAAAGGTATCAGCTTTATAAAAAATAATAAGATCATTTGTTCTGATCGTAGTCAGCAGCAAAATCTTGATATTTCATCTGAACTTCCTACCAACTTAGCTCAACGATCCGACCGAATAAGTTATACCGCTTACGATCAGCGAAGAAACAAAAAGAACCTCTATTATCTTGTTCCCTACAAAGACATGTGGGTAAGGGTTTCACTTCACTTAGCCTATATGGATTTTTGGATTAGCGATTTCGGTCAGCGCAACATGATGAAGGCGCAAGTAGTATATGGTGGGAAATTCATCGCTGGTAACAAAAATATTAGCAGCAGAGATTTAATCAATCATGTTGAGATTACATCTAAGCACTACCCATTTTCAGTCGCTCTTGGCTATAACAGTTCGCTGTTATTACAGGCATTTAACGACCAAATACTGTTTGCTTTGATGGTCGCTTCATTACTCACAGCCTTATTACTAGTCATGCTTTACTCATACAATAAAACCCGTCGTACGCTTGAATCAGAGATCCAACAAGGCATCAAAAACAATGAATTTACGGGGTACCTTCAGCCAATTGTATGCAGTAATACGGAAAGATGGCTCGGTGCAGAAATACTTCTTCGCTGGGAACACCCTATAAATGGCTTAACATCACCAGCAGAATTTTTAACTATTGCTGAAAACACAGGCTTGATCAACGAGATAACATTAACATTACTGGCAGAAGCCGGTCGTAACAAAACAATACTCGACAAGATATCTACTACGCATTACTTGTCGCTTAATGTTACTGTTTCTATGATTGCGAGCCCTTATTTTGTTCATAAACTCATTAATATCATCCGCCAATTCCCCTCGCTACAGAAAGGATTGGTACTCGAGTTTACAGAGCGAGAAACATTTACCGACGATGAATTAACACAGTTACAAAGTGGCATGGCACGCCTGCGAAAAGAAGGGGTAACATGGGCGCTGGATGATTTTGGTTGCGGTTACTCAGGACTATCGCGCTTGCAACAGCTAAGCTTTGATATTTTAAAAATAGACCGCACCTTTATCGCAGCCTCAAGTAACGCAGGCACCACACCTTCAATTCTTGATAGCATTTGTGAACTCGCAAAACGCTTTAAATGCATCGTTATTGCAGAGGGCGTTGAAACCATAGAACAAGCAGATCGGATCCGACAGCTTAATATAGAGTGCTGCCAAGGCTATTTGTTTGCTAAACCTATGAGCGTAAAAAACTACATCCAACAACTACAAGCTAAGATTGTAGCCGAGAACATCATATAGTCACCCATCTATGCCTATGAGATCTCCAAATTACGTTAGTATCAAGATATACTGCCCATAATTGTAAATAGTAAGAGTTATAAGCACTATATGGAAAACCAAGACCTGATCTCTTTCGATGATGTGATCGACGCTGCATACGATATTTTTCTAGAGATGGCTCAAGACAACTTAGAGCCAGTTGATGTGATTCTTTTCACTGCGCAATTCGAAGACCGTGGTGCAGCCGAACTTGTCGAAACGGGTACAGATTGGCCAGAGCACGTTGGTTTTGCTATCGATGGGGATGTTTTCGCTGAAGTACGCATTGGCCTTGTAAATGAAGAGGACGATGTGCTTGATGACGTGTTTGCGCGCCTTCTTATTAGCCGCGACCCAGAAAATAAATTCTGTCATATTTTATGGAAACGCGATTAAGCTAATCGCATAATTTAAACAAAAAAGGCAGGGCTAACTATGAAAATAGTCACCCTGCCTTTTCTTTAAGTAGAATACCGAGGTTGCGCTACACCAATAGCTCCGTATCGTGCTGCTGACCTTTACGCACCCAACTCAAGCTCACCATGACGATAAAAGACATAACTATCATCACAATGCCTAAGCTTAATTGATTATCCGCAGGCATCATTGATGCTGCTAATGTCGCTAAGCCCGCACCTAAGTTTTGCAAACCACCCAGTACCGCACCAGCAGTACCCGCGTGATTAGGGAATGGTTCAATTGCTGCTGTTGTTGCTGCCGGGAATAATACCCCTGCCCCAATGAAGTACAAGAACGCACCTCCAATCAGTGAACTCACCGTAACTGTACCCGCTAGGCCTGGAACTAAAATAGTTACGGCACCGAGAACAATCGCAGACATACCTAAGTAAAGTACGCGGGTATTACCCATTTTTTTCACTAGGTTAGCAGAAAGCCATGAACCACCAAGGTAACCAGGTAATGGCAGAACAAACAAAAAGCTCACCATTGTTGGTTCTAACTTCAATACGCTACCTAACAACACACCAGCCGCGGCTTCAAATACTGCAATACCCGCAAAGGTAGCAATAAGGCATAAAACATAGCCTTGGAACTGACGGTTACTGACAACATAGCGGTAACTTACCCATACTTTTTCTTGGCGACGATTTTGCGGTGGTAACGTTTCAGTGAAGAACATCATCATCGCCACCGTGACTAACGCACCAAATAGAAGCAAGAAATAGTAGCTAGCTGTCCAATCAAAGTAACTCGATAAATAACCACCAAGCACTGGCGCAAGCAAAGGAGAAAAAATAATCCCCATACTGACTAAGCTATTAGCACGATGTAAATCAGTGCCGTTATAGCAGTCACGAGTCACAGTACGGCACATTGCCCCACCACAACCAGTACCCATACCTTGAACAAAGCTCGCCAATAAGAACACTTCATAACTAGGCGAAAATATAGCCATCACGGTACCGCCTAAGAAAATCACCATACCAATGATGATCACAGGGCGACGTCCTATGCGGTCAGACAGTGGACCATAAAAGAACTGAGATAAGCCATACGGAATCAAATACGCTGCCATTACCGCTTGAAGGTATGAAGATTCAACGGAAAAGAAATCCGACATCGCCGGAATAGCAGGTACGTACATCGTCTGGGTCATCTGGCCAACAGCGGCTAAGATGATTATTAAAAATAACAGACGAGCCATTTTAGTTTCTGGTGATTGCTGAGTCACAACCAAATCCCTCACAACAGAACAATATATTAAAGACGAGTTTCTCATTGAGAAAAAATTGTCCTATCGCAGAATTTTACTCCAACCATAACTCATAAGGTAAATCTATAATCTACCTTAACGATATTATTTAGTTTCTATATCTGCTTTAAGATGCGCAGATAGTAAAGCCGATGATGAAATCTGGCAAGAAAATAGCGTGTTACTCAGCACTATTCTTTATTATGATTTGGATTAGAAAAAGTAATGCATATTCAATAGAGAAATCAGCACGCCGTCCTCTACTGAGAATTAGCATAATATCACTTCCTTTTTCCTGAGGCCTATGGACTGCTTACTCTGCATAAATACAGAATATTCGCGCTTATCCACAAGCATAAAAAAACGCCTCACAAGGAGGCGTTTTTAGAATTATATCTATCAGCTATATTAATCGAAATTAAAGCGGTGCTTACCGTGTGAAGCTTTGGTTTTCAGGTAACTTTCATTACCGTCTTTAACATGCGCTTTTGTACCAACAACCTCGGCGATAGTAATACCGTTCTCTTCTAATTCACGGATCTTCTTTGGGTTATTCGTTACTAAACGAATCGTACTCAAGCCAAGTGCTTTAAGCATTAATGCTGCTTCAGTAAAATCACGTAGATCATCACCAAAACCAAGGTGGTTATTTGCCTCGTAAGTATTCATACCTTGGCTCTGTAGCTCATAAGCATCAATTTTGTTGTAGAGGCCAATACCACGCCCTTCTTGACGAAGGTATAAAATAACACCACCTTGCTCGCCCATCTTATTGATGGTTTCATCAAGCTGTTCACCACAATCACAGCGTGATGAATGAAAAACATCACCAGTCAAACATTCAGAATGCATGCGAACTAGTGGCACTGACGCTAGTTTATCAGCATCACGGAAAATTACCGCAACATGCTCTTTACCCGACTCAAGGCCATTAAATGAAAGCAAATCAGCAGGAATATTGCTCTTAAGACCAACTTTAAAAGGCACTCTCGCCCTTACATTTACCATCTTATTCCTAAGTACTTCTTCTTTATGGCCCGAGAACAACGGGTCATACAATTATTCATTCCTTCAGGATCACCCCAAAGGCACATATCTAGGCGTAAAATACACACCATCTCTTTTTCAGTAAGATACAAGAAGAAAACGATAGTGGTAATTCGACCAACTCTTAGTTTGATAATAGCTAAAATCAATCAGTGAAAACAGGTTTGTCCTTACGATCGCCCCATTACGACCAATTGAAAACAACCAACTGGCTAGATTACATACGCTCGTACTCTAAATAAAAACAAAGATGAACAGCGTAGTATGTTGATGACACCAACTTAATAAGCATCAAGGCGCACTTTGTGCAACTAACAGCCATAAACAAGCGCTATTAATTTAAGCTGCTAATTACCAATCAATGAATGCCTGTAGATTATTGTTATATTATAACAATTACAACCCTTTAATTTATAGGGTTAAATTGAAAAGTCTAGCTATAGTGTTTTTCTACTCTTGGATGCATACATAAGCAAGAAGAAAAAATCGTAAAAAGAATCACCCCCCCCATAATCACTAATAACCGTTGCCAGTCCTCTCCCATAGCAAGCCTGACACTCAACATGCCATAGGTGGTGTAAATCCAAAATAGTCCACCACTAAAGAGCGTTACTTGACATACACGTAAAATATAATGCTGTCGAATTAGCAGTAAAAGTGGGGATAATAATAAAACACCAAATGCAAAAAAATGACCAAACCGCAAACTATGGGCAGCCAGTAGCCACAAGCTAAGCACAATAGGAAGATATAGCATGACGGTAATCAAGGTGTTTTGTCGAGAGTGTCGATGAGAGTTAGAGGTAGTGTTCATGGTAAATCTCATGCAGGATAATAACATGTAACATATATACACCTTATTATCCTGTATCACGAGCGCTTTTCAAAAATAGATTGAGTTAATCAGCTATATTTGACGATCATCAATTTCGTCAGCAAGCTGAATAAGCCGTGTTAAAATACGCTCACCATCAGCTTTTAGCCCATTGTGTTCATATTCATTTGTTTCCCATGCTTTAGCGTTTTTCAATGTTGTGAGCGTTTCTTTGCTATACGCATATTCAACATACATATCTTCAAGGTAAACGGCGGCAGCAACTGGAACAGTATTGCGAGCTAACTGATCAACATCATACAACAGCGGCCAATCTGACTTTTCAGCTAATAAGTCCGCCGCGGCTTTTAATGGCTTTAAACATTCCAGCTGATCAAACATCCAAGGGAAAACCATTTCACCCGTGAAACAGAAGTCTTGCCCTTTTTGATAATGACATTGAGGGTATTGATCGCGAACACGATGCGCAGACCAAGCCGACGCCGTATGCTGGCAGTAAATCGATTCATGCAAAATCGCATAAATAGGATTAGTTTGGTAGGCCTGCTCCATCAGCATGCTATTTAAAAAGGCATAACTCAGCTCACGTTTATCATCTACTTCAACAAAGGCATCTTCAAGCAAGTAGTACATAGGGAGTTCAGCGCCGCTTCTGCCTAAATTAATCCCAATCAACTGAAATTGTTCAACGGTGAAATGTTGCCCATTAGGTAATAACACATGATTATCAACAAGGTAGTTCGCAATTTCATTACAGCGTTGCTGGGCAGAAGGAAAACGTGAAAAGAATTGTGCGTTCTTATCCAAAACACGTTGATATGTGGCCTGATACACATCATCAGCATGGCGTGTTAACGAAGCAAGCCCGCCAGTAATAAAGGCCTGGGTAAGACTCTGAGGGTAATATGACAGATAATGGAGAGCACAAAATCCACCAAAGCTTTGTCCGAGTATCGACCACTGCTTCACTTTCAGAGCCTCACGAATAAACTCAGCATCACGTACAATATTATCCGCTCTAAATTGTGCTAGGTACGCCACTTGCTGATCAGTTGATTGACTGGCCAATGTTTGATGAGAAATAACCGTACTCTGCCCAGTTCCGCGCTGATCAAGCAGCAACACACGATATTCTTGTAGCGCACGCTTTAACCAACCGCTATTACTATCTGGACGTGGCGAAGGGAAACCTGGGCCACCTTGTAAATATACCAACCAAGGTAAATCAGTGTCTTGTTGTTGCTTGGCAACAATTTCTCGCGCAAAGACAGTAATCGTCTTGTCTGAGGGATAATCGTAGTTGAGAGGGACCTCAAATGAATGCGGCCGATAAACAAGATCACCATCGATAAAAGTTGTTTGCACGTATTCCTCCGTGAAAAGTTAAAGTCATGTTGAGAATTTCTCGAGATAACCATCATATATCAAGCACCACAAGGACGCGAAAGCACATTTCCCCTATACGTAGAAACAGTTAACTTTGACGCTAAGCCCTTCAATTAGAGCAAGAAAAAGGTGGGCTTTTAATCAACTAATACGAAATTTGCCACTCGCAATTGTTATTTTTGTGAAAATCTCTAAAATTACGCCATCGAGAAAACTCGATCTAACGATTGAGTACGCCCCATTCAGTCTTACAGCACTGACGCTGTAAAAGACGCAGTAAAGGAAACATCATGATTCAAGTTGTTGGTCACAAGAACCCAGACAGTGATAGCATTTGTTCTGCACTTGTTGGTGCTGAACTTCTTAAAGCTCGCGGCCTAGAAGCGAAAGCTGTTCGTCAAGGCGAACTAAACCGTGAAACTCAGCACATCCTAAAAACTGCTGGTGTTGATCAACCAGAAATGTGTACTGGCGTTGCTGGCGAAAAAGTATGGTTAGTTGATTACTCTGATCTAGCACAAGCACCAGATGACATCGCTGATGCAGAAATCGTTGGTATTGTTGATCACCACCGCCTAGGTGATGTGATGACAGTTAACCCACTGGAAGCATGGATCTGGCCTGTTGGTTGTACTTGTACCATCATGTTCAACCTATTCAAGATGGAAGAAACTGAAATCACACGTGAACTTGCGACGCTAATGATGTCTGCAATTCTAAGTGACACAGTTGGTTTTGCTTCTCCAACTTGTACTCAAAAAGACAAAGATGCAGTTGCTGAACTAGCACCACTAGCGGGTGTTGAAGATCTTGACCTATTCATCAAAGAACTTCTAATCGCAAAAACTGACATCCAAGGTCTTTCTGCTGCTGAACTAGTAGAAAAAGATCTTAAAGCATACCCATTCAAAGAGCGTAACGTTGTTGTTGGTCAAATCGAACTAGCAACACTAGAGCAAGTTGACGCGATGATTGAAGAGCTAAACGCTGATCTACAACGTCGTTGTGACGAAGAAGGTCTAGCAATGGCTGCTCTAATGCTAACTGACATCACAACAAGCACAACTCGCCTGCTTTACAAAGGTGAATGGAATGCAACTTTAGACACTCACGCTAAAGATGGCATGCTAATGATGGCAGACACGCTAAGCCGTAAGAAACAAGGCTGGCCGTGGCTACAAACAGTACTTGCTTAATCAGCAAGCTATTGTAATAACATTAAAAAAGGAGCACATTGTGCTCCTTTTTGTTTAAGTAAATTAAAAAACAATCTAATCAGCAGTCATGCCTACGATGACTTATTGGAATTTTGAATCAGCTCTGCAAAATGACTCACAAACTCCCTTCCTACTACCTTTCCTTCACGGTAATCGACTTCTAAATCATCTTTGTCACTTAATAACGCTCGACTTTTTAAACCCTTCTCAGGCGCAATTTGGATCACTTTCAAGCCGTCAGGTACGTTAGCCAGAAAATCACACTGTTCACGACAACTTTGATAATACTGCGTCAGCATTTCAATAACGTCAGCATTCTTACCTTTCCCTGTTAACTTTAAGAATCGCTCCATATTATTATGAGCAAGCCATTTCCAGCTACCGTTGTTAGTTTTGGTTAAACGCTTATCTTTGTGGTTTTGCAAAAACAATTTCACTTTCTCTGGTAAATGAGAATTTGTTCTCAACTCATCAGAGAAATCAGCATCTTGTTGAACACTGTCTTCATCATCTAGCCTTTGCTTCCACAGCTGAAATCGCTGTGACAAGTCTGAATGTGCCGCTCGTAATTTACCAATCGATGGATTCCGATTAATTTTGTCGATGTAGTCTGGAATAGACTGCTCAATTTTGTCACGCCAGTCATCGAACATATCATCCCATTCATCTTGCTCTTCTACTGGTTCAGTACGAATTACAATCACTAAGTCAGCGCCACGACGCCATGCTTCTTGCACAGGCACAGCAGCACTAACTCCACCATCAACCCACTCAAGATCATTTATATTTACTGGCTGATTATAAAGGACGGGGATAGCGCAAGATGCTCTTAATACATCTTTCCAATCGTCGGCAAACATCGGTAAATAAATATCTTCTAACGTATCTTTTCGTGTTGTTGATGCTAAAGCAACGCGGTTGGTCAATACGGCTTTGGCTTTATCAATATCTAATGGAAGCGAGCCTGCTGGTGAAACACATTTCAGCGCCCAATCTAAGTCCATAGGCTTTTGCTGACTCAGGTACTTGTAGAGATTAAAAAAATCATCTTGGGTAGTGTAGTTAACAATAAAGTTGTAGCCAAACTTCGGCTGACGGCTGATATAAGATGAGAGGTTTAATGCACCAGCTGACGTACCAATATAAAGGTCAAAAGGGTCAAAACCAGCGTCTAAGAAGGCGTCAAATACACCAGCCGTAAAAATACCGCGCTGGCCTCCCCCCTGAACGACTAAAGCAATTTTCTTATACTCATTACCCGCTAATTGGCCGGTAATTTGATCAACTATATGTAAATCTGATTGTTTTAAACTAAATGATAAGCGATTTGTCATATCCAATACACGCAGTGCTATCAGAGGCTAAGTCACCAATATATCATCAATTATTGAATAAAGATGGAACGAGACACCATCAATGTCTCGTTTAATAAGAAGAGTGTATTTTGCGCATTTCCTATCACAACGCAGTGACAATCAAAGCTATACAATTAAAGCGATTACGCCAAAACAGAAATAAATGAGAACGTTGCAATCATACCCAATGCAGCAGTAACAGCAACTAGTGCTAATTTTAAATCAGTATCCATAATCTAATCCCCTACACAACATGATGTTTTAACATCTTTGTAACTCTAGTTTAGGCTCAGTTCAAGTTTAAGCGTGAATTATATGCGAGAAGTGCAGATTGCTGTCACAATATCGCTACAAACCAATACCAAACAGAAGGCATAACAATGCGATTACTCTCTCGTTATATCATTCCACTCAGTATCGTTTCCTGCTTCCCAATCAGCGGCTTAGCAAATACAGAAAAAATATATGTTACACCAGCCATCGGCTACACCTACTCGGGCACAATGAAGAATGACGCAGGTGATAACATCTCCGTCAATCATGCTGCAAGCTATAACATAGCAATCGAAACTGATATCGAACCTGGTCGAGTTGGCCTTTTCCTTAGTCATCAAAATACAGATACCGAAGAAGTGACGGGCAATAGTCAATTCACCTATCTCCACTTTCAAAGCTCGCTGCGCTTTCAACCTACGCAACAATTAGAAAGTTACTTTGGCGCAAGCCTTGGTGGCACCTTTGTTAATGCATCCTGGTCTGAAAAAGATCTGTTCTTCTCTGGAGGCTTGTTTGGCGGGCTTGAATATGAACTGACTAAAAATGCAAGTATTGTCTTAGAAGGTCGATGGCTAGCCAATGTTGTAAAAAGCAACACGACTGCCATCTGTACGCTGCCTACAGGGAATGAAACGTGTAAGATCTCTATTGATTCGAACTTATTTAGCCAGTTTCAAACCAATTTAGGGATGCAGTTTTCTTTCTGATTTTTGTGAATAATTTTTCATTTGGCTGAAAATATCACTGTTTGTAGCACCGAGTATGGTCTCATACTGATTTCTGGTGGTTTTACAGCCAATAACACTCAAACTGAAAATAAAATATATCGCTATATATGAGCTCCCCACTAGTGATTAAAACCAGAATGTATTTTTATGCATGGAATCACTGCCAAATCAACTCCCCCCTGCAATAGTTAACACCAAAACCCAATCCTGTTAACAAAGTTACACTCTATTGCTTTACATTTTTTCTCTCGTTACTCTCGGTATATCAACACGGTTTAACAATCCATAAATCGTGTACAAAAATGGAAATAATCAGCATTTTTCTCTAGGTTTTATATACGTAATAGAGAATAGCAGCACAAAAGGAGTTGTTTATGAAGAGAGAACAATGGGGCTCACGCGCTGGATTCATTCTTGCCGCGGTAGGCTCAGCCATCGGTTTGGGTAACATCTGGCGTTTCCCATACATGGCTTATGAAAACGGCGGTGGCGCATTTTTTATCCCTTACCTTTTTGCCATGCTTTCTGCCGGTATCCCTTTCATGATCATGGAATTCAGTCTTGGACATAAGTTACGTGGTGCTGCACCACGAGCTTTTTCAAAGCTAGGCGGAAAACTTGAATGGCTTGGTTGGTTCCAAGTGTTTATTGCTGCCATTATCGCGGTTTATTACGTCGCTATTATTGGTTGGGCTATTTCTTATCTTGGTTACTCGTTTACACAAAGCTGGGGCGCGGACACTAACGCCTTCTTCTTTAGTGAGTACCTGCAACTGGGTGACAACTCACCAAGTAATCTAGGTAGCCTTCAGCTGCACATTGCAATTCCTATGGTACTGGCTTGGGGTATTACGTTTGCAGCTATCTTTACCGGTGTAAAAGGCGGTATCGAACGTGCATCTAAAATCATGATGCCGTTACTTTTCCTAATGGTTGTGGGACTCATTGGCCGAGTGCTATTCCTACCTGGTGCTATGGATGGTCTTAATTACTTGTTCCAACCTGATTTCAGTAAGATTCTAGACGCCAAAGTATGGTCTGCAGCGTACGGTCAGATCTTCTTTACGCTAAGTGTCGGCTTTGCAATCATGATTGCTTACTCAAGCTACTTACCTGAAAAATCAGACATTAATAATAACGCCTTCATGACGGTATTAATTAACTGTGGTTTCTCTATCACTGCGGGTGTGTTGATTTTCGGTGTACTAGGCTACATGGCTCAAGAACAAGCTAAACCGATAACAGAGGTAGTTTCAGCAGGTGTAGGTTTGGCCTTCGTGACCATTCCAGCCGCGATTAACCTACTGCCAGCACCTTATATTCTGGGTCCACTGTTCTTCTTTGCGTTAGTTGTGGCGGGGCTTAGCTCTCACATCTCCATCATTGAAGCAGTGACATCGGCCATTATTGACAAACTAAACTGGAGCCGTAAAAAAGCCGCATCCGTGGTGTGTGGTACAGGTTTCGTTGTGTCGCTAGCCTTTGCTACCAACGGTGGTCTATTACTACTAGATTTGGTGGACTACTTCATCAATAACGTTGCACTGCTTGCAAGCTGCTTGGTTGAATTGATTGTTATTGCATGGCTATTTAAAATTTCAGATATACGTGATTACGTGAACAAAATTTCTGAATTCAGCATTGGTAAATGGTTCGAAATCTGTCTTCGTTTCCTAAGTCCAGCAATGCTAGCCATTATTCTGGCAACAAACTTGGTCAACACCTTTACCGACGGCTACGGTGGCTACGCAACATCTGACCTATTAATACTAGGTTGGGGACTGGTAGCAGCAATGTTTATCGTAGCTGTCATTATTAACGTGACATCTAAACCCGTAATCCAAAAGGAGGCTTAATATGACTACAGGTGCAATCATCATGATGCTATTCGGCCTTGGGATCACATGGGGAGGCGCAGCTTACTGCATCTCAGTTGCGATGAAGAAAAATCGCCAATAATCAACTTCAGTTAGAAACAATAAAGAGGCTCACTTTGAGCCTCTTTTTATTTGTATCGACGATTAACACTAAGGAATGCCAAACCCGTATCATTTTGATAAAGAATTCTTTTCTTTCTGTCAATCAAGCCATTACAATCAAACAGATACCAAACACACCTCTAACCTGTGTTGTCTGGTCAATAATAACAATGACTTTCTCAAGGATTGGCAATGAAGTTACCTGCTCTACTACTCTCTTTAGCCTTAGTACCTACAACAGCTATGGCGGCTAGCGATACCTGCTTAAGCAATAAATATCACCAGTATATTGATGCTTCTTTGTCATGGTACGAAAGCCTAGTTACCCTATCAGTACAAAAAGACAAGAACCTACAAGAAGTTGGTCAATGGTTTTTAGATGGCCGTAAACACCACTTTGAACTGAACCGTCAGGCATTTGATTGGTTCTTGGAAAATGATCAGTCTCGCTTAGATTTTTCTCAATCTGTCGAATCTTGGTTGAAGCTTTCTCAACAAGACGTTAAAGCTATTGCGCAGCAAGATGATGAGTTAGGTAAATTTGCTAAACAGGCGTTTGATGATCGTCAAAGTACACCACATGCAAAAAACTACGAGTTACGTAGTGCTTTTGCGGATCTACTTTCACATCCTGGTGATATTGAGAAGCCATTAAATGCTTACAATGAAAAAATCACTAAGATTGAAAGTATCGAATGTAAATAATTGATCCAACTAGACCACCACCCCGTATAATTGTCATAGCTGTTTGTATTCTTGCAGCCAATAAGAATACAAACACATCTGGGCATGAAGCCCTAATATTGTGATAACAAGGATGTTATATGAAAAGATACTCGCTTATCTGCCTCGCTATCATATCAGCATCAAGTTATGCTGGCAGACCCAATATGGATTGGGAGCCTGGTTTTGGCGGTGAAATATCCGTTATTACGGGTTATACGCGCTCAACCTCACAATTTAATACCGATAACAAAACACTCTCTTCCCCCAATGAGAAAGCGTCGACCCAAGATAGCTTTCTTATTGCACCACTAGGCACGCTAAATTACACATTCAAATCTGCTAACCAACAAGTTTTCTTTGGTACTCGTCGTTCTGACATTGCGCTTGGGCGCTTTCATTTAGAACTCGGATTCCGCCAAAAGTTTGAAGATACAGGCACATTCAGTTTTAGTTTCGTTCCAGGCTTAATTAAACAAGCTACGTGGGCAGATCCCTTTATTCTGAATGAAGAACGTGAAGAGACCAAGGTTAAAACTCGTGCGCTGCGTCTGACTGCAGACAAAATTATGGGTTCAAACTTCTCTGCTGAACTTGCTGTCGGTAAGCAGAGTTACGACGATGAAAAAAGCGGATTCGCCAATTTCAATACACAAGATCAAGCATTACTAGATCGAGAAGCAAACGTGGCTTTTGCTCAAGGGTCTTACAGTAAATTTGTCGGTCGAGGCATGATGCTACGTGGCGCATTAAACTACACCCGTATAGATAGTGAAGGTGAAGCAATGGCACATACTATCTATGGCGGTGAAGCCAGTATTATTCAGCTATTTCGATCGTCTAGTTTTGCTTTCACTGTGAGTTACGATCACGCTACCTTCGATAAGGTGAATCCAGTTTTTGATAAAGAGCAAAAAGACAACCGCTGGGGAGCTTTCTTAGCATATGAATATCGCCAACCTTTCGGGTGGGAAGATTGGTCTGCAGTTTCGCTGCTTGGCTACAACCAATCGCAGTCCAATATAACCTTCTATGATGAAGATAGTTTGCTGGCAAGCGTAGGCTTAAACTACAAGTTTTGAGCAAATAACCAGCGATTTAACCTTAATTACACCCTAGCCCACTATTTATGAAAAATAAGTTTTGTGGGAGTTTGTGGCGAATATGTTATAAGTAAGGAAATTTTTTAGTTAGAAAGCGTATGGTAGTGGATAACCGACAAGCAGACGCGTCGTTAGCATCGATGCATCGCATTTTTACAGTGCCCGAAGCACCCGACTCAACGCTGGGTGCCATTGAGCTGGACATTTCCCAGAACCTCAATGAATTTCTCCGTCACCACATTGCGGCGGTAGAAAAACCTTTGGCCGAAATTGAGAAGGATTTCTCAAGCGCTGATATTCCCGAAACACCGAGTTTTGTTTCCGATCACACCCAATTTTTGTTAGACAAGTTAGTGGCGCAATCGGTGCATACTTCTGCACCAAGTTTTATTGGTCACATGACTTCGGCATTACCCTACTTCTTAATGCCGCTATCAAAAATCATGATTGGTCTGAACCAAAACCTAGTGAAGATCGAAACCTCAAAAGCCTTCACACCGTTAGAGCGTCAAGTGCTTGGGATGATGCACAACCTAATTTATGACCAAGCAGACGATTTCTACACCCAGTGGATGCACAGTGCCAACCACTCTTTGGGATCATTCTGTTCAGGTGGCACAATCGCTAACATCACTGCACTTTGGGTTGCCCGTAATAACGTACTGAAAGCAGATGGTGAATTCCGTGGCGTCGCGCAAGAAGGTCTATTCCGTGCGATGAAGCACTACGGCTATGAAGATCTCGCTATTTTAGTGTCAGAGCGTGGCCACTACTCCTTGAAGAAAGCCGCTGACATATTAGGTATTGGTCGTGACTGTGTTATCCCTATCAAAACTGATGAAAATAACCGTATTCGTACCGACGATCTAACTAAAACGTTAGCTGAGCTTGAAACTAAACGTATCAAACCTATTGCGATTATTGGGGTAGCAGGTACGACTGAGACTGGTAATATCGATCCCCTCGATGAACTCGCCTCTATTGCTGAACAGCACCAATGTCATTTCCATGTGGATGCAGCTTGGGGTGGCGCGACATTAATGTCGAATAAGTATCGTCATTTACTCAAAGGGATTGAACGCGCTGACTCTGTGACTATCGATGCGCATAAACAACTTTATGTCCCTATGGGTGCTGGCATGGTTATTTTCAAAAACCCAGCCTCAATGACATCTATCGAACATCATGCTGAATACATACTACGTAAGGGCTCGAAAGATTTGGGTAGTCATACCCTTGAAGGTTCTCGTAGTGGTATGGCAATGTTGTTATTTGCTAGCCTCAATATTATAAGTCGCCCAGGGTATGAATTACTGATCAATGGCAGTATTGAAAAAGCCGAGTACTTTGCTGATCTAATCAACCAGCAAGATGATTTTGAATTAGTCACTGAACCCGAGTTGTGTCTACTGACTTATCGTTATGTACCTAAAGCCACCCAGCAAGCTCTATTATTAGCAACAGATCACGAGCGCAATACATTACTCGAAGCACTGAATGACCTAACTAAATTCATTCAAAAACGTCAGCGCGAATCAGGCAAGTCTTTTGTCTCTCGTACACGTATTCATCCAAAGCAATGGCAACGTAAAATAACGACTGTCTTTCGTGTTGTATTAGCGAATCCTCTTACTAGTCATGACATCTTACATGCCGTACTAAAGGAGCAAAGAATACTCGCGCAAGACAGTGAGATAAGCCTGCCTACAATCAAAACATTGAGCCAAGCTATTCTTAAACGCCATAAAGAGTGAGCATTTTCACCATAAAATCAGTATCACTCAGCTCGGCTGAGTGGTACTTGGTGTTTTAATATACGAATAAACGGAAAAAAATTTTAAAAATTTATTTACCCACCC
>NZ_NOIF01000081.1 GCF_002265265.1 Photobacterium sanguinicancri
TACACATAGAAAAAAGAGAGCTTTGAAAGCTCTCTTTTTTTATTATTTCTTTAGCTCGTTTTCAGATATCTTCGCTAAATCTTCAATTTCTTGGTGCTTACCTAAGCTATCAACAACCCAATCGTTTAGGTGTTTTAAAATAGCAGTAACAGCCTGCGTTTTTGTGCCATGTTCACCAGCGTTAACATCTAGCTGTTCTTTGGCATGTAAACCCGTTTGATCTTCAGCAATGTGTAGCCACTCAGGGTGCCAGTAGTAACTGTGGCCATCTTGAGTCATCCAGTTGTGAACGCCGCTGCTTTCACCTTTATAATCTAAATCGTGTGCTTTGTATGGCATGATAATCCCTTGAAAGAATGCATATTACCTTATGATTATAGATAACTTTCTCAGTGTAATATGAAACGCACTTAACAGATTACAAAAAAATTTGAAGTTGGTGAAAGCGAGAGGTTGCTAGTAGTGTGTCGCTATGCATTTAAGTGGTTACAAATAGTTACACTTATCAGATTGCTGAATTTATCAGTAAATGGATAAATACAGCCTCATTCTAACAAAAGGTTAAATACATATATGGACGACCCCTCGAGTCGCTCACCCCTTAGTTACTCCACCTTCTTGGAGTACGCAACATGCTAGAACTTTTCCTTCAACCTGAATCACTGATCATATTAGCGACTCTATTTGCCCTAGAGGTAGTATTAGGCGTTGATAATGTAGTGTTTATCTCTGTTTTATGTGAACGTTTGCCTGTGTACCAGCGTAAATTGGCGCGAAACCTCGGTATCGCTTTAGCCGTTTTTGCGCGCATAGGTTTAGTGTTCTCTATCAGTTGGGTTATGTCACTGACCGCACCATTATTTACTGTGATGAATAGCGCCTTTACTGGTCGCGACTTGATCATGATTTTAGGTGGCGCATTCTTGCTAGCGAAAAGCTTAAAAGAGTTGTGGATGTGGTTAACACAAGATGAGAGCCACACAGCAAGCACTGTTCGCGCTGGTATCGCATTAGTCTTATTGCAGATAGTCGCAGTTGACGCCGTGTTCTCGATGGATTCAGTGATTACCGCTGTAGGTATGACAGATGAAGTACCTTTGATGATCGCCGCGATCTTAGCGTCTGCAGTTGTCATGGTGTTATGTGCAGAGAAAATTAACGACTGTGTGACCCGTTACCCTGGGTTTAAAACATTAGCATTATTATTCTTGGTATTGCTTGGTGGTTTGTTAATGGCTGAAGGCTTTGCTATTCATGTAAACAAAGGGTATGTATATTTTGCGATGGCCTTTGGTTTGATTATGGAAGGTTGCCATATCTTACTGAAAAGAAAACGCAAAACATTGATTAACCGTTTGTATCCACAGCAAGCGGGTTGGGCTATTAAGACTCACGCAGTGCGTTAATAACCAGCCTGGTTGTTTCCGAAAGGCAGAACTTATGTTCTGCCTTTTTTGTATTTCCAGGTAATGATTCAAATACATTATTATTTGAATCATATTTTGATTTGAATGCGGTGAAGATTTGAATCATAATGTAAGTTGAATGTTGGGTTTAATTGCATCATCGAGGTGAAAGTATGTGGATATGGCAGCAAGAACAATGGCCAAACTTTACTTGGCGTGAGCCTCAGTTAGCTTTGCTATTACGCGATGTCCGATTCAACCAAGGGGTTTTGCTGGGGAAGGTGTCAGCTAAAGGCGAAGATGAACAACAAGCCATGCTTGATACGCTATTGGCGAACATCATTCATTCGAGTGCCATTGAAGGTGAGAAATTAAATGCGTTTTCTGTTCGTTCATCATTGGCCAATAAATTGGGCGTGACAGAAGACAAGCCTTACCCAACGTCTGAGCAAAGTGATGGTCTTGCGGAGATAATGCTCGATGCGGTCAATAATCTTGATTCCGCATTAACGCTAGAGCGGATCTTAGATTGGCATCGCTTATTGTTCCCTGAAGGCTATACCATGTTTAACCCAGTCGAAGGGGGCAAGCTACGCGGTGATGCGCCCATGCAGGTTGTCTCTGGTCGTATCGATAGGCCTGTGATTCATTTTGAAGCACCAGAGCGTCATCAGCTAGAACAAGAACTTGAACAATTCATTACTTGGTTTAATCAGTCACGTGACAATGTCACTTTAGACCCGTTAATCCGAGCAGCGATCACCCACCTTTGGTTTGTTACCATTCACCCAATGGACGATGGTAATGGCCGTATCACGCGATTGTTAACCGACCTTGCACTGGCACAAGCAGAACAACAGTCAGTACGTTTTTACGCTATGTCTGTCAGTATACTGGCTAGGCGCAAATCTTATTATGAGATATTAGAGCTTACCCAAAAGGGTGATTTAGATATTACAGACTGGTTAACTTGGTTCTTAGAAACCTTGAATCAAACTTTCTGTGATGTACTGGCAGAGATAGAACAAACAGTCGCAAAAACAAATTTTTGGCGACGCATAGATCAAACGCAATTAACTACCGAGCAAATGAAGGTCATGAACCGAATGCTAGATGGCGATTTTGATATTGGCGTTAATGCCAGTCAGTATACCAAAGTAGCTAAAGTCAGCCGTCCGACTGCAACTCGTCACCTTGCAGCGTTAGTTAAACTGGGTTGTTTACAGAAAACAGATGCTGGCGGTCGAAGTACACGGTATATCGTTAACTTTTAAGCCACATCAGATAACGTCACAGTAAATACAGTTTGGTCGCTTATGAGTTGCTTGAGTGCTTAATAAATAGCCTAACTATGAGGCGTACGCTACTTTATAGGCCGGATAGGGGATAATCGTTGATGTCATGCAGAGCATGAACAACACTATGTGGTTAATTCGTCAAATAATGTTTATTACATTTTTTAGATAGATCACGTAAACTACGCGCTCATTTTTTTCGTCCATATATCAGGTAAATTATGATACGTCTCAACCAAGTGAAATTACCGCTGGATCACGCTGAAAACGCATTACAAGATTATGTTTTAAAAGCACTGTCAATATCTGAACAGCAACTGGTTGATATCCATGTATTTAAACGTGGTTATGACGCACGCAAGAAAAGTCAAATCTCCTTAATTTACACTTTAGATATTACGCTAAAAAATGTTGATGAAGAGTTACTGCTAGCAAACTTTGACAACGATCCAAACGTGCGCCAATCACCAGACACTGAATACAAATATGTTGCCAGTGCTCCGAGTGATTTAACGGAGCGTCCGATTGTGATCGGCATGGGCCCTTGTGGCATATTTGTAGCACTAATTCTAGCTCAAATGGGTTTTAAACCAATTCTGTTAGAACGCGGTAAATCAGTACATGAACGCGCTAAAGATACATTCCGTTTTTGGCGTACCAGTGAATTAAATACTGAATCGAATGTTCAATTTGGTGAAGGTGGTGCGGGTACGTTTTCTGACGGCAAACTCTATAGCCAAGTAAAAGATCCAGGTTTCCTTGGTCTTAAAGTTAAACAAGAGTTTGTTCTTGCGGGCGCGCCTTCTGAAATTATTTACGTTAGCAAACCGCACATTGGTACTTACAAATTAGTAACCATGGTTGAGAAAATTCGCTCTAAGATCATTGAACTTGGCGGCGAGATTCGTTTCGAAACGCGTGTTGAAGAAATCAACATCGAAGAAGTAAATGGCGAACGTCAGGTTGTAGGTGTAACGCTTAACGGTGGCGAAGTGATCAACAGTAAACATGTTGTTGCTGCAATCGGCCATAGTGCGCGTGATACTTTCCAAATGCTGCATGATAAAGGCGTACATTTGGAAGCACAGTCTTTCTCTATTGGTTTCCGAGTTGAACACAAACAAGAGATGATTGACCAAGCGCGTTTTGGTAAAAATGCGGGTCACCCAATTTTAGGTGCTGCAGATTACAAACTTGTGCATCACTGCAAAAACGGTCGCTCTGTATATAGTTTCTGTATGTGCCCTGGTGGTGTTGTGGTTGCCGCGACGTCGGAAGAGCATGCGGTTGTTACCAATGGTATGAGCCAATACTCTCGTAGCGAACGTAATGCGAACAGTGCGATTGTTGTTGGTATTTCTCCTGAAGATTTTAATAACGATCCGCTACAAGGTGTTGAGCTTCAGCGTAAGCTAGAACGTAATGCTTATGTTATGGGTGGAAGCAACTACGACGCGCCAGCACAAATGGTTGGGGATTTCTTAGCTGCTGGTAAAGGTAAGCCTTTTGAAGCGGTTGAGCCATCTTACAAACCGAATGTTAAAATGACAGATCTAAGTGATGCATTACCTGATTTTGCTATCGATGCGATTCGTGAAGCACTTCCTGCGTTTGCTAAGAAGATCCGCGGTTTTGATAGTAAAGATGCAATGCTAACGGGTGTTGAAACTCGTACATCATCACCGGTTCAAATTAAACGTGGCGCTGATTTCCAAAGCATTAACACACTAGGCTTATACCCAGGTGGTGAAGGTGCAGGTTACGCGGGCGGTATTTTGTCTGCAGGTATTGATGGCATCAAAATCGCTGAAGCGGTTGCGCTTGATATGCTAAAAAATCACAGCTAACGTCAACGATTAATCTCGCTAGACGTGTATCGCTGCAATATCAAAAGAGCCGCTAATTTTAGCGGCTTTTTTACGTTTTGGTTTCCAGTGACTGAAACAGCTAACTCGAAGAGGCATACGTCAAAAACGTTCCTGAAAGTAATTAGCAAGAAAACTAACGAAAGACGTTATCCTTTGAGGTTGATAGTCGTTCGCTTTGAATACGGCATACATGGGAAGTTTCATTGGCTCGTATTCTGTTAATACTAAGGTTAACTGAGCGTTACTGAGATACTGCTCAACCATCCAACGGGGTAATAGCGCGACACCATGCCCTAGTAATGCCATTTCAAGCAATAACTCAGCACTGTCACTTTTAAAGCTTTCTCTAACTGCGACTTTAGAAAAAGTACCGTCTGTATTTTTAAATACCCATATGTTAGACGGGGAGCTAAAAGAATAGGT
The DNA here is from genome assembly GCF_002265265.1 of Photobacterium sanguinicancri. GTDB lineage: Bacteria > Pseudomonadota > Gammaproteobacteria > Enterobacterales > Vibrionaceae > Photobacterium > Photobacterium sanguinicancri. Next base: position 4,993 of record NZ_NOIF01000081.1, read on the forward strand.
TAAGCATTGATGTTCTTTAAGATCGTTAATTGTCTTTAGCGTGGGCTTATTTGCTAAATACTGCGGCGAAGCAAAACAAACCGCTTCATTGGTAAACAACAAACGCGCCTTATAGCCGGAGTCTTCTAGGTACGACGCACGAATCGCAATATCTACACTGCTTTCGATTAAATCTACCTGTCGATCATTTACCGATACATTGACGACAAGGTTAGGGTGCATGGTCATAAACTGACTAATAGGTTCTGCCAGTAATATTGTTGCGGCAGCGCTGGGAACCGAGAGTTTGAGTTCACCACTGACTTGAGTGAGTTCACCTTTCAAGCGTGATTCAGTATGCGTCATTTCATCAAGTAATTTAATGCAATAGATCAGATACTCAGCGCCTTGTGGTGTTAGCGATATTTTCCTGCTGCTACGATAAAACAAGGTAAACCCAATACTATTTTCTAACCAAGCTATCTTTTTGCTCACCGCACTTTGAGTTAGATTTTGTTCATCTGCCGCCGCAGTAAAACTCCCCAGTTGAGCCGTTCGAGCAAATAGCGCTATGCATTCATATTTGTCCATACAACACCATCTAAATCATTCCACTTTGGAATGTTAACTATGTCAAAAATAGCATTCATCCATCTCTTTTGGAATGTTTAAATAGCCTCATTCAACGAGGAGAATGAAACAATGAAAGATGTCTTAGTGCTGCTGTTAATCGTTTTTTTTGCATTTGCGAGTTCCGTAAAATTACTTGGCTGGCAGAAAATAATTTTTGAAACACAGCTCGCTTTTTTCCATAAGTATGGCCTCAATAGAGCAGCCATGTTTGTGGTTGGTTTAATTGAGTTAGCGGGCGTGATTCTACTTATTAGCTCATTATTCGTAATAGAAAACCCATTGGTGTTATGGAGTGGTGCGGCTTTATTAGGAGCAACCTCGGTCGGGGCGCTATTCTTCCATTTTCGCTTTGATCGCTGGCAAGATGGGATACCAGCAATGGTAACCTTGGTATTGTCTGTGGCTGTGAGTGTTTTATAGATGTGAAATAGGAATAAGAGCAGCAATAGCTGCTCTTATTAGATTTTATAGATAGCGGCTTATTAAATGTTCTTTAAAATAACTCGGATTCAGCGATTCACCTGTTGCTCGAATTACAAGTTCATCGGTTGTGAGTGTGGATGCTTTTGACCAGATGTTTGCTTCAAGCCAAGTAAAGATAGGTGTAAGGTTATTGTCACTAATGAGCTGTTCTACATCCATTTCTTTACGCATGGTAGCCATGAACTGCGCGGCGTACATTGCACCTAATGTATAACTTGGAAAGTACCCAAAGCTGCCATCGGTCCAGTGAATATCTTGCATGCAGCCATCGGTGTAATTACCTTCCGTATTCACACCTAAGTACTCTGTCATTTTCTGATTCCAGAGTGATGGAATATCTGCCACTTCAATCTTGCCTTCGATTAAATCTCGCTCGATTTCATAGCGAAGAATAATATGAGCAGGATAGGTGACTTCATCGGCGTCGACACGAATAAAAGCAGGTTTAACTCGTGTATTAAACAGAGTGATGTTTTCTGCCGTAAACGCTGGGTCGTCTTCACGGTTGAACAATGCTTGTGCCGTTGGTGCTAACAAATTAATAAACTCTAAGCTGCGTGATAACTGCATTTCAAACAACAAACTTTGTGATTCATGAATCCCCATTGAACGCGCTTCACCCGCAGGTAATTCAGCCCATTCTTTTGGCAGACCTTGCTCGTAACGTGCGTGGCCTGTTTCGTGGATAACCCCCATTAATGCGGAGGTGAAATCTACTTCGTCGTAACGCGTCGTCATACGAACGTCGGTAGGTACACCACCGCAGAAAGGGTGGATACTGACGTCAAGGCGGCCATGATTAAAATCAAAGCCGAGTAGCTTCATCATTTCAACGCTCAGTTCTTTTTGCTTATCAATAGCAAAAGGGCCTTGAGGCGTTAGCACACTTTCCGATTGTTGTTTCTTCTGAATTTGTTGAATGAGGTCAGGAAGCCAAGATTTCACATCAGCAAAAATAACATCAAGCTTATCTGTAGTCATGCCAGGTTCGTACAAATCAACTAGCGCGTTATAGCGACTTAAACCAGTAGCTTCAGAGCGGATCTGAGCTTCTTGACGAGACAGTTCAACTACTTTTTCAAGATTCGTTTGGAAATCAGCCCAGTTATTGTCTTTACGCTGATTCCGCCAAGCATGCTCACAGACAGATCCTGCTTTAGACTGTGCTTCAACTAGATCTTCTGGCAGTACTGTGGCTTGCTGCCAGCGGTTTTTCATTTCACGTAGGCTGGCTTGTTGCTCTGTTGAAAGACTTTCAGATTCAGCTTGTGTAAAGAGAGCTTGTAGCTTTGGGTCTGTTAATAATTGGTGGGTATAAACGGCCAGTTCAGCCATTGCTGCTGAGCGAGCATCGTTACCACCTTCAGGCATCATTGAGGCCTGATCCCAACCACAAATTGCACCTAAGTGATTAAAGCGAGACAATTTCTTGAAGTGTTTTTCGAGCTGTTGATAATTAGACATATTCTTTCCCTGTAATCTTGCCTGTTGAATGGCGAACTTTAATGTGGGTATCCACTTGTTTCAATCTATAGCCTTTATGTTTTTGCATCGATTTTATTTAGGCTTTTCGTAAATGAATAACTATTGGTTTAACGTGATGATACTAAAAATCACTTTTAGCATAGTAACGTGTTTACGATTAATCGCAATATCACGCTTTATAGCAGTAATTAAGAGTCGCTAGTGTAACAAAATGGCCAAGAACTCACTCTTTGTAATGTAAATTATCGTGAAAAATTGTCAGAATTTAACCTCAATCGTAATTGTTGATGAGAGAAGCATGTATTCGTGAAATGCTTATATATACTGGATGTATCTTTTGGTTATACGGAATACGTAGCACGATGAATACCATTCCACGCGTTTTATCCTCGCTGCCTGCTTGTTCGCTGACAGCAGCGATGCTTTTATCTTTTTCTCTTAACGCAACAGCGGCACCAACAGTAATTCCTGATGCACCAGTACTGGGTTCAAAAGGCTATGTGCTTATTGATTACCACACAGGAAAAATCTTGGTAGAAAAAAATGCTCATGAAAAACTTAACCCTGCCAGCTTAACGAAGCTGATGACCAGTTTTGTAGCTGGTAAAGAGATGCAGCAAGGTAATATTAATGCTGACGATTTAGTGGTGATCAGCCGTAACGCATGGGCACGTAATTTCCCAGATTCATCAAAAATGTTTATTGAGGTTGGCACTGAAGTCAACATGATGGACTTATATCGTGGTTTGATAGTGCAATCAGGTAACGATGCCAGTGTTGCCATTGCAGAGCATGTTGCAGGGTCGGAAGGGGCTTTTGTGAGTTTAATGAACTCATGGGCAAAAAAATTAGAAATGACCAACTCTTCATTCTCCAACCCACATGGATTAGATGCTGATAACCTGTACAGCACACCTTATGATATTGCGTTATTAGGTCAGGCATTAATTCACGATTTACCTGACATTTACTCTCTTTATAGTGAGCGTTCTTTCAACTATAACAACATTACGCAGCGTAACCGTAATGGTCTACTGGGTGATAGAAGCTTGAATGTAGATGGGATGAAAACAGGTTACACCAGTGGGGCTGGTTTTAGTTTGGCGAGCTCTGCCACTCAAGATGATATGCGCTTAATCTCGGTCGTGATGGGAGCAAGCAGTTCAAAAAGCCGTGAAGCAGAAAGCAAACAGCTACTGAACTATGGTTTCCGTTTCTTTGATACGGTGTCACCACACAAGCAAGGCGAGTCCATTCTTAATGAAAAAATATGGATGGGTGACAAAGACGAAATTAAACTTGGGGTAGGCGAGGACACTTTTGTTACCGCGTCACGCAATGAGGTTAAATGGCTAAAAGCCCATGTCGAATTAGATGATGAGCTTGTTGCTCCTGTTCGTAAAGGTACTGTTGTCGGTAAGGTGATTTATCAAGTGAACGACAATAGTGTCGGTGAAGCACCGCTTGTTGCTCTTGAAACTGTAGAAGAAGGTGGCATCTTTAGCCAAATTGTTGATTACATCAAACGCTTCTTTTTAAGCTTGTTCAAATAGCCTCTCAAAACACACTAAAAAAGCTGCATTAAGCAGCTTTTTTAGATCCCGCTATACAGATGTTTCAACATCGCAGAAAAATCCGTATAATCCACGCCCTACAAAGAATCCATCTAGGAAATCTACAGTCGATATCTTCGACAGTGTGAGAAGTCGCAATGAATCAGAATGATAATAGAAAAGAGACACTTGAATTCAACAAACTCCAAAAGCGTTTAAGGAGAAATGTTGGGAATGCAATTATCGATTACAACATGATTGAAGAAAATGATGTTGTGATGGCATGTATCAGTGGCGGTAAAGATTCATTTGCGATGCTCGATATCCTTTTGAACTTGAAAAAAGCAGCGCCGATTCATTTTGATGTTGTTGCTGTTAATCTTGATCAAAAGCAACCGGGTTTCCCTGATCATATTTTGCCAGAATACTTCAAAAGCCTGAATATTCCTTACTACATCGTAGATAAAGATACGTATTCAGTGGTTAAAGAGAAAATCGAAGAAGGCAAGACAACATGTGGTCTATGTTCGCGCCTACGCCGCGGTACGCTTTACTCGTTTGCTGAGAAAATTGGGGCAACGAAGATTGCACTTGGTCACCACCTTGATGATATCGTTGAGACTATGTTCTTGAACATGTTCCACGGTTCTCGTTTAAAGGCGATGCCACCTAAACTTCGTTCAGATGATGGTCGTAACGTGGTTATTCGTCCACTGACTTACTGCCGTGAAAAGGATCTGATCAAATACGCTGAACATAAAGCGTTCCCGATCATTCCATGTAACCTATGTGGTTCTCAAGAAAACCTTCAGCGGCAGAATATTAAAGCAATGTTGATTGATTGGGATAAGAAAACACCAGGCCGTGTTGATAGTATTTTCAAATCAATTCAGAACATTAGCCCAAGCCAACTAGCAGATAAGAATCTATTTGATTTTGTTAACTTGCCGCTAGATCGTGAAGGTGAACGTGCAGAGTATGCTTTCACTGAAGCTGAAGTATCATCAACGAACATTGATGAGTCTATGTTTATTGATGTGACTAACGTTTAATCACAACAATTATTCTGCATGATTAGAAAGGGCGACTACGGTTGCCCTTTTGTTCACGAGATAAAGAATTTCCCTATCTGCGCTTATTTACACGTGCCTCATTCTACATCAGCCTTTCTTTCCCCCTAGAGCCTGCTCCAAAAACATCGAACTAAACCGCTAACTTTTATAGTTATTTACTGTAAACTTGCAGTTAATCTATTTGGTAGCCTCAACGTAGCTGCCACAATTAGTCATCGTTTAAGCAAGCAGGGATTTATGACTTTGGTAAAAAAGGGAACATTCGTATTAGCGGGTTTACTTAGCTTTGGGCTTGTTGGATGCTCATCACAGCAGACGCAGCAGTTAGGCTTACGAAGCAGCACGGTATATTCTTCACCACAGCAAATGTCTAATCAAGAGCTTTGCGATACATATGTGCATGGTCGTGATTCTGTCCATACTCGTTTTGCTATTGCGAGTGAGTGGAGCCGACGCGGTTTAAGCATTAAATACTGTAAAGAAAAAAACCAAGAACTCTTTATTACAACGGCAGTGAAAGCCTTGGCGGGTATTAGCTCTGAAACAAAGAAAGAAAATGCTAACGCGGTACAGCCTGTTCAACCTGTTGCTAAATAAAGCGTGTAAGGCTTAAGTGAAAACGGAACCTATCAAGGTTCCGTTTTTGTATCTAAAAATACGCTATTTCAAGCTAACTACTAATCGATATTTGGTGCTAACGGGCTGATATAGCCTTCTGGTTTTAGCGCTAATAAATCACAGTTTAGGCTGTCGATTGTATGCTCTGCGGTATTACCAATAAAGATGGCAGATAAGCCAGTTCGGCCTGTTGTGCCAAGAATGACCATTTCGGCATCAAGCTCTTCGGCCACTTGTGGAATAACATCTTCTGGTAGACCTTCCACTACGCAAGTTTGCTCTTCAGATATACCATGTTTTTGGCGTAACGCTTTCATAGAGGTTAGGTGGTGCCCACGGACAGCATCGGTGTAAGATGCTGGATCAAACTCTGGTAACTCAATGGTAATATTCACTGGTGTTGATGGGTAAGCATTAACAATAATGACTTCGGCATTAAGCGTATTTGCAAAGCGTTTTGCTTCGTTAATGATGCAATCATTTAATGCTTCGTGAGTCTCACTGTCTGCGGCTAAATTTACACTCGCAATGATCTTGCCGCTATTCTCAGGCCAATTGTGTTCTTTCACCATTAAAACAGGGCATGGACATTTTCGTAGTAAGTGCCAATCTGTTGGAGTGAAGATAACGGAACCGAGTTTGTCATGTTCATGCGTGGCTTTAATCACGATGTCATGGTGGTTGCTAAACACTTCAGCAATCACGGCTTCATAAGGGCGGTTATGCCAAACGACTAAGAGTTCGATACTTAATCCGTCTTCAGTAAAAGGACGAATAATATCTTTTAACCATTCTTCTCGTTGTTGAACCACACCTTTGCGCATAGCCTGCCGTTCGTCAGACGAGAGCATTGAGGTCATTTCATAAGAAAAATCGTAGATCGCGAGAAACAGTGTAATTTTAGTTTCTGGTGAACCTTGAGCAAGGTGCGCGGCTCGCGAAAGTGCGGGTTGATTGTCTTGCGCCGGATCGGCAACAACCAAAATATTCTTGTACTGTGTCATAACTGCCCCCTTACACAAACTGTCATCACGACTGTGTTGGCAACTGCATTAACCTGAAAAAAGTACAGATACCTAATATAGATTTCAAACAGGTATAACTAACTGTAACGCAAGTGGGGGAAAAAGGGGATAAATACGGAGGGCAAATATAAAAAAAGTGATACGCATCAAAAACGTATCACTTTTTGTTTTCATTGAAGAATAGATTATTACAGACTGTTGCTTTTGCTCACACCTGCTAATCGTGCCAGTTCTTCATGATCAAGAATCGTAATGTACTTACCTTTAACACTCAGCATTTCTGATTTTTGGAAGCGACCTAATAGACGACTGATAGTTTCAACCGTTAAACCTAGGTAGTTACCAATATCACCGCGTGTCATAGTTAGGCGGAATTCTCGAGGTGAGAAGCCACGCTGAGAGAAACGTAGTGATAAATTGTATAAGAATGCTGCTAAACGTTCTTCTGCATTCTTTTTAGAAAGCAGTAGAATCATTTCTTGGTCGCCTTTAATCTCGTTACTCATCAAGCGCATGATTTGTTGACGAAGTTTTGGCATTTTACCCGAAAGGTCATCTAAGATTTCAAAAGGAATCTCACAAACCATAGATGTTTCGAGTGATTGAGCAAAGCTCGGGTGTAGCATTTCATTGATCGCGTCAAAACCAACCAAGTCACCAGCAAGATGGAAAGCTGTAATTTGCTCATCACCCTGTTCGGTGATGGTGTAGCTTTTTATCGTGCCGGAGCGAATAGCATAAAGCGATTTTAATTCATCGCCCGCTTTGAAAAGCTCTTGGCCTTTCTGGATTGGTTTTTTTCGCTCGATAATTTGATCGAGCTGATCTAATTCAGACTCATTCAAAGTGAATGGGATACACAACTGACTAATACTACAATCCTGACAGTGGATTGCACACCCGCCTGACTGGATACGTTTGGTTGTAAGTTTGTCTGAAATCATAAGCCTGTCTAACCAATTTGATGTAGGTCAATATTTTAACATATTATGAAGCAATATGACGAGTATTAAAAACCTACATTATTTGATTGATTGCTATGTAACCAGTATGTATACCATAACCCAATAACAACAAAGCATTTGCACGCTTGAAATATAAATTACTGAGTAGCTGTTTTAGTTGAGAGGCTAACCCTCCCACAACGAGCATGGCAGGAAGTGTCCCTAAGCCAAAAGCAAGCATTACCAGGCTGCCGCTAACCAAGCTTCCGGATACTGCCGCCCAGCTTAATGTCGAGTAAACCAGCCCGCAAGGTAACCATCCCCATAGTACCCCAAAAGGTAATGCGGCCATCGGTGATTTTAATGGTAAAAAGGTATTGGCTTTAGGGGCAATACGCTTCCAAAGAATATGACCAACTTTTTCTATTTTTACAAGACCTTGCCACCATTGCCCTAAGTAAAGCGCGAGTATTATCATCATGACAGAAGCAAATAAACGCAATGAAATCAAAGCGTAAGAAGAGCCGCTCAATGTTGCTACACCAGCAAAAGCGCCACCAATGATACCGCCAGCGATAGTATAAGAGAGTAGGCGGCCGAGGTTGTACATTAATAAATAATGCCACCTATTATTTTTCTGTTGATTAGGCATTCCCATGGTGAGTGCCGCGGCAACGCCACCACACATTCCTAAGCAATGCCCAGCGCCCATTAGGCCAATGACAAACGCAGCATAAAAATCAATACTCATAGCTTACTCTGGCTTTTTAGGTGCTGATTCTGAGTTTGAATCTGACGTCGATTTTGCTTTTGTTTCACTCTCATCAAACAAGATATCGAAGCCTTGTCGTTCAAGATCTTCAAATTGCTCCGACTTAACTGCCCATAAAAAGACACCAACAGCAATGCAAACCAATACAATGGCAATAGGGATCAAAATGTAAAGACTAGCCATTTTATTTTAATAACCTTAAAGAATTTGATACAACAATGATCGAACTCGCCGACATTCCCACTACTGCTATATAAGGTGCAACAAACCCTGCGACCGCTAATGGCAGAATAATTAAATTATAACCTAGTGCCCATGCTAAATTTTCACGGATGATTTTTTTGGTTTTCAAAGCCAATTTACGTGCATTAAGAATGCGAGTCAGCTGATCGCCTAATAGCACCATATCTGCTGATGATTTTGCGATATCAGTACCACCGCCCATTGCGACTGAAAGGTGAGCTCCAGCCAGAACAGGGGCGTCGTTCACGCCATCGCCAATCATGAGTGCAACGTCATTTTTATCAAGGCAACGAAGGTAATCAAGTTTCCCTTCCGGTGTTACACCAGAAACCAATTTGTCGATACCAAGTTTATCGGCAACAACCTGTGCACTAACCGAGTTATCACCTGTAAGCATGGTAACTTTTATACCAGCACGGTGAAATTGTTCAATTAGCTCTGCACTGTCTTCTCGAATTGGGTCTTCTAGTTTAAATGCGGCGACTAGCTCTGTATCTCGCGATAGCCATACTTGAAATTGATTTTCCATTTTTTTAGTAAGCTGTTTAGCATTAGGGTTATCTTGAAGCACAAAACTAAGTTGACCGATACGCCAAGTGCACTGATCTATGTCACCTTGCAAACCTTGCCCAATTGTATTTTCTACATTGTTAAACAAGGTGTGTTTATTCCGATAGGGCTTAAACGCATTCGCTATTGGGTGATTAGCAAAACGCTCAAGTTCTGCGGCTATCGCTAACGCATCGTGCTCTGGTACATCGCTGAACAAACGCGTATCAACAAGACGAACATTACCTTCTGTTAGCGTGCCTGTTTTATCAATAACAAGTTGGTTAACTTTACATAGGGTTTCCAGCACATGGCCGCGACGTAGTAGAATGCCTAATCGACCAAGGCTAGATGTTGAGCATGTTAATGCGGTCGGCGTGGCAAGTGATAGGGCGCATGGGCACGTAGCAACTAAGACCGCAAGGGTGATCCATAGAGCGTCATCCGGTTTTTGTTGATGCCAGTAATACCAAGTACCTGCAGCCACGATCAAAATAATTGCCACAAAGTATCGTGCGACTACGTCGGCTAATACAGCAACTTTTGGTTTCGACATTTGTGCTTCATCTTGTAAGCGGACAATGTTCGAGATTAATGAATTCTGACGATCCTGCGTTACACGAATTTTAATGTTGCCATCACCATTAATGGTTCCCGCATAAACGAGTTCATCTTTATTACGAGGAACTGGCATGGGTTCGCCAGTCAGCATAGATTCATCGATGTGGGTTTCCCCAGAAAGTACAATACCGTCTGCGGGTAAGCTTTCCCCAGGAAGAACAGACACTATGTCGTTCACTTTTAATGTTTTGGCCGCGATTTGGCTACCGTCTTCTAATGTTGCCATTGCAGGCACAAGCTTTAGCAAGTTAGCACTGGCTGCCGCAGCTTGACGACGAGCGCGCATTTCAAGGAACCGCCCAAGCAATAAGAAGAAAGTAAACATGGAGATCGATTCAAAAAAGACTTCTCCTGTTTCTGTCACTGTCGCGTAAATACTTGCGACATACGCGAATAACAAGGCGATAGAGACGGGGACATCCATTCCAAGTGTCAATGCCCGTAAGTTTCGCCATGCGTTTAAGTAGAAAGGTAGAGCAGAGTATAAGAGGACAGGAGTTGCAAAAATCAAACTTACCCAGCGAAGATAATTTCTAAACTCTGTGTCTAAATCACCAAACACTTCAAAATACAGTGCCACTGCCAGCATCATCACCTGCATGGTCGCAATACCAGCAATGCCAAGTTTATAGAGGTATTGCTTCATGGTTTCATGGTAGTGCTGTTCTTGGGCATCGGCCTCAAATGGCGCAGCTTTGTAGCCCAATTTATGAATACAAGAGAGAAGGTGACTGAGCTTAGTTTGTTCAGGATCCCACGCAAGTAAAGCGCGATGAGTTGTAGTATTAACGCGTATAGAAATAATACCGACTTCTCGCATGAGTTGCTTTTCAATCAACCAAGCACAAGCAGCGCAAGATACGCCCTCAAGTGACAATGTCACTTCTTTGCTGTTTTCGTTATTACGCACAAACTCTTGCTGCACTTCTTCGTGATCATATAAAAGGAGTGATTGAAGCTGTTGTGGGACAAGGTCAGCTTTTTCAGCTGGGGCGGTGCGGTATTCATAATAAGATGTGAGGCCGCTTTCAACAATAGTTTGAGCGACGGCCTCACAACCAGGGCAACACATGTCGCGTGTTTCGCCCAGGATTTCAACTTGGAATTGGTGACCCGTTAAAACAGGGTCACCACAGTGGTAACAATCTTTTGTCATTCCTTGATCTGCCCGTACAACGAAATCGGGTCGGATGTTGGAAGTGCTACAGGGCCTTGCAACATCCAGTCGCCTTCAAATGGTTCAACCTCAACGAACCAAGGGCCTTGAACTGGCGCTGATGTGTTGAAGTGGTAACTGCCTTTTAGATCGGCACTAACCATTTGAGTAAAGTCTCTGTTTGCAAGAGTACGGTGGGTGAAAGTGACACGCAAGTTAGGAAATTGCGTTAGTTCACCTTTATCGAAATTAACTGTAATTTGGTCATCGACCACTTGCAGGCTTGCTTTTAATTTAAGCGCATCGGCTACTTTTAATCGTGATAGGTCAAGATTAATTGCTTTACCTTTTTTGTAATAATCTTCAGCAACAAGATCAACTTGGTTTTGTGAAAATACATAAACAATGCTGAGGCTATAGATAATTGATGTCGCAGGAATTGCCATAAGGAACCAAGGCCAAAACTGCTTATACCATGGTTTTTGCATGCTGATTACCTTCGAAGACTTCTTGGAAAGAGCCCCTGAGAGTATCAGGGGCTATAGGTTATGTCTCAGTTAAAAATGTTAACGTTATGATTAACTGTAACTGATGATGAATAGCGGAAATTATTTGCTATTTGACTCGCTTAGGCTCCATACGTAAGCAGAGATAAGCTGTACTTTTTCTTCGCCAAGTACATCTTTCCATGCAGGCATTACACCTTGGCGGCCATGTGTGATCGTTGCTTCAACAGCACGTCGAGAACCACCGTATAGCCAAGTGTTATCCGTTAGGTCTGGTGCACCAAATGCAGGGTTACCTTTGCCATCAGTGCCGTGACAAGCAGCACAGACAACAAAGCGTTGTTTACCTGCTGCGGCATCTTGAGCATTCACTTTACGGCCCGACATTGAAAGTACGTAACTTGTAATTTCCTTAACGCCATCTTTACCCAGAGAATCAACCCACGCTGGCATCACACCAATACGACCATCCATAATAGTTGTTTTGATTGTTTCAGCCTCACCACCGTATAACCAAGCGTCATCCGTTAGGTTAGGGTAGCCCGCTTGGCCACGTGCATCAGAGCCATGGCACTGTGCACAGTTTTGAATGAACAAACGTTGACCGACTTTAATTGCTTCATCGTTTTTAGCAATTTGCGTAATTGGCAGTAGAGTATTACCTGTACTGTCATATGCCAGTGCTTTGAATGTTTCACCAAAACGAGCTTGTGCGTCGCTTAACTCTTTTGCATATTGATCCAGTGTTTTCTCTTGACGAGAACGCTCCATAGAAGCTTGAGACTCTGCCATTGAACGTACAGTCTGATCAGAACTTGTCCAACCTAGTACGCCTTTAAAGTTACCTAGGCCAGGATATAGCACTAAGTAAACTGCGCCAAAAACCAGTGTGCCCCAAAACATATAGGACCACCACTTGGGCAGTGGGTTATTTATTTCACGAATACCATCGTATTCGTGCCCCATATCTTCACCTTCTTCGACACCCATTTTGTCTCGGCTACACCAATAAAGCAGGGCAGCAATACCAACAAAGGTCGCGATAGTGATGATACTAATCCATAGACTCCAAAACGTCGTCATGCTTCCTAGCTCCTGTCTTTATCGCGCGTTGCCACGTCTTTCTCTTCATCAGCAAACACTAGATTTGCCGCTTCATCAAAACGGGCTTTCTGACGTTTACTGAAAGCCCATACGACAATGCCGATAAAGCTAGAAAACAAAATGACGGTCCAAATACTGTGAACAGTTCCAATATCCATAGAACGCTCCTTATTTCATCGCGTGACCAAGAGACTGAAGGTAAGCAACAAGTGCATCCATTTCAGTCTTGCCTTTAACTGCTTCACTTGCATTCGCAACTTGCTCATCAGTGTATGGCACACCAAAGTTATCTTTAAAGATTGCAAGTTTCTTAGAAGTTAACTTACCGTCCAGTACGTTCTCTTCTAACCAAGGGAAGCCAGGCATGTTTGACTCAGGAACTACAGCACGAGGGTCACGAAGGTGAACACGGTGCCAGTCATCAGAATAACGACCACCTACACGTGCTAAATCAGGCCCTGTACGTTTTGAACCCCATAAGAATGGGTGTTCCCAAACACTTTCACCTGCAACGGAGTAATGACCGTAACGCTCTGTTTCAGAACGGAATGGACGAATCATTTGGCTATGACAGACGTTACAACCTTCACGGATGTAAATGTCACGGCCTTCCATCTCTAACGCTGTATAAGGGCGTAGGTTTTCAACAGGCTCTGTGGTTTGGTCTTGATATAACAACGGCGTAATTTCTACTAGCGCACCAAAACTAATCGCAATGACGATAAGAATGGCTAAGAGGCCGACATTTTTTTCTACAATTTCATGACGATTGCTCATCTGTCGAACTCCTTATGCTGGTTGCTCAATGGCTTTCAGGCTTTCTTTCGGTGCTGAGATTGTTTTGTATGCGTTGTACGCAAGCAAGAACATACCAGACAAGAAGATCAAGCCGCCAATGAAGCGAACGAAGTAGAATGGGTAAGACGCTTGTAGCGACTCAACGAAGCTGTAAGTCAATGTACCGTCGGTGTTAACTGCGCGCCACATTAGTCCTTGCATCACACCAGATATCCACATAGCTACGATGTAAAGTACCGTACCGATAGTTGCAAGCCAGAAATGCACGTTGATCAATTTGATTGAGTACATGCGTTCTTGACCGAACAGTTTTGGAATGAGGTGGTATAGGGCGCCAATAGAAACCATTGCAACCCAACCTAAAGCACCAGAGTGTACGTGACCGATAGTCCAGTCCGTGTAGTGCGATAAGGCGTTAACCGTTTTAATTGCCATCATTGGGCCTTCGAAGGTAGACATACCGTAGAAAGACAATGAAACAACAAGGAAACGTAGGATAGGGTCGTAACGTAGTTTATGCCATGCACCTGACAGCGTCATGATACCGTTGATCATACCACCCCAAGAAGGAGCAAATAGAACCAAAGACATCACCATACCTAACGATTGAGTCCAATCAGGTAGTGCTGTGTAATGAAGATGGTGCGGGCCAGCCCAAATGTAAAGTGATACTAATGCCCAGAAGTGAACGATAGATAGACGGTACGAGTAAACCGGACGACCAGCTTGCTTAGGGACGAAGTAATACATCATACCTAGGAAACCGGCTGTCAGTAGGAAACCTACCGCATTGTGGCCATACCACCATTGAACCATTGCATCGACTGCACCTGAATAAGCCGAGTAAGACTTAGTCATGGAAACAGGTACTGCAAGGCTATTAACAATGTGTAGAACCGCTACCGTGAGAATGAAGGCACCGAAAAACCAATTAGCCACATAAATATGTGACGTTTTACGTTTTATCATAGTACCGAAAAAGACAATGGCATAGGCTACCCAAACAACTGCAATCGCGATATCAATCGGCCATTCCAGTTCTGCGTATTCTTTACCGGATGTCCAGCCCATCGGCAATGAAATTGCCGCAGACAGGATAATAGCTTGCCAACCCCAGAAGGTGAACGCCGCTAATTTCCCACCAAATAGTCTTGCTTGACAGGTACGTTGCACTACGTAATAAGACGTAGCAAATAACGCACTAGTACCAAATGCGAAAATCACTGCATTAGTATGCAATGGTCGCAAACGGCTGTATGTCAACCAAGGTAGGTCGAAATTTAGCGCCGGCCATACTAGCTGGGCGGCAATTAATACACCAACACCCATACCGACAATACCCCAAAGAATAGTTACTAAGGTGAATTGACGAACGACTGTATAGTTGTAGTTTTGTTCAAGCTGCTTTACTTGGCTCATGTTGCATGCTTCCACTATTTATTGTTCAACTACACTCTTTACTTTCCTTGTGCGAACAACAAGTTGTCGCAATACCACCCAGTAGCTAAATTAACGTCATATTGTTTTTTTGAACAACTTAACAATCAAATTGCTATTTTTTTGTAAAAGTGGCATTTTCATTGCGCATAATACGTTAGATAACAGATGATTAACAGTGTGATGCCCACACTATGTTTACGGTTAAGCAACATTTATGTGAAAACTTTGAACTCTGTAACACGGGATGTACAAATATATGGCGGCACAAAAACTCACTAAAGGCAGGCTTGCTCAAATAATCATCTTGATGGTGGTGTTAATTACAGCATTTGTATGGAGAACAATAACCTACAACCAAACCCAGCAAGAAAACGAGACAGTTTTAACATGTCATTTATCAACAACTGGATGCTTGGTTGAAAGCTCAGACGAAAATATTGCGATTTCATTTGTTTCAGATGCGTTAAAAGCTGATACAGCCATTATCATACAAATTGATAACACAAATGTTAAACCTACAGCAATCGTGGAAGGTGTCAGTATGTATATGGGATCTGTGCCGGTGATATTTACAAAAAACGATAGTGGTTGGCAGGGTGAATTTATGGTGCCAGCGTGCATGCACGATAAAATGGATTGGGCTATAAAAATAAAAGAAGACCAAAAAGAAATAAATGCACTATTCAGTGTTGAAAAATAATTAACAATCAAATAGTAATTTTTGGTTTAGATAACA
>NZ_NOIF01000082.1 GCF_002265265.1 Photobacterium sanguinicancri
GCTAATGGCTTGTCTAAAAAGAAGAATCTTTTCTATCTTTGATTAGAGAATAAAATAACAAGGAAAGTTATGGCTCAATGGAAGTGGGCAAGTGGGTGGCTGTGTTTTCTCAGCTTAGCTGTGTTGCTGAATGCGCCGTTATTGGCGCAAGAAGTGAATATTGAAAGTACACAAGCTCAATTTGTGGGCAGTGATGCTTGCGTTGATTGCCACACCGAGGAAGCGGCGGCGTGGCAAGGATCACACCATGATATGGCAATGCGGCACGCAGACAGTGAATCTGTATTGGGTGATTTTGATGATCGCAGTGTGATTCACCTAGGTGAGTCAAACCGATTTTTCCGAAAGGGCGATGCGTATTGGGTCAATATTCAAGGACCCGATGGAAAATGGCACGACTACAAAATCAGTTATACCTTCGGTTGGACGCCTCTCCAGCAGTACATGGTGGAGTTTGACGATGGGCGGTTGCAGCTTATCCCGTTTGCATGGGACACAAGACGTTCAGAAGACGGCGGCCAACGTTGGTTTCATCTTTACCCTGATCTAACAACCACCGATGAATTTTACTGGACCAATACGGGTCAGAATTGGAATTTCATGTGTGCCGATTGCCATTCAACCAACCTTAAAAAAAATTACGATTCAGTAAGCAATACCTACGCCACTACTTGGTCTGAAATTAATGTCGGCTGTGAGGCTTGTCATGGCCCTGCCAGTAAACATATTGCGTTAGCTCAACAAGCTCAACAAGCTAAACAGCAGGCTGGCACTCCGACTTCATCAGAACTTCATTATGGCTTTGATCGCGATCTGTCGACTGCGGTAAAGGAGTGGGTTTACCAAGAGGGGCACAGTACTCTGCAACCCAAAGAGATAGTACCTACTCAGCAACTACAGACTTGCGCCCAGTGTCATAGCCGACGCACGCAACTCAATGAAACTGCCGATCATGTCAAAGGTGCATTCCTCGATAAATATCGCCTCAGCCTGATTACCGCCGAGCTTTATTATCCTGACGGTCAGATATTTGATGAAGATTATGTGTATGGATCCTTCTTACAATCACAAATGGCAGAGAAAGGCGTGACTTGTACCAACTGTCATGATCCACACAGTGCCACATTGAAAATCCCTCAAGAAGGAGTGTGTAGCCAATGTCATATTGCATCTGAATACACGCCAGAAAAACATACCTTCCATCAGGCGAATAGCGAAGCCTCGCAATGCACCAGTTGCCACATGCCTGAAACGACTTACATGCAAGTCGATCCTCGTCGTGATCACAGCTGGCATGTACCACGCCCCGATCTCAGCCAACATATCAAGACGCCTAATGTGTGTACGTCGTGCCATCAAGATCAAACTGATCAATGGGCCGATAAACAGATCGCTAGCTGGTTCCCGAATTCTAAGTACCGTAACCAGCAACACTTTGCCGTTGCGTTTTACGCTGATGCGATTGGACACCGTGGTGCACCTGATGCACTGGCGTATTCCGCGCAAGATGCCTCGTTGAGCGACATTATTCGCGCTTCAGCTTTGGAACGAATGGCTGGCAATACAGGCAAGAATACCTTGGTGTCTTTAGCGCGCTCGGTGAAGCATGACAGCGACCTGATCAGGTTAGGGGCCATTGCTGGATCAGCCGGGTATGCGTTTGGTGATCGCTGGCAAATCCTTGAACCTTTGTTGGATGATCCCGTGTTATCTATTCGTGCTGAAACCGCTGCGGCTTTGGTGGGGAGCTATCAACAAATGAACTCGACGCAACGTGAACAGCTGCAACCACCGTTAGATGACTATATGGCGATTCAAAGTTTTAATGCTGATCGAGGATTTGGTCGTACTAATTTGGCGAATGTTTATCGTGACTTAGGGCAAACAGATAAAGCCATTCAATCCTATCAACAGGCAATTAAGATTGAGCCGTATTTTGAAAATAGCTATGCCAACCTCGCCGATCTCTACCGTGCTCAAGGTGATGAAGATAAAGCATTGACGACTTTGTTGGCAGGAATGAAAGCGCAGCCAAAATCCAGCGCCTTGCCATACAGTGCGGGTTTAGCTTTGTTACGTGCCAGCAAGCATCAACAGGCGACACAGTACCTTAAGCAGGCCGCGGAAACCGCCGAACGTAACCCGCAATATTGGTATGTATACGGTTTAGCGTTAGAGAAAACGGATGTGTTGGCTGCGAGTAAAGCACTTCATATGGCGTATCAAGTCGGAAGCAATCCGCAACATTTATATGCTGAGTGCGAAGTCTTGGCACGTAACTATGCGCAAGGTGAAATAGTTCAAAGTGATATCGCTCAAGCTGAAATAGCACAAGCGTTTGAGCAGTGTTCCAGCCAGTTAGAGGGTGTTGCACCGCCTGAAGCAATTCAACAATTACAGCGTTACATACGGGTAAAGTGATCGAATTGTCGCGCAGTCAGTATGAGTTTTATAACCAATAGTTATGGGATTTGAGGGTAGGTTGTACATAGTGAAGCATTGAGCATTCGAGGGCACGTTATGAACCACGCACAGCAAGCTATTAATCAATTAATTCAACAAACTGAAAAAAGCGTCATAGGGCAAAGCCATGTGGTTCAGGCTTTGGTGATAGGGTTACTCACCAATGGGCACGTGTTGCTGGAAGGTCTACCGGGAACAGCGAAAACGCGTTCGGTGAAATCCTTAGCAAACGCCTTGAATACGGATTTTGGTCGGATCCAATTTACCCCAGATCTCCTTCCTTCGGATGTCACTGGCACTGAGGTGTATCAAGATCTTGATGGGAAACCACAGTTACATTTCCAGCCAGGTCCTATTTTTAACAGCATAGTGCTTGCTGATGAAATTAACCGTGCGCCAGCCAAAGTGCAAGCGGCCTTGCTTGAAGCGATGGCGGAAAACACCATTACTGTCGGGGATAAAACCCATCAATTACCCGAGCTTTTCATGGTATTGGCGACCCAAAACCCAATTGAACAAGAAGGGACATATCCACTGCCAGAAGCGCAGATGGATCGCTTCATCATGAAGGTCACCGTTGATTACCCTGACGATGATGCAGAAGCCGAGATTATTCGTTTAGTGCGCAGTGAAGAAGTGGTGAATCCCGATAGCACTTCGAATAGCGCTTTGAATGGTACTTTGAATAGTGCTGTAAACGGTGGCGATAGTCTCGCTGATACCCAGACCCAAGTACGTACTATCGATCCTGCCAATATCTTAGCGGCACGCCAAGCTCTGCCAACGGTTGAAGTGTCTGACCTCATTGAGCGTTATATCGTGGGCCTTGTGATGGCGACACGAAAACCCGAGCGTTACCCTGACTCTCGTCTTGCTCGTTGGATTGATGTCGGCGCGAGTCCTCGTGCTTCAATTGCATTAGATAAATGTGCGCGCGCCAATGCATGGCTACAAGGTAAAACATACGTCGAGCCTGATGATATCCGCGCGGTTGCTGCCAATGTGCTCGGGCACAGATTTACGCTGACCTATGACGCGTTAGCCGATGGCATTACGCGCCAAGATGTGGTGAATGAGCTCCTTGATCATGTCGTTATTGGCTAAGGCGGCACTATGACTTTCAAAGATGAGGTAGATAGAAGAAAAGGTGACACTTCAAAGCACTCCTCAAATCATTCTTCGAAGCAACTCGATGAGCGAATTTACTGTGATTACTCACGCTTAGTGAGACTCCAAGCGCAGGTTGATGGGTTCAGTTTCCTTCCTCAGCGTAAAGCGGGTAGCGCGTTATCGGGTCGGCACCATTCATCGTTTCGTGGACGAGGGCTGAACTTTGAAGAGCTACGTCATTACCAACAAGGTGATGATATTCGTAACCTTGATTGGAAAGTCACGATGCGAACGGGTAAGCCTCATGTACGAAGTTATACCGAAGAGAAAGATCGTAGCGTGATCCTTTGTGTTGACCAGCGCAGCAGCATGTTTTTTTCATCGGTTAATATGATGAAATCGGTGGTCGCTGCTGAAATCGCTGCCTTAACTGCGTGGCGAGTGCTGAAAGACAGCGATCGGGTCGGTTTTGTGATCAGTCGTCACGATAACATCGAATACAGCATGCCTAAGCGTTCGCAAGCTAACGTGTTGTCTAATCTCAATCAATTAGCTCAAGCTAATCAAGCCTTGGATGTCAGTCGCCAAGATAGCCCAGATGTTGGTATGGCGGCCTTGGTGCGATTGCTTGGTCGATTAAAATGCCGCAATAACACCATTATATTTTTGAGTGATTGGTCTGGCGTCACTAGCGATGACATTCTTCATTTAAAGCACCTGCAAAAGCATAACGATGTGTTAGGCGTACTCATTGCTGACCCTTTAGAAAGTGCTTTTGTGGCTATGCATTCTGCAGACATAGCTACAGACTCCAGCACGTTTACGCCTTGGGTGGTGGGGGACGGTGATTATCAATTTAATCTTGCTAATCGCCAACAGATGGAGAAAGCCCGCCAAGGGTTAGAACAACACCATCAATTAAAAAAACAACAGCTATTACAGCTTATGGCGGTGCAACATCTCCCTATGATCGAACTTGATACCCAAGGGCTGCATCTCGAACAATTTAAACGTGCGGTGGGAGGGCGTTAATGAGCATTCACACCCCACCTAGTACCTATATTTTACGCGATATTGTTGATGTGGCTGTCCCAGAATCTGTGGCGTGGTGGCCACAAACCATAGGCTGGCAGATACTGGCCCTCGTGATCTTGATGGCTTGTTTCGTCTGGGGCTATCGTCGCATCAAAGTGTGGTGGCAAAACCGCTATCGCCGCGAAGCTTTGCAAGCATTGGCAACACTCGATCTTGGCTTACCCCGCGAAAGTGCGACATCTTTATTAACCATTCTCAAAGCCGTGTTGGTTTATCTCGAACCCCAAAATGCGGCATTATTTGGGGACGCTTTATTACAAAAACTTGATAGCTTATTGCCATCGGCAACGCCGAGCAGCGTCAAGGGTGATGCTGAGGTTAAGCCTGCACATCATGCTGATTTACAGCCTGATTTACAGCCTGATTTTCAGTCTGACTTTCAGTCAAATTTTCAGTATCAGGGGGAGCTTGGCAAAAAGTGGTTAGCGGCAAGTTTGTCGAGTCACCGTACTCTGACCGAACCCGAATTAGCGACGTTGATTGAGCATACCCGTACGTGGTTGCTGCTTCATCGTAAGCCAGAGTCAATTAGCGCAAGCAATAAAGGGGCGCAATGATGACAATATTTAGCGCATGGCTAGGGGCATCGATTGAATTCGTTCACCCCTACAGCTTCTTGTTATTGCCACTTCCTCTGTTGGTGTATTGGTTTATTCCCGCTTATCGCACCAAGAAAACGGCAATAAAAATTCCATTTTTTGACACCTTAATGGCGGTGTTGGGAGAAACACCCAACCAAGGTGCAAGCCAATTAACGCCGAGCTGGTGGCAACGAGTGAGCTTAATCATATCTTGGTTATTGGTCATCACTGCATTGGCTAAGCCAATGATTTTAGGTAAGCCTCAGGTGCGTGAGCAGTTTGGTCGTGATGTCATGGTGGTGGTGGATTTATCTGGCTCGATGGCAGAGACCGACTTTGTTGCGACTCAAGATAACCCCGAAAAGGGGATTCAAGCGGGACAACGTATCTCTCGTTTGGCTGCAGCTAAGCAAGTGTTGACGGATTTTGCTAACACGCGTCAAGGGGATCGTCTTGGTTTAATTTTGTTTGGTGACGCTGCGTTTTTACAAACCCCGTTTACTGCCGATCAGCAAGCTTGGCTGGATCTGTTACAGCAAACAGATGTTGCGATGGCAGGGCAAAGTACGCACTTGGGGGATGCGATTGGTTTGGCGATTAAAGTCTTTGATCAGGCTTATATCCAAGACCAAGACCAAGACCAAGACCAAGACCCTAGCCAACCTGAGAGAGAAAAAGTGGCGATTGTGCTGACAGATGGCAACGACACAGGCAGCTTTGTTGAGCCTATAGAAGCGGCCAAAGTGGCAGGGGCGAAAGGTGTACGCATTCACATGGTCTCCATGGGAGATCCCGCAACCGTTGGTGAGCAGGCGTTAGATATGAATACAATTAAACGTGTTGCTGCCTTGTCTGGTGGTCAATCTTTTCAAGCCTTGAATCAGTCTGAGCTGGAACAAGCCTATGCCACTATCGGTGAGCTAGAACCTGCACTTTATGAAGCGACAACCTATCGGCCTAAACAGACGATTCACCATTACTTGATCAGTGCGGTTGTGGTGATCTATTTACTGACTTTCTTCATATTGACCTTAAAACGAAGGGTGGTGACGAAACAGCGAGAGCGAGCAGCTGCAACAGTAGGAGGTAGTGATCATGACTGATTCTTTGTTTTGGCAGCAAGTGCTGACCGCTTTTCACTTTATTCGCCCTTGGTGGTTACTCGCGTTTATTCCCTTGGCAGTCACGGTTTATTGGCGCTGGCAGCTTGATGATGCATCAACATGGCAGCAGGTGTTGCCAAAGCATTTACGTGACGCGCTGACGATTGGTGAGAAAGGTTGGAAAAAACAATTTCCGCTAAAAGTGCTGACTCTGTTGATGGTGCTGGCGATTTTAGTATGTACAGGCCCGAGTTGGCAGCGTGAAGCGTCCCCTTTTGGTGAAGACAAAGCGACCATGCTGGTGGTGATGGATGCCAGCGAGTCCATGTTAGAAAAAGATGTAGCGCCAAGCCGTCTAGAGCGCGCTAAGCAAAAGGTCCGTGACCTGTTGGCGCTAAGGCAAGGCGGTAAAACAGGGTTAGTGGTGTATAGCGGTTCTGCCCATACGGCGATGCCACCCACCCAGGATAGCGATGTGTTTACACCATTTCTAGCGGCGATTGATCCGAGCATTATGCCGGAGTCTGGTAAATCTGCCGAGCAAGCCTTACCGCTTATCTCTAGCTTGTTGGGTAACGAATTAGCGGGGTCGGTTTTATTAATTACCGACGGTGCAAACCCCACCACGATCGACGCTTTTAGTGCTTATTTTGCAAATAGCCCTCACCAGTTATTAGTGCTGGCGATGGGGAACTCGGATGTGGTGAGTCATCAGCCTTTTGATTTGAAATCTTTAAACCAATTGGCAGACAGTACTGAGGGAAAATTGGTCGAGGTTTCGGTTGATGCCAGTGATGTACAAACCTTGAATCGTTATGTTGAGCGACACATGCAGCTCAATAATGAACCTGCAATGCCATGGAAAGACATGGGCTATTACGTGTTGTTTCCTATCACCTTTATTTTGCTGTTGTGGTTTCGTAAAGGGTGGCTGGTTCAATGGTGCTTGGTGGCGGCAGTGCTTTTCCCCGTGACATTTTCGGCGCCTGTGTCAGCACAAAGTGTTCACACGAAAGCGGCACCAACGGCAGAAGAAATTGCGGCAGAAACCGACACGGTCACAGTATTTGACCGTGTGTCGGCATGGTGGCTCGATATGTGGTTAACGCCAGATCAGCAAGGACAGCTTTATTTTAACCAGCAAGAGTATGTCAAAGCGGCGCAGCACTTTACTGATCCCTTACGCAAAGGCGTGGCGTATTACTATGGCGCTGAATATCAGTTGGCGCACAGTGCCTTTTTACAAGTGGGTAAGCAAAGCCCAGCAGTTGTTAGTCAGGAAGTAGGAAAGACGGGTAGCGAGGCACTTGATAACACGCGTTCTGCACAACGTGAATTAGGGTTATTCAATGCCGCGAATGCGTTGGCTCGTCAGCGAGAATATCTCGCGGCACGCGACATGTTCTTACAACTGGCGCAGCATGCGCAAACCGAACCTATTCGTCAGCAAGCGGATCATAATTACCAAGTAATTAAAGGCATTGTTGAAGAAATTAACCGCACCAGTGAAAGTCAAGCAGGCACGACCGATGGCCCTGAAGAATCGTTTGAACTTGGTGATAAGCCACAAACTGCCGAAGGGGCAGAAGAGCAAGTGAGTTCAGAAATGATGGTACGAGAGATGCTCAATGCCAATGAAATTCTCGGGAGTGATGAACTGGCCGATAAATGGCTGCGACGGGTAGAGGCTGATCCTAAATACTTTTTGCGCGCCAAATTCCAGTTACAGCGTATAGAGCAAATGGCGGCTCAGGGCAAACTTGGCTCTGCTACCTCACAAGGAGGCTCTGATGAACCCAACGAATAAGCCGAAGTGGATCTTACTCAGTCTTATCTTATTGTTTTTACAACCTGTTATGGCCGCTGAAAGTGGCATCACCCCTAAGTCTGATCGGGCTGAGATGAAAAACTTGGTGAGTGTGAATGCTTGGCTTGAAGGGGCTGATAAAAATGCCAAAGCTACTCAAAGTACAAAGCATAGTAATACCGCCAGTGATGAAAGAACACTTGATCAGAAAGAAGCAGTGTATGCGGTTAGTGAACAGATCGTCATGGTGGTTGAAGTCTCGACCCCACGTTGGTTAACCGGTGGTACACGGATAGGCAATATTGAAATCCCTAATGTCATTGTTAAGCAACGTAATCCGTTAGCGACCAATTATACCCAGCGTCGTGATGGACAAACCTGGTCTGTTCAACGCTGGGAAATTACCTTATATCCACAGGTGTCGGGACAATTTCATATTCCACCGACGAGTGTGACAGCTCAAGTTTCAGCGCCAAATGGCAAGAACATACAAGCGAATTTATCCACACCGCCATTGGCATTTAAGGCCAGTTTACCGTCTGGTTTATTAAGTGGAGACCAGGCATGGGTTGCAGCCAGTGCGTTAACCGCGACCGAGCAATGGCAAGTATCGCGTGAACAGGGCGAGCTAAAAGTCGGCGATAGCATTACGCGCAGCGTGACGCTGACAGGTACAGATACTTTATCGGTGTTGCTTCCTCCCTTGCTAGCCGCGACAGAGAATCATGAGCCGAGTGATAGTTATCATCGCTACCCGCAGCCCAATGCATTAGCCGATAGCCAGTCACGGGGAAATTATCAGTCATCACGAACAGAAGAGGTGGTGTACGTACTGCAAAAAGGAGGCGATCTATACTTTCCAAACCTGAAGTTACAGTGGTGGAACACGAAAACGCAGCAGCTTGAGACACTGACACTTGAAGGGCGTCATTTTACAGTTAAACACACCGTGGGCTCTTGGCTATCGCTTTACGGCCCTGTTTTGTTTACCGTGCTTGCTTTGCTGGTGACCAGCTATATCTTGATGCGGATGCTAGTGCGTTATTACCGTACCCGACCTACGCCACAATGGTTAGTCTTTAGCCGCGCACTAAAAACGAAAAGCTGGGCCACCGCACGCGTATTGGTATACCGAAAACTGCGAGGACAAACTCAACAGCTAGAATTGCATCAGTATCAAGCCTCATCATCGTGGCAGTCATTGAGTCAGCGGTTGCAGCAAGCCAAGCTAAGTCGTGCAGGATTTATCCGTGTGTGGTTAAAAATAAAGAAGGTGACAATAAAAGGCTGCTCTTTGCCTAAAGCGTTACCTGCATTAGAGACAATAAACACTAAAAACGAACTTTAGCTCAAACTATTGAGCAATAACACTCGCCCCGTTTCGTGGGATTTCCTACACTCGAATTACATGTATTCAACCCATTAAGCTTGCTTCATCATGCTTAATGGGTTTTGCTTTATCAGCAGGAAGAATGAAAAGTACTGAACTCAATTTAATCCCCATTTTTGTTGCTATCTTTGAAGAGCAAAATCTATCGCGCGCCGCCAAGCGGATGGATATTACTCAGCCTGCCGTCAGTAAAGCACTGAAACGCTTGCGTGAGATCTATGATGATCCGTTGTTTCATCGTAATACTTCAGGTGTTGAGCCAACCACGTTTGCCCGCGATATTTACCCCGCGATGTCTGCTGCATTTAAAAATTTTAGTTCGACCTTATCAGCTTCACGGGCATTTGATCCTAAAGTCTCAAATCGTATTTTTTCAGTTGCATGTGTCTCGGCTGCGAGTTATGAATTGATGCCGCAATTAATGAAACAGATCCACGAACAAGCGCCGCATATTTCTATTGAAGTGCACCCGTTGTTTACTGAAGATTTTGAAAGTGATTTACGGTTACAACGCTATGATCTGATCGTTGATTTAGCCCCTCGAGGCCGAACAGTATTAAAAGTAGAGCCGATTCTTTCAGAGCGCTTATTGGTGGTATGTAGTGCACAACATCCGCGTATCAAAGATTCCATCACACCTGAACAGTTTTTAAAAGAACAGCACGTAGTGGTGTCTCGTTGGCACAGTAGGAAAAGTATCTTGAACGATGAAGATATCGCAGACCTTGATAAACGAGAGATTAAGTATCGAGCACCCGGTGTAGTGGAAATGTTACCTGTGATCCACAATAGTGAGTACATAGGTATGTTGCCAGAATCGACCATTAAGGCATTTGAAAATACTTATGATGTAAAAGGCATTCCGCTGCCATTTACCGATAAGGTTTATGACTTATGTGCGATTTGGCACCCGAGCCGGACCAGTGAAAGTGCCCATAAGTGGCTGAGGAATCAAGTGAAGCAAGCGGGGAAAGTCATAAAGAAAAGTTAGCGGAGACTAGAACCTGACGATTGGTATTCTTTGCTTTAAGAGCTCCTCAAAGTAAGGAGCTCTTAGTGTGTTGGCTGAAGAGCTTAGTACACGGTGCACCATTCATTTTTCATATCAATAAGATGCCAGTTGTCGCGGGTATTGGCTTCATCCATTGCTTTGTCTAGTTGCCCAACACTGGACTTACGGTCATATTTCCATTCACGTGCTTCGTCAGTGTGGTGCACAATCATCGCCATAGAATTGGGTTGGCTGGTCGCCCATTGCATCATCGCGTGGTCACCGTCTGAGTTACCGACGGCGAGTACAGGCTTTTTACCTATAATATGCTGGATGTTTTCAGGCTTGCCACCTTTATCATCAATAGTGAGGATCTCACCCATTTTGGTAATGGTTGGTTGACCATTATTGTATGCGTATTGATATTTAAGGGCACTGCCAATGATTTGTTCTGCTGGAATATTGTACACCTCTGGTGCCCATGCTCGCATAAAGTCTACGCCACCGCCTGACACAATATACGTTTTAAAATCATTCGCTTGTAAGTAAGTGAGCATTTCACGCATTGGCTTGTAGGTAAGCTCAGTATAGGCTTTGTTGAATCGCTTATCTTTCGCTGTGGTTAGCCATTGGTCGACAGTTTGTTGGTATTCCTCAACCGCCATACCACTATGAGTGACTTTGACGATCTCAAGCAGTGCTTCTTCGCCGCCTGCAAATACGCTTTCAATGTCATTGGCTAGTACGAACTTAAACGGTGCCTGTGTTTTCCATTCTGGGTGATCTTTTGCCATTGCTTTGACTTGATCAAGCGCGAAAGCCAGTTGGAAATAATAGGGCTTTTCTGACCACAAGGTACCGTCGTTGTCAAATACCGCAATGCGGTCTGCGACAGGAACAAAGGTATCTTTTGACGTGTCTGTGGATTGTTCAACAAAGGTTACAATTGCAGCCTTACTGTCACCATCTTTCCACGATGGTAGCTGGTTAGGGTCGCAATCCATCGCCATGGTTGAGAAAGATAGGCCTGATAAGACTGCGAGGGTACAGATATGTTTTTTGTTCATATTATTATTTACCTAAATTGGAGTGTATTGATGCAATACATTGAGGTGAAACGTAAATGAGAACAGCGTGATTAATCCTCTCCCTAACCATAGACAGGTACTCTAAGACCCCATAGGTGGCATTAAACGTCGCTTCTCGAGTTTACTCGATCTTAATTAGCGTCTTTAGCCAACCTAAGCCCCATATCGGACATAATTATAGACTGACTGGCAAAGTCGCGACGGAAATTCTCTGATTCATCAGGGTCATAGGCGAAGCTACCACCACGAACAGATTTGTGGGCTAAACCTGCCTTTTCATCTTTGGCATTATTGGGATTTTCGGTAGGGCCATAACGGTAAAAGGTGTCGTCAAAGGCGTCGATAACAAATTCACCGACATTACCTGTCATGTCGTATAACCCAAGCTCGTTGGGTTGTTTCTGACCAATGGGGTGCGCTTTGTTATTTGCATTGGCCGCATACCAGGCGACGTCATCAAGGTTATTCGAACCACTATAAGTAAAACCTTGGCTCTTGTTGCCACCGATTGCTGCAAATTCCCATTCGGCTTCGGTGGGTAAACGGTAATTTTCGCCTGTGAGTTCGTTGAGTTGCTCAATAAAGAAATTGGCTTGCTGCCAACTGAGGTTATTTACTGGAATGTCGGGCGCTTTAAAGTAGCTCAGTGATGATCCCATCACAGATTCAAACAACGCTTGAGTCACTTCGAATTTTGATATGTAGAAGTTATCTACCGTAACGTCTCTTGCTGGGCTTTCTGCTTTACTGGCATTTGGCTGATTTGAGCCCATGACAAAGCTACCGCCTTCGACTCGCACCATGTTGCTATCAATTTGCTGTGCGATAGGGTGAGGTGTTGTTGACATGGTGCAGGCAAATAAGCCAGTTAGAGTAACTGCGCTTATCGCAATGGCCGCGAGAGAGTATTTAGAACCTAATGCAAACATGGATGTATCTCCAAATCGAAGCTAAGCCGAGATTACATTGAGGCCATGTTGAGCTGAGCCAAAACCTAATCAAGCGAGCATCCATTGTAGGCAATCTTCCCATTCCCATTGGTTATAAGGGGTATAACAAGCTATAGCGCAGGGCAGGTTTTATTAT
Source organism: Photobacterium sanguinicancri (assembly GCF_002265265.1). GTDB lineage: Bacteria > Pseudomonadota > Gammaproteobacteria > Enterobacterales > Vibrionaceae > Photobacterium > Photobacterium sanguinicancri. Next base: position 12,715 of record NZ_NOIF01000082.1, read on the forward strand.
GGTCACTCTTAGTTTGTCGCTCGAAAGGTGAGATATGTTAGTCACTCAAGGTCCACAGTTTAACGGTAAGGCGTCCAAGCGTTTGCACGTGATGGCAAAGCCCATAGGTGCTGCTTGTAATATTGATTGCACTTACTGCTATTACTTGAGCAAACAGGATTTGCTGGAGTACAAAAAAGGCTGTTCGCCAAAAATGGATGACGACACATTAGAAACTTACATTCGACAATACATCGAAGGGCAAAACACCCCTGAAATCATCTTCTCGTGGCAAGGTGGTGAGCCGACGATGCTCGGGTTGGAATACTTTCAGAAAATAGTCGCATTCCAGAAGAAATATCAGCCAACAGGCGTGAAAATTTCAAATGATTTGCAAACTAATGGCACCTTACTTAACGATGAGTGGTGTGCGTTTTTGGCTGACAATAATTTCTTAATTGGATTAAGTATTGATGGACCCGAGCTACTGCATAACACCTATCGTACCAACAAAGCTGGGCGCGGTACGTTTAAGCAAGTGATGAAAGCGGTTGAGCTATTACACAAGTACAAGGTCAACTTTGCGACTTTAACCTGTGTGAATAACTTAACCAGCCAAAACCCACTAGAGGTTTACCGCTTTTTGCGTGATGTGGTGAAGTCGCCACAAATGCAGTTTATTCCGATTGTTGAGCAAAAAACATTTCGTACGACAGCGCCGCAAAAATGGCAGCCACAAGATCAGTTAACGCAAGGCGATGCCCGATTAAACCCGTACCACAAAGCCTCTGTAGTTGAACCTTGGTGTGTGTCTGCTGATGCATGGGGTGACTTTTTGATTGCGGTGTTTGATGAGTGGGTAACGAAGGATCTGGGTAAAGTCTTTGTTCAATACTTTGAAGCCAGTGTGGAGACTTGGATGGGTCGCAAGAACCCCTTATGCACGCTAGGTGAGATCTGCGGCAAAGGGTTGGCGATGGAGCCCAATGGCGATGTCTTTACCTGCGACCACTACGTTTACCCTGAGTATAAAGTTGGCAATATTCATCATCAGAAGCTTGATGAGATGGCGTATTCCCCTGAACAGCAAAAGTTTGGTTTTGCGAAATCCCGAACTTTGACGACGCAATGTCAGCAATGTGATTATAAATTTGCTTGTCATGGTGAGTGTCCGAAAAATCGTTTCATTCGCACCAAAGAAGGGGAGCCGGGGCTTAACTATTTATGTGCGGGGTGGCATAAATTCTTTAGCCATGCAGACAAGGCAATGGCGTATGTGTTGCGTATGACGGGGAACCCAGTCGCACATGGTAAATACAGCGATGAAGTGATGGCGCTACAAGCTAGGCGTGTGCACGCATTTCCAACCAAGTTTTAGGATCAATATGATGAAGAAACTCTTAACAGTATTGACTACGTTGGCGCTGATGACGACACCTGTGTATGCGGCGAACACATTTACTATAAACACAGATAGCGGTGCATCTAATCAAGCTGAACATAACGTATTGGTTCAGCCTGATACGACGACATTTACTGATGATGAGCATACTCAGTCATCATCAGCGCAAAATTCAGTGGATAATATTAGCCCCGAGCAAGTACAACAGTGGGTGTATACCGCGCAAGATAAACGCCAGAGTGCGCAAGTAAGAGCCAATGCTTTACGCCAGCTGGCACCATACCCGAGCCAAAACAGTCTTGTTGCCGTGGTGCGAGGTTTGCAAGATGACAGCGAGGCAGTGAGAGAAGCTGCTGTTATTGCGGCGGAACCTTACCAATTTACTAATCGCTGGCGAATGCTGGAGCCATTGTTAACCGATCCAAACCAGCAGGTCAGAGTGACAGCTACAACCAATTTAATCCGTGATTTTGGCAACATGTCACCAAAGCAACAACACACTATTGAATCTGCCTATCAAGAGCTGGTGGTATTTCTTAGCGCTCAAGCTAATGTAAAAGGCCATATACAAGAAGATATACAAGAAAGTACGTCTGAGAATGTACAGTTGAATCTAAAGTCAGCTTTGTTATTAGCTGATGTTTACCGCTGGCATCAAGAGTGGGATCAAGCGCAGTCGCTGTATGAGACCTTGATCAAAGCCAATCCCAAAAATGCTCAGGTTTGGTTGAGTGTAGCTGATAATTTACGCGCCCAAGGTAAAGATGAGCAAGCTCTTGTGGCGTTGGATAAAGCGATTGTTCTTCAGCCAAATGAGTCCAACTTGTATTACTCACAAGCACTAACCTTAGTACGCTTAGAGCAGAAAGCTAAAGCGGCGAATGCGATCGAAATTGCCGCGAATATGGCACAAACTAATAGCTATTTTTGGTATTTAAATGGTGTGTTACAAGAGCCATTAGATATAGATAAGTCGGTGAAATCATTTGAACAAGCTTACTTGATTTCAGGTGCACCAGAGCAGCTATATGCGGTGTGCGATATTTATGTTCGCACTGCAAATGATAAGACAGAACAGTGTTTAGATGAACTAGGAAAGATTGCGCCAGATTATGTCATCGCTCAATTAAAAGCGAAGATAGGTGATGTGAAATAAGCACTTGGCTCTAATCATAGCTAATGGGGGATATTAAAATATCCCCTTTGTTTTATTTTCGGTTATTTAGTTACGTATTGCTTAAATATAGCCAGACCAATTTCCACAATAGCAGTATTACATTTGACCTTTGTTAACTCTGCTTCGGCAAGTTAAATGCAGTGATGCTAACTTTGTGGTGCCTTGCCTTTTTCACGGTTTTTATCGGAACTATTATTTATCTACAGATGAGTAACTCGAATATGAACAGTAGTAGCAGCCATTAGATTGTGGATATATTTTCTTGGCGGCATTTAAGGCGGTGCTACATGCGGTATGGTAGCCAAGAGGGTCACAGTTTTCTATACCAGGACTGTGAGTACAAGTTGCTGTATGAACTTCATGATCGCCATTATCTTGTGCATTTTTATCTACATAAAACAAACTCATAATCACCTCTGATAATTCGTATTTTAGAATATCCACAGTACGCCTATAAAATTATAGGTGACAGCCAATAATACGAATAATTAGATTTAGGTCACTTACCTTTGTTTTTTGGTGGGATCTCATGGGGAAAATATGGTCACTAACTTTTTTTCTTTGCAACGAGTGTAATGGCCGATAAATTTTTGTTGTGCTTACGGAACACTTTACGCATACCGAGAACTCGTTTTCTTGCTTTTGGCTTGGTTAATATGTTTTTTGCAATTTTAAAAAATCCCCAAAAACCTTCATCACCAATCATTCTTTTTGGCTCAAGTAGATGCATGGGAGCAATTGCCTCAAACTCTATTTCAAAGCCATTATCTTGCATCAGCTTTTTCCACTCAGATGGTGTTATTGGCTTCGCAGGGTGCTGAATAGCCTCGGTCACTTCTTTTTGGATCAAGCGCTTGTTGTCATCATTAATACCATCAGGAGTAATGCAAAGTTCATGGATAGCGTAGCGTCCACCAGCGGCTAGAATGCGCCCTGCTTCTGCAATTATTTCATTCTTACGCGTATCAGACTGCATGGTTAGCATCGCTTCACCATAAACGACAGTTGCGACTGCATTATCTAGGCCTGTATTTTGTGCATTCCCTACACGGCAAGTTTGCGACTCTCCATTAAGGTAAGCGCGCACAATAGCTGCGGCTTGCTCATTTTGCTCGATAGCTGTATACGTTTTTGGCGACTGTAATAGGCAGAGACGAGCGGTATAGCCCATTCCTGGGGCAAATTCGACGACGTTGTCGTTAGCGGTAATATTTAAACCTTTTAGCATTTTTTGCGTTAGTTCTTTACCTCCGGGGCGTAATACCTTTTTGCCCAACTGAGCCAATACCCAATGGCCGGGAGTTTTAGATATTTCACGGTTTTCATTTGGCATTAAAACTTTTTCAGACATAGCAGCTCCTAAGTAAAGAGAGTGACAGGTACAAATAAGGCGAAGAGAGCGATCAGAGTAATTAATCTGAAACCTATGCTGATGCCTTCCATCATAGCTCCTTTATTGATGCGTATTTATTGCATACTTGTCAGTAATGATTATTATTTACATCTTATCTGTTTAGCTTACATTCACTGCTTGATTATTATCAAGCTAAGGAAAACCAGTGCCTGATTCCATTATCTCGCTGTTAAACGAAGACGGGAAAAAGCAGCTTTTTTCGGAGTGTAGGCGTGTGCACTTCAATGCTGGTGATCAGCTTTTCAATCAAGGTGAAGAAGCTAAAAGTATGTATTTGGTCAGCAAGGGAAAGGTGTCTTTGTTTCGTCTTATGCCTAATGGTGACGAAAAGCTATTTAAGGTGTTTATGGCTGGGGAGTTAATTGCTGAAATGGCAATGTTTATGAATCCTAGGGTTTATCCAATGAGTGCCCGTGTTGAACAGGATACAGAGCTATTCTCTTTCGATTACGCCAATACTTTGCGTATTTTCACTTGCACCCCTGAGGTATCGGTAAGAGTAATGACCTATATGAGCAATCGTATTTACCATCTTATGGATACCGTTAATATTTTAACTCAAGTGAATGCGAACCAGAGGCTAGTGATGAGGCTAGCAGAAATATACCGACTGCAGCAAAAACAAGATAGAAGGGTGCTTATTCCTGTAACCAAGAAGCTGCTGGCAACCCAGCTAGGAATGACACCAGAGACACTTTCCCGATCAATTAAAAAGTTAAAAACAGAGGGCTTTATCAGTGAGTCAGGGAATCATATTGTCTTGCTTGATATTCCCGCTTTGTGTGAGTTTGTTGATTTAACCCCCGACATATTTAGCCTTCAATAATAAGATGAGCTAATTGGTTGTTTTTTGCTTAGGTGAGGGGGGGGGTATAAAAGAGCCGAAATGGCTCTTTTTATTATTTACATGACAGTAATAGGGCGTTGATTACTTAGCGATTAAGAATAAATTCTTCAATCACTTTGGCAACACCATCGTCGTTGTTGCTATCTGTGATGTGATCAGCAATGGCTTTAATATCGTCGGTCGCATTGGCCATAGCAACTCCTAAACCTGCGTATTCCAGCATGTGTTTATCATTACCTGCATCGCCCATGCAAATCACTTCACTCGCATCAATACCCAAGTGTTCGGCTAACATGCCAACACCTGCGCCTTTGTTACTTTTCGGGTTAAGAAACTCTAAAAAGAACGGGGCGCTTTGTACGATAGTGTACTGTTCGTGCAGCATCGAAGGTAGCTGAGCTATCGCGGCTGATAAGCGCTCTGGTTCATCAATCATCATTACTTTCATGATGTCTTCATTGTTATCCAGTTCCGCAAAATCAAGCTCAGTGATCGTTAGGCCATTAATTTCAGCTTCATGACGAGTAAAATCGTTGTTCTCTGGTGTTATTAAACCAAAACGGCGTGAAAAGGCGTGAACGTGTACACCGAGATCTCGGCTAAGGCTGGCAATATTTTTAGCATCGCTACCTTTTAGAATTTGGCTACGAATAACGGTTTGGCTGGCAACGCGTTGTACCATTGAGGCATTGTAGCTAAGTACGTAGTCATCGTCGCTGGTCATACTTAAATCAGCTAATGCTTTTGTCATGCCTTCCAATGGTCGGCCAGAAGCAAGAACGACATGTACTCCCATGCTGCGCGCTTTGGCGATAGCGTCTTGGGTTCTTGGCGAGATCTCCCCATGACTATTAAGGAGTGTGCCATCCATATCTAATGCAACCAATTTATACATGTGTGCTTTCCAACCGTGAAATTTTTGAGCTGCCATTCTAGCGGAAGTTTGTGATCAGCTCGACAGATTTATAAGCGAAATGATGGTCCATTACACAATGCATTGATGCAGATCTACTTGATCATCCATGATCAGATGTGCTTGATTTGGTAAATAATGACGAAAAGTCAATATATTGCTTTCAGCTGATTAATACGTGATATTCTTTACTGCGCACGAATACGAATAATTTTTGTAGTGTTATAGCTTAAAATGGATGTAGAGTGGAGGTGTTATGTTTGGTGTAACTGGTTGTAAAGGTGGGAAAAAGTTGTTCTGTAAACTCACGGACAACCGTTCGACTACGCTGACGAAGAAACAACAAGCCATTGAAGATCGTGAATATGAATTGTTGGTAATAGCGAAAGCGTTAGTCGTAGAAGAAGGCTTTGCTAATCTGACGATGGATAAAATCGCGGCGGCGAGTCCTTACTCTAAAGGCACGATTTATAATCATTTTACCAGTAAAGAAGACGTTATTTCTGCCTTGGGTAGCCAAGCATTACTACATGAAATCTCCCTGTTTCGTCGTGCACAAACTTATGATGGGTTAAGCAGAGAAAAAGTGGTCGCGATGCATGTAGCCTATCATCTATTTGCCCGTATAGAGCCTATCTTATCTATGTGTGTACTGACGTCACGTACGCCATGGGTCATTGAAAAAACCTCACCAGAACGCTTAGCGTATATTAACCGTTTAGAAGAAGAATTGGTTGCGATTACCGATGCGATTTTTGCTCGTGGTTTATCAAGTCATGATCTGACATTACCAGAGGGGATGACAACCGACAGTATTATTTTTGCAAACTGGTCGATGGCCTTTGGCTCGAACGCTTTAATCAATAATGCTGCAAATAGTAGCTGCGTTGCTCGTATTTTACAGTCTCAATCTATTCTAATGAACATCAACATTATGCTGGATGGTATGGGCTGGTTACCCTTGTCTTCTGAACACGACTATCAGCAAGTCTGGCAACATATTGAAGAAGATATATTTAGTGATGAAGTGGCTTATATTGCGACGCTAAAACGGTAACGCTCTGTATTTAATTACTTTTAAAGTGTCTTATTTTGTGCGTTGAGTTCACTTGTTGTTCTGCTTATCATCTTTTCCTTCGGCTTTATTCGTCTTTTCTTTGTGTATATTTTCACGCAGGTACTCACCTGATTTTACGGGTATTTAGAGAGTTTACTTACTGCGCTAGACACTTCTTCCCTTATCTA